>NZ_JBYQFR010000018.1:0-81969 GCF_058266945.1 Arthrobacter sp. E70 | reverse complement strand
ACACCCCGTGGTTCGCGTCTGCGCTCCATGCCTGAACCAGTGAACCGGTGTTGCTACGGTTGCTGTAAGTCCGGCCGTTGCATTGTCCTGCTGTGGAAGGACTGCCAAAACCAGAGCTTTGGCCTTGCCGGACGGGGAGGAAGGCGCCTATGTCTCGGGCACCGTGTCGGCGCACCCTTTCCCGTGACAAGAGTCCCCTTGTCACGGACTTTCTTTCCTAGAGTTGCAGACCTTCTCCCGGAGATCTCTTCCTGGGGCAGTGGTAAATGCATTAGTCGGCCGCTGCGTGGCCAGTGGGGGACGTTTCGGCCTCGCGTTGTACCCGCCGTTAAAGGGACACTTGGATCAAGCTGTTCCAAACTGCACGGCGGGCCCCGGACGTAGATGGGCACCTCGTGTGCCGTGGGTCATACCTGCGGCACATGGCGGGCATAACCATAAGATCAGTAGTCAGCGGTCGGCAGCTCTTCCATGATGGAGCAACGAGGTCGGGACCGCCCTCGATTGAGATAGCTGAAGCAGATTCAGCTCAGGTTTGAGGAGCTTCATGAAGAACAAGATGTTGGCCGTTGGCCTTGCCGCCGCTCTTGCGGTCGGGGCGCTTGCAGGCTGCGGCGGTAGCCCGCAAGCCTCTTCGTCCAAAGCGGAACTGAAGAATGGCCTTCCCGAGAAGTATGCGTCCGGTTTCACCGTACCAGTCATTAATTACCCCCCTTATTCCATCGTCGACGAGGCTGGAAAAGTCAGCGGGTTCGACTACGACTTTGCAGAAGCCATAAGCAACTACTTCGGTGTCAAGTTTGAGACTAAGAATGCCACCTTCGAGGAAAGCCTTCTGGGCGTTTCCCGAGGCGCGTATTCGTGGGCGCCGGCCGCATCCGTGACCGCCAAGCGCAAGGAGACGTACGACTTTGTCAGCTACTTCGATGACGGGTATCGGCTCGTCGTTAAGGACACCGCGGCGGAGATCCCCGAAGACCCCTCGGCCATGTGCGGTCTTTCCATCGCCGAGGTAAATGGCGGGTACACGCTTAAGTACCTGCAGGATTTCAGCAAACAGTGCACCGACGCGGGGAAAGCCCCCATTGATGTCAAGACGTTCCCGGACCAAGGAGCTATTCAGCTGGCGGTCAAGAGCGACCGGGTCAACGCTGCCGCCCTCACGCTGGCCAATGGGACCTATTCCGTCCAGAAAGGCGGCGGCTTGAAGATCACGGGCCCTAAATTTGCTGTGACTACTGAGGGAATCACTCTCAAGAAGGACAGCGATCTCGCAGAGCCGCTGAAGAACGCAATGAACGCCCTGATCGCCGATGGCACTTACGCCAATATTCTGAAGAAGTACGGCCTCGAAGCTGGGGCGATTAAGAACGCTGAGGTCAACCCCGAGACGGGTGAATAACTAAGATCCTGCACCACGTCCGCATCCGGATCCAGTCACGATGTTGTGGCTGGACTCCGGATGCGAACGCATTTTGGCAGACCTTGCTACAGCTAATTGCCTAAACCCTCGAGACGATCCCCACAGCACCGCAGACCTCCGTCGGCCAGGCGACCCAGATGAGTCAGCCGCGGTGCGACTAAGCCGCTCCAGTCCAGCCGCGGCGAACACACCTACCGACGAAACTTTGCTGTGAGAAGTTTTGCGGTCGTCGGCTTCCCTTGGCCCAGAAATGCCTCCGCGCCAATTGGGGCTCTGGTTCCGGAGGCGACGAGCATGATCCATTCGCCTGACCAAACAAGCCTTCCCCCAGACGAGCGTGCGCGCTGCCTTGGCCAGAACAAAAGAAAGATCCCGCCTTCCGCGATTTGGGCACCATGCTTCTGATCGTGTCGCTGTTGCCGCCCTAGTGGGTCCGGCTAAGGAGCTGGACACGTCTACCCGCGGAAGACCTGGCACGGACAAAAGAAGCGGTCAATAGTTGCTGCCCGGGGTGGCGGGCGCACAGAGAAACTGGTGGTCATGCGCTTGGCGTATGCACGCATAGCAATGCGCTGTCTACTGGCGGCGCGACATGGCTTCCATACTGGGTTCATCCGTAAGTCCCGCGCAGGACGCCAGGACCGGATTTAACCGACCTTGGCAGTAACCGGGAAACATACAGCCCCACATGGTAGGAGGGCATTCATGCCGACACCCATTTCCGAGTTTGTAACAGCCGCACGAGCCAGCGAACCAGCAGTCTTGGCGGCGGTTCTCGCTCAGCTCACCGGCGACATGAGGTGGGCAGATGACGAACGCCTGACCTCCCTGCGTCGCTGGCGTGCGGGACAACAGGACCAGATCGACGCTCAGGGCGAAGAGTATCTGGATGAAGCAGGCGCAGAGCTGGAACGGCTGGCGTCGAGTGGATTCACCGAAGTCGCAGTTGTCAATGACTCGGCCGGCCTACTGCGCATCGCCCGCGCTGCCATCGACGAACGGTTGGACGCTTCCTTCATTCATAAGCTGGAGCACCACCTTAATCCGGAATTGGGCAAGGTTAATATCGACCCCAAAGCTGTGGAGCGGCGCAACCTCAAGGTCACCATTGTCGGCGCAGGAATGAGTGGTCTTGGTCTCGCCTTCAGCCTCGCTGACGCCGGGATCGATTACGAGATCCTCGATATGAACCCGCAGCCCGGCGGCATCTGGTTTGACAATGTCTACCCCGAGTGTGGGGTGGATACCCAGGCTTTTCAGTACGCATGGGAAGCGGAGCCCAATCTTGATTGGACTCGTTTCGACGTGAAGCGTGATGAAATCCTGCAGTACGTGAAAGATGCGGCTTTTAAGCGCGGGGTCCTGGACCGTATTCAGTTCGGCACCAAAGTCGAGGCCGGCACATGGGACGCCGAGACGTCACGCTGGAGGCTTGATGTTACCCGCGGGGGTGTAGCCGATGTGTTGACCACGGACGTTCTCGTTGTCGCTGTGGGTTCGTTGAACAGGCCGAAAATACCCAATATCCCGGGCTTCGAAAGCTTCAAGGGCGAGACATTCCACACTGCCCGTTGGCGGGAGGATCTGTCGCTGGAAGGCAAGCGGGTCGCTATCATCGGCAGCGGATCCAGCGGTGTTCAAGTCACCCGAGCAATTGCCGAAGTCGCCAAGGAACTCCTCGTCTTTGTCCGGAGCCCGCACTGGATGCGGCCCCGCAAACCAACCGAGATCGGACCAGTCAGCGAAGGGAAACGGTGGCTGCTTCAAAACCTTCCAAATTACCTGGCATGGTACCGCTTCTACCTTGACTTCGTGCTCGGGGATCGTGAGCACCGCCGGATGATCCTGCAGGAAACCCCTGACGGTCTTAAGCCCAGCCCGGAGAATGACGCTGTCCGGGAGGAGCTCACCGCTTACATCCGCAAGGAACTAGGCGGTCGCGAGGATCTGATAGCAAAAGTCACGCCCACCTACCCCCCTTATTCAAAGCGCTTGGTAGTGGACAACGACTGGTACAAGACCCTGACCCGACCGCATGTGAGCTTGGTCAGTAGTGAAATCGTTGGCCTTGATGAGTCTGGAATTTTGACAGGAGACGGGAACCACTATCCCGTGGACGTCATCGGATTCGCGACCGGATTCCACGGTACCCAGTACTTCTGGCCCCTTGACCTCATCAGCGCAAAGGGCAAACGCCTTGCCGAGACATTTGGGAGCGGGGACGATGTCCGGGCATACCTGGGCGTAGTCATGGCTGACTACCCGAACCTATTCGCCCTGCAAGGACCCAACACCGCCATCGGTCACGGTGGAGGAGCAACATTCATGTCGGAGGGACAGAGCAGGTTCATCATGACCTGCCTCAAGACGCTGATAGAGGATGACAAACGCTCCGTCATGATCAAGCCCGAAGTGGTTGATGCCTACAACCAAACCATCGACGAACGTCTGGGCCGCATGGTCTGGACTGAGCCAGGCTTGACGAGCCGTTTCCGAAACAGCAATGGACGCGTTGTCACTAACCATCCGTGGACGCTGCTCGAGTTCTGGGAGCGGACGCGTTCACCGCAATTGGAGGACTTTATCGTTGAACCCCTGACGGACGACACCGACCGCGGAAACGATGACACACGGTCCATGAGCAACGCTGCGGGTTCGCCGGCATAGAGGTCACGGCGCAGTATTTAGCGGTGCCTTTGGTCATCGTCAGGAAAGAGGGTTGCAGGATGTCTGGAGAAGTACATAGCGTCTTAGACAACGGTGTTTTGTCCTTGGTCATCGCCAATGAGGCTAGGGCCAATGCCATGACGCAGCAAATGACTCAGACCCTGAGCCGGGAGCTGGACAGGGCAGAACAGGACGATGAAGTCCGCGTGGTCCTCATTAGCGGCGCGGGTGATCGTGCATTCTGTTCCGGGCACGACATCTCTGAACTCCTCGATAATCCAACCTCGGCATATGACCCCACCATCAATGACGTCTTTCAACGCCCCCGGCTCCTACCAAAACCAACAATCGCGGCGGTCAACGGGGCGGCCTACGCTGGAGGACTGAACCTCGCCCTAGCTTGCGACATCCGCATAGCATCCACCTCGGCGTCCTTTGCTGCCACCGGAACCCGGTTGGCGCTACTGCCGATAGGAGGCCAACTCAGTATCCTGCCAACATTAATCGGCGTCGGGCCAGCCTTGGACATGCTTCTCAGGGCGAGGCCGGTCAACGCGGAACGGGCGTTTGGCGTGGGATTAGTGTCCGAAGTAGTTGATCCCGCTTACCTGCAGGAAGTCGCCGTTGAGGCTGCAATTTCCATTGCAGCTACGCCCCCGGCCCTGAACGCGGCCATAAAACGTGCTTCCTGGTCGACTTTGGATGCGGCGGGTGGGCTCGCCCGCCATGTTGAAGCGTCGGACGCTGAATCGTTTGGGCGCAGCCCCGAAGCCCTGAATCGTCTGCACGCATTTCTATCCAAAACCGCTCAGCATTGAAAGAACGGGAGAGTAATGAACACCCCTAAACCTCCACCCCCTTACAGCAAGACACGGGAGACTGACCATCTCGTATTCACTGCAGGTCACATTGGTCGGACCGCCGAGGGCCAGATGAGTGAAGGCCTCCAGGCTCAGACAAGTTTGGCTTTGCAGAACCTTGAAGATTCCCTCCAGCGCCATGGACTAACCAGGGCCGACGTCGTCAGAACGACAGTGTATTTGGCGGATATGGCCCACTGGGAGGAGATGAACGAGCCATACCGTGCGTTCTTTGAAGAACCCTTCCCTGCCCGTTCAACAATTTCCGTCGGCTTGCCCGCGGACGTGTTGATCGAAATCGACGCCATCGCTAGCAAGGCGGCCGTACAGTGAGGCCGTTGAACGCCTGGGCAATGGGATATCACAGGAGGGAAAACTGATGGGCGTTTTACTCGATGACGAAGCTCTCGGATGGATTGGTCGTCAAGTCACCGTCGAAGGCGACGAGATCACCGAATCAATGGTGCAACAGTACGTTTTTGCATCAGAAGACGACCACCCAGCCTATGTGAGTGATTCTTCCGCAGCTGCTGCCGGCACCCAAAGGGTAGTGCCGCCAATGCTGTACCAAGCGGCAGTCCGTCCTTTCAAGCCGCTCAACGAGTATTCTGCCGACGGCATTGTGGTGGAAAATCGGCCTGTCATTGGTAGCGGGCAGTCAGTTGGCGGCACCTTGTCGGTCCAATGGATCCGTCCCCTGAAAATAGGGGATCGTCTCACAGGCGTGAAGACTCTCGTTTCGATGAAGGAAAAGGACGGATCAACCCGCAAGTTCGTCGTCGTCATGTGGGAAACCGAATACCGGGACCAGATCGGAGAGTTGGTTATTCGTGAACGCTACGAGCAAATTTGTTTCTGAATACACGAGCCAGGCCATATCTGTTAGAGACCTCGAGCCGGGCCAGACGGTGCCCCCGCTTGACCGCTGCGTCAGCCGGGTGCAGTCCACCCTCTATACTGCGGCGATCCGCTTCGCGCATCAAGTCCACTTCGACGACGAGATGTGCCGGGCCCAAGGCTGGAAAGGGGTAATCCTGCCGGGCTTCCTGATGGGCAACTGGTGCCTGGAAGCAGTCACGCGGATGCTCGGACCACGCTCGGTCGTACGATCGGTCAGTTTCCGCCTAACCTCCGTCGCATACCCCGACGTAAAGCACCACATTTCGGGGGAAGTCATCAAAGTCGAACAAAATGACGACTGGGCGCTTGTGACGTGCACCATGAAGGTCAATGATCCGGACGAAACCCTCGTTACCAAAGCAACAGTGACGGTCGCCGTTCCCATAACCGAATAAATAAGGGCTGACAGCGGCCGGGTTAAGCGGCGTCGTTGTTGGAACGCGTCAGCCGCTCAAGCGTCAGGAAAACCGGGACCAACACAGAGCAAGGGAAAAAGATCTGCAGTGAGGACATCCACTACAAACATTCGCGGGCAGGCGCAGGCCCACTTACTTCCGCATTTTACGCGCGCGACTACATGGCGGGACGACAACTTGCCTGTGATCGTTCGGGGGGAGGGTGCGTTCGTCTTTGATGACCAAGGGCGCCGGTACCTGGACGGCCTCTCAGGCATGTTCTGTGTCAACATGGGGCATGGCCGCTCCGATTTTGTCGCCGCTGCCGCTAAACAAATGCAGCAACTGGCGTACTGGACAAACTGGTCGGCAACACACCCTTCATCGGTGGAAGCTGCGACGATGATCGCGGACCTCGCCCCCAAAGGCCTTGGCACCACGTTCTTTGTCAGTTCAGGCTCTGAGGCTGTGGAGTCCGCGCTGAAATTCTCCCGTCAATTTCATCTGAGCCAAGGCAACAAACAACGCGTAAAGTTTATTGCCCGGGATATGGCGTATCACGGGACAACCATGGGGGCACTAAGCGTGACCGGCATTGATCGGTTCAAGGCGCCCTTCGGTCCGTTGCTTGAGGGTGTTCGTCACTTTCCGAATACCCGCGGCGAGAAACTCCACGAGGGCGGCAGGGCCGCTGACCTCCCCAGCATCCAGGCACTGCTTCGCATCATCGATGAGGAAGGGCCCGAGACGATCGCCGCGGTGATTGCAGAACCAGTTCAGAACTCCGGGGGAGCTTTGGTCCCGCCTGAAGGATACTGGCAGGAGCTCCGCGCGATCTGTGACCGTGTCGGATGCTTGCTGATTGCGGACGAAGTCATTACAGCGTTCGGCCGCGTCGGACAGTGGTTCGGCAGCACGAGGTTTGGGGCGGACCCGGACCTGATCACCTTCGCCAAAGGAGTCACATCAGGGTATGCGCCGCTGGGAGGCGTTATCATTCGAGACAGCCTTGTCGCCGGCCTCATGGATTCGCCGCAGGGGGGCATGTTCTCTCATGGTGGTACCTGGGGCGGGCATCCAGTCGCGACCGCCGTCGCAGTCGCGAACCTGACAGCCATACGTGACGAGGGGATTCTCGGCCAGGTCCGAGCACTCGAAACGACTCTGCAAAACGGCCTGGACACTATTCGCGAAAGTCATCCAAGCGTGAAAGAGTCGCGTGGAGCTGGCTTCCTGCAGGTTCTGGAATTCACAGGAAACCGACACTTAGGCAGAGAACTGACTGCACTCGAAGCCGAGACAATTACCCGAGAGATCTTGCCGGCTGCGATGAAACGAGTGAATCTACTAACCCGCGCGGATGACCGGGGCGGCACGATGCTCGTGCTTTCCCCTCCCCTGATGGCGGATCAAGAAGTCGTGACGGAGCTCCTAAATGGTGTGGATGCGGTCGTCACGGCAGTGGAGGAATATCTTGGCGCGTAGCCGCCAGCGCCAAGGGATCATGCACGCCGGCTTACGAGGCCGGCACCCGTCGACCTGTTCCCCGGCTGAAGTGACTGATGAGTCGCCCCTCTTCGTATTCGGCCCCGTAGACCTAACTACCTTGCCAAAGGCGCCGGCGCGGGCGGCTAAAGCGTTCTGCAAGCCAAAATGAACAACACCGCCCTCGCAACTAGATTTGAGGTGAGCCCCACGAGCAAAGTCGTCACTTCGGCCTTGGCAGCCGTCGCCGGCATAACAACACGTTCATCGATCGCCACCGGCTTGAGCCTCAGCGCAATCCCCTCAGCGCTCCTAGATGGGCTGTACAAATCCGGTGTGAAAGACCTGGAAATAATTTCCAATGAGCCGGGAGTCGACAGCAAAGATTTTGCTCGGCTCCTCACGGCCGGCCGCGTTAGCCGAATGGTCGCGCCAAATCTGGGGCGGGACAAGGAATTCCTTCGGAAGTATCTTGGGGGAGGGGTCGAGGTTGAGCTAGTTCAGCAGGACGTCCTCAGCGAACGGCTTCAAGCCGGCGGATTGGGCGTGGCCGCCTTCTTTACCCGGACCGGGGTGGTCCCGCGAGCCCAGGACGCTGCGCGCCCGAGCCGCGACAGCGTCGGCGCGGTCGCGCTGGCGCTGCACCCAAAAGAAACACGGACCTTCTGCGGCATGGAATACGTCTTGGAACGCGGAATTACCCCTGATTTCAGTTTGGTGCATGCCTGGAAGGGGGATCGGCATGGAAACCTCGTCTACCGGGATGCGGACCGGACCTTCAACCACCTCTGCGCACTGTCCGGACGCATCACGATCGCCGAAGTCGAAGAACTCGTTGAGTCTGGTGACCTGAACCCGGAGGACGTACACACCCCCGGCGCCTTAGTGCGGCATGTGGTGGCTTTGACGGCCTCACCCACATAACTGCCGGTTCACCCATGCGAGTTGTGAATGGCTCCATGACGAAAAGCCAACTACCCCAGGGCCAGGTAGGGGGCAATACTGCAAACGTGCCCCGTTGGCATGGACAACCGCGACCCAGTTCGTGTCCATGCGGGCGAATGCTGTGACTAAACCATGATTACGAAGGAGTGCAATGGACTTCAAGCAGGTTGTCGGCGACAGGCGAGCGATCCGGTACTACAAGCCCTATCGGCCTGTAGAGAAAGAAAAAATACAGGTCATCCTGGAGGCGGCCCGGCTGCAATGCTCCCAGGCCAACACTCACGAACTTCGAAAAGCAGTTGTACTGACCCGTGGGGAAACGCCGGACGATATCTTCGACGGCATCGTCAACGCCCTTCATAACCAGACGATGGCGCAGCTCGCCCCAGTCATCATCGTCTGGGTCGTTGACCTAAGCGCCTGGAACAACATGCGCGATTTGCTCATGGAACTCATTGACGTCGGTGCGTTGAACGCAACTCAGGGATGGACAGAGGAGAAAGTGGACTCCGGCGTCCTGCAGACCCCAGAGTTCAACGTACTCAAGGGGGAGCGACACTTTGCTGAATGGCTAAGCGCGATTGAGGTTGGCCTCGGCATCGGCAGCGCTGTCCTGGCCGCAGTTGACCAGGGCTTGGGCTCGTGCCTTGCCTCCGGTGACCGCGATGCCATGCGTCCCATTCTCGGCCTGCCCGACGATGTCACGCCTGCCCAGCTCCAACTTGTCGGCTACCCGGCGGAAGACGCCAAAGCAGGCGGACAACGGCCCCGGGCGCCTTTCGAAACGCTCTTCTTTGAGCACACGTGGGGTAACCCGCTAAAACAGGATGTGGCCGTCCTCGAGTACCTGAAAGAGACCGGCATGATCCAGGAACCCGCTCCCGTGTCCTGGCGCAAAGCGGAGGTTGAGGCGCTGGACAAAATGTTCGACTTCGGTTCTAAGACGATGACTAAGGAATAGGACCCTTTCGTGTCCATCGTGTGTTTCGGCGGAGGTATCGGTGCAACCCGACTGTGGCGAGCACTGGCAAACGACATCGGCCAGGAGTCCCTCACTCTGGTCGTGAATACCGCCGACGACTTTTGGCACTACGGATTGCGGGTTTGCCCCGACCTCGACACCGTCACCTACGGTCTCGCAGGCAAGCAGGACCAGGAACGAGGTTGGGGCCTTCTCGATGAGTCATTCACCGCAATGGCTGCGCTGGCTGAACTCGGTGAAGACGTTTGGTTCAACCTGGGCGACCGCGACTTGGCGACGCATCTTTTGAGGACGCAGCTACTAAATGGCGGAATGCCCTTGAGTGAGGTGACAGCCCATCTTGCCCGGGTAAATAAGGTAGCTACCCGAATTCTTCCGATGTGCGAAGAAGAAGTCAGCACGGAAGTTTTAGAGAAAGGGGCAGGATGGACCAGTTTCCAGGAGTACCACGTCCGTCACCAGGCAGAACCGCTCGTAGAGGAAATTCGATATAAGGGAATTGAGGTGGCAAGAACGCCATCGGCCGTGACCGAAGCACTCGAAACTGCTTCGCTCGTGGTTCTGGGACCCAGCAGTCCGATGGCGAGCATGCTGCCAATCCTCAGCGTGGGGGAGACTCGCGCAGCAATCCAAGCAACTGCTGCGCCCGTTGTCGCGGTCACCCCTGTCGTTTCCCGAGCGGGGTTTAACAATGCGGGCGACGCCCATCGAGCGAAGCTGCGAGGGCGTCTCATGGAAGCCCGGGGCCTGGAACACACCGCATCAGCAGCCGCATCCTTGTACACCGATCTTGTCGACTTCTTCGTTATCGACGAAGCCGACCAGGAAGAAGTCACGCGCATCCAGGCGCTCGGCGTGACACCTATTGTGGCCCGCACTTTGACCCACGTGAACCCGGCATTCGGCCGCGATCTAGTGCGTGCGGTGACTTCACCAGTGAGTATCGCCACCGAAACCGGTGGCGCGAAAGTACCTTGAGCCGGCACGGAAACCCAACTAGTTGAAAGTTATTCCCATGAGCACTGCTCCTGCAAAGCCCCAGGAAATTCGTCGCGCCGTTGCCCGTGCAGAGAAGGGCGCGTCGTTGGACTTGGCGGAAGCGACTGCCCTCCTGCAGGCGCGCGGCGAGGAACTGGAACGGTTGTCTGCGGTCGCCTCCCGCACACGCGACGCCGGGCTGCGGGAAGTTGGTCGGCCGCGCACAATCACTTACTCGCCAAAGGTGTTCATCCCCATAACCAGGTTGTGTCGCGACCGGTGCCACTACTGCACCTTCGTTGAGACACCAGAGCAGGGATCACGTGAAGGGCGGGCACCATACCTCTCCCCTGATGAGATCATCAATATCGCCAAGGCGGGCGCGGAAGTAGGATGCACCGAGGCGCTATTCACCCTCGGCGATCGGCCGGAAGACCGATGGCCCGAGGCAGCGAAGTGGCTAAACGAGCATGGGTACGACTCCACCCTTGATTATGTGCGCGCCATGGCTGTGCGGGTCTTGGAAGAAACAGGCCTTTTGCCGCATCTAAATCCCGGCGTCATGTCGTGGGACGAGATGAACCGTCTTAAGCCCGTCAGCCCCTCGATGGGCATGATGCTGGAAACCACGTCGAGACGCCTGTTCAACACCCGCGGTGAAGCACACTTCGGCTCCCCCGACAAGGATCCCAAAGTCCGCCTGAGGGTACTGGAGGACGCCGGCAGACTGTCCATCCCGTTCACCACCGGGCTGCTGGTCGGTATCGGTGAAACCAACGAAGAACGCGCTGATACCATCTTCGCCATTCGGAAGATCGCGCGCACGTATGGCAACGTTCAAGAAGTCATCGTTCAGAACTTTAGAGCCAAGCCAAAGACCGCCATGCAAAATACCCCCGACCTGAGTGTCGACGAATACGTGGCGGCCATTGCTGTCTCGCGCATTCTCCTGGGTCCGAAGATCCGCATTCAGGCACCGCCGAACCTCGTGAACCTCGACGAATGCACAAGGCTTCTTGACGCCGGTGTCGACGACTGGGGGGGAGTGTCTCCGGTCACGCCGGACCACGTGAATCCTGAACGTCCATGGCCTTCGTTGGAGCGCCTGCGCCGAGTTACCAGCCAGTCGGGGTTCACCCTTCGTGCACGGTTAACCGCACATCCGCAATATGTGCTGGCCGGTGAGCCGTGGATTGATCCGAGAGTGTCAGGCCACGTTGCTGCCCTTGTCGATCATGAGGGGCTGGTGGACCTCGAAGTCATAAATGGTGAGCGCCGGCCTGTGGGTTTGCCATGGCAGGAACCTGATCTGGCATTCGAAAGTTTGGGACGTACAGATCTGTACGCCAGCGTGGACACCGAAGGACGACGAGCAGATGTTCGTAGCGACTTTCAGAATGTTTACGGTGATTGGGCAGCCGTCGGCGAGCAAGCCGCATCCACGTCCTCGTCCAAACCCCCCGCTAGTAACGTTTCCCGCGCCGACGCAGACGGGCTCGCCGCACTTCGGGCTGCGGAGGCCAACCCAGGAGGGCTTTCGGACGAGCATGCATTGGCGCTGATGACCGCTGAAGGCGACCTCCTGACCCAAGTGGTTCGTCTCGCTGATGAGCTCCGGCGGGACACCGTTGGGGACAACGTGACATACGTGCTGAACCGGAACATCAACTTCACCAACGTTTGTTATGTCGGATGCAGGTTTTGTGCCTTCGCGCAGCGGCGCACCGATCCAGACGCTTATTCATTATCGCTGGCCCAAGTAGCTGACCGCGCAGAAGAAGCGTGGGAGTTGGGGGCAACTGAAGTATGTATGCAGGGCGGTATCGATCCGCAGCTGCCGGGTACGGCGTACTTTGACCTCACGGCCGCGGTGAAACAGCGCGTACCAGGGATGCACGTGCATGCCTTCAGCCCGATGGAAATTGTCAACGGCGCAAACCGGACGGGGCTGTCTTTCCGGGAATTCCTCCTTAAGGCGAAGGAGGCCGGATTGGGATCAATCCCCGGAACAGCCGCAGAAATCCTTGATGATGACGTCCGCTGGGTCCTGACAAAGGGAAAGCTCCCGACCAAAACCTGGATTGAAGTGATCACTACCGCGCACCAGCTCGGGATCCCTTCGTCCTCCACCATGATGTACGGGCATGTCGACAACCCCCGCCACTGGGTCAACCATCTACGCGTCTTGTCGCGCATTCAAGATGAGACAGGTGGTTTCACGGAATTCGTGCCTCTGCCTTTCGTGCACCACTCTTCCCCTATATACCTTGCTGGCATCGCCCGGCCCGGGCCCACTCCTCGAGACAACCTGGCGGTGCACGCGATGGCAAGGATTCTTTTGCATGGGCGTATCAAAAATATCCAGACGTCCTGGGTAAAGCTCGGAGTGGAAGGCACTCAGGCCATGCTCAACGCCGGGGCCAACGATGTCGGCGGCACCCTGATGGAGGAGACAATCTCGCGCATGGCCGGCTCGGAGCACGGTTCGGCGAAGAGCGTGGAGGAACTTGTGGCCATAGGTGCCGGTATAGGGCGCCCTGTGGTGGAACGCACCACCACGTACGGGACGATGAGCCGAGGCTGAGTAGGCAGTGTGCAAGGCCTGTGGACTCATAGGCGACACCGGCAGGGCATCTACATATGAGTCGGGAAAAACATGACGCCCGAACGCACTGACCGACCGACCTGATGCAATAGGTCGCCGACATCCAGAAAGTGAGCGCAGGCATGGCATTTCACTTCCAGCGAGAGTGGCTTCCCGTTGTGGGTCAGCAGGTAGCCATCCTTTTCAATGGTCACTTGGTGCGTTTCGGAACCGTTGACGCCGTCACGCAGGATGATGCGGTGCTGTGGCTGAGTTCTGAAGGCGCCCACACACGTCAGTTGTTCGAGCGGGTCGAGGGTTTTGAAGTATGGATTGACTACAGATGGGAATCCAGCGCCCCTCCAGAGAATGAAATACCCAGGGTCCTCGCTTCCCTGAAGTCACCCTGGTCCGGCCTCGGTATATCCTTCGCCAGGACTGGCACGCAACGTTAACTGCGCTGCAACAGGCTGACACCGCGGGTGCAGCTTGACGGTCGTAAGGCCCTTTGAGACGTGCACCCCTGAGAAGGGGTGCTGCTTGTGCCGGCGCCGGCCAGGACATGCCTCATAGGCATCGGACCACCGTATCTCAGTGACCGATTTTTTCTCAGGTGAGGATCCACGGCTTGATCTATACGGTTTTTCGGACCCTGAGCGAAAATTTCTTCCTTCTGCCGATGACCAGAATGTGGTGCGGTCCTCCGCGTTCTGCCCGGAGGACCGCTTGTTGCTCCACACCTCATACGATCTTCACGTGGTTTCGGTATTCCGGCGACAGGCTGGATGGAAAGTGCCTCGGAGGGGCTGCGTCTGGTTATTCAGCCCAAGCCAGAAGGTTTTTGGGCGACTGGCAGCAGTTATGCGACGAGCAGCGCCCCGCCTAGGCCGACCAGGCAGACGATGGCGGTGGAGCCTGCCGCGAGAGTCAATGTGCGGCCTCCACGGCGGAGGAGGGCCTTTAGGCGAACGCTTGTGCCGAGTCCGAACATCGCTGAGGCGAGCAGGAAGCTTTGAATGGATCCCGCGGTGGCCAACACATCTGTCGGCACATCGATGGTGCTGCGGACGACGACCAGAAGGATGAACCCGAGCATGAAGAGGGGAACGATCGGGGGACGCTTCATTCCTGGTGTGGTGCCAGCGCGGCGCTGACGCCAAGAGAGTATGGCAACCGTTGGCGCGAGCATCAGAACGCGGGCAAGTTTGACGGTTACCGCTGTGGCCAGTGCTGTACCGCCAATAATTCCGCCAGCCGCCACCACTTGGGCCACTTCATGAATGGAAGCTCCAGCCCAGACTGCTGCTATCTGGTTCGAGAGCCCTAGGAGGCTGACAAGGACGGGGATGCCGGGGATCATAAGCGTCCCGAAAAGTACTACAAGGGCGACCGCCGTTACCGTTTCCTCTTCGTCGGCCTCAACCACGGATTGGACACCGGCGACTGCCGCCGCGCCGCAAATCGAAAAGCCGCAGGCTACAAGCATGGTCTGGCGAGGCGGGACCTTCAGTAACCGTCCCAGGATTACCGTGGCGAATATGCCTATCGCGACGACGGAAACTGCAAGCAGGGGGATGCCCCAACCTAGCTTTGCGAGGTCTTGAAGTGAGAGCTGCAGACCAAGGATAACGATTCCCAGGCGAAGGGGGACCCTGCTGGCGACAGTAAGCCCTGGGGTAAGCCTCTCGGGGAGTAAACCAAGATTGCGTGCCGCAAGTCCTAGGGCGATGGCAACCAGCAGGGGGCTGAGGCCTCGAACCAGAGCCGTGACTCCTATCGCGACGAGGGCGCCGCCCACCGCGACTGCGAGTCCGGGCGAGAGTACCCGATAGGAGTCGAGTACGAGACGACTCCTTGTTGTGCTAGGCGCGGATGTCGTCTTCGGGTCATCGAGGGCTTTCATAATTCCATGCTCGGGCACCTCGTTGCCCACCAGTAGAGAGCAATCCCTTATGCAAGCATACGTTCCCGGCATACCTTTGCTCAGGCCGAATATCGATGGAATGTAGCAGTGGAGGCGCAGGTTCAACACCACTATGGGCCGGCGCCGAGAATGACTCCGCCTTGCCCTGAGCGGCCTTCCAAGGCAAGGCGGGTCGCGAGGATAACGGGATGGGAGACGAGAAACTCTTGCCGAGGCGAAAGTTCGATCGCGGTGGCCATCCACAACGTCGCGCTAGCTGGGGTCCCCCGAAATATGGAATGGGACCGTTATGATCTTCGACGCGACCCCGAGGGCTTCCAGATCTGATGCATCGATCGTGCCATCACCGTTGGAGTCCGGCACGACGTTCGGAGCATCGTTATAGATGCCGTCTTGGTTTAGGTCGCCGATCAGCGCGACCGTCAGGGTGCTGTCAACGTCCTGACCGGCAATCGGGGCGCCGACGACCCAGGAATCCCAGATTTCAGCGCCCTTTCTTGAGCGGTCAGTGATGCCCGTGAGATTGAACAGGTTGGCCAGATTCGTGCCGGGGCCGGAAAAGCCCTTGACGGTGCTGGTGGTGGTGGAGGCGAGTACAACGAGGCCCGGCAGACGATCATCCTGCCCCGTCGAGAACGATCCAGGGAAAGGCGCCGCGTTCGCATGCGTGCCCGGTCCGGTGAGCTGCAAACCCGTGAACCCTGCTGCGGCCAAGCCTTCGCCGTAGCGCACTCTCAGGTCTACGAACCAGCCGGAGCCGGAGACTCCGGCAATATCTCCTTTTTTGGGGGCAAGCACCTCGATTTCCACAGGATGCCCTTCGGACACCGCGGGAACAGACTTCTCCAGCACCGGACTCGCACTTGCAGCCCCCGCTACGATTGCGCCCAACACTCCCACAGAGCTAACGACAGCAGTAATTCGACGGTTACTCATTTTCATGGTGTTTCTTCCTCGGCTCAGCTCACAGAGTGAGAAGCGACTTTCTCCGGTGCCAAAGACCGGCTCCTGCCATAACGACGAGGTATTGGACTGAATCGTTCACTCAGAACCAAACTCCCCTTTGCATACGTCAAGCGCGGGTCGTTGAAAACGCTCTGGGTGGCGAAATCGAGTACGGCCGTGTCCACCACAATTACGCTCACCAGGAACTCTGTTGGCTGGCCTCGGCAGGACTGCGTGGATGCTGCACCGACCAGCAAGTGGGGCTACGACAGGCATCATTTCAGTCTGCCGTTTAGTGCTAACTGGTCACCAACGCATGGACCCATGCCTCTTCTGGATAACCGGGTAGGTGGCCTTGGCCGCTACGCTGATGCCGTTATGAATCGAAAGATGTTCAAGTCCAAAATTCACCGGGCAACAGTTACTCACGCCGATCTACACTACGTAGGTTCGGTCACCGTCGACCTGGATCTGCTCGATGCGGCTGATATTCTTCCCGGGGAACTTGTCGCCATCGTCGACGTAACAAATGGCGCCCGTCTGGAAACCTACACCATCGCCGGTGAGCGGGGATCAGGCGTGGTCGGCATCAACGGCGCGGCCGCACATCTTGTTCAAGAGAGCGACACAGTCATTCTGATTACCTACGCCGAGATGACCACCGAGGAAGCCAAAGCCTACGAACCGCGCGTGGTCCACGTCGACCGGAATAATCACGTCATCCAACTCGGTAACGATCCCGCAGAGGGCCTTACTCCCGGACTGCTCCGCCCCCCGTTTGGGCTTCACACAGCTGAGCTGTAACCCAAGGTACTTTGACACTTCGACCCCGACAGTTCCTGCTGATCAAGTATTGGGGAAACGGTTGGAGTTTTAGCGTTCTGCGCCGACAAGAGCACGGCCTGCAACAAGGTAGGTAGCCCCCGCCGCGATGATGTCATCGAGGTTCCCGGTATTGACGTCTCCGTCCGCGCCCAGTGGCAGCGGAAGTGTCTGGTGCAGCTTCCGTATGTCCTGTATCCGGT
This sequence comes from Arthrobacter sp. E70, assembly GCF_058266945.1. NCBI lineage: Bacteria > Bacillati > Actinomycetota > Actinomycetes > Micrococcales > Micrococcaceae > Arthrobacter > Arthrobacter sp. E70. Next base: position 64,856 of record NZ_JBYQFR010000018.1, on the reverse strand, counting down.
CCGGGCTGGCCCTTTTTCCGGGTTGTCCTGGTGGGGTGAGCATCACGAGGATGCCGGTGTCGGTCATGGCTCCAAGGTGCGCACTGAGGTTGTCGACGTCGTTCAGGTTGTATTCACCATCGACGGCCAGCCATAGCTGTTTGGCCTTGGAGCGGGCATGGGTGATGATGTCGGCGAGATCCCAGTTCCGGCTGATTTGGATGGTCAGTCGGCCCAGTCCCGACGGGATTTTTTGGCAGGCCAGGATCGGGTCATCGACCATGAGGTGAACGTCCAGCCTGTTGGCGTTCATCTGGTGAAGGGCGTGGATTTCGGTGAAGTCGATGCCTGGCTGGTGTGCATAGCTGCCTTCCAGTACATCGGCATGGACCCACGCCCCGGCGGCCCATAGCTCTCTGGCGGTTTCTGGTCTTTCTGGGCGGGGTACGGTGATCAGGCTGCCCGAGAGGGTTGCGGATGCAGCGTTGGCTTGGCGTAGGAGTTCCTGGTTCATGCCCGCAGTTCTGCTGCGTCGCCCCAGGCGAGTTCACGCAACTGTGCAGGGCTGATTGCGTCTTTGGCGAAGACTGTGCCGTCGCAAGTGCCTTGGCGAAAGACAGTGATCGTGTTGGCAAGTGTTGTCAGCTCCTCTTCTTCGCTGGAAACAACAATGACCGCGACGTTCTTTTCCCGAGCCAGGCGCCTGATGATGCCGTAGATCTCTTGTTTGGCTCCGATGTCGACGCCTTTGGTGGGTTCGTCGAGCAGGAGCAGGCGCGGGGCCTGAAGTGTCGCCCGTGCGAACAAGGCTTTTTGTTGGTTGCCGCCTGACAAGGCTGTTATGGGGGAGTTGATGTCGCCTTGGATCGTCATCTGGGCCAGTACGTCGTTGGAAGCGCTGCGGAGCTTCTTCCAGTTCAGCAGCCCGGCGCGGACATGTCGGCCAAGGATGGGAAGCACCGCGTTGTCCACCGAGGACATTTGGGGGATGAAGCCGTCAGATTTTCTTTCTTCTGAAAGGAAGGCGATCCCTTCCCGGACTGCGTCGCCTGGCCGCCGGGGCGAGTAACTGCGGCCGCTAAGCTTCAGCTCGCCCTCTCCCAGGGGTTCGGCTCCGTAGACGGTTCGGAGGAAGCGGGAGCGTCCGGAGCCGATGAGGCCGTAGATGCCCAGGATCTCGCCCTGGTGAACGGTCATGCTGACGCGGTGCAGCCCGTTTCCCCGGATGTCGCGTGCTTCGAGGACGGGTGCGCCGAAGGTGTGCTGGAGTTCGTCTTCGCTGGGTGCCTCGACGTGGTGGGGGTGGGTGCCGTCACCGACGATGTCACTGACCTCCACTTCGTGATCACCGACGATGGCATCGACGACAGCCTGCCTGTCGATCTGGCTGGCGTCCCCGTCCAGGACGATGCGGCCATTGGCGAGCCCGACGATGCGGTCCGCGACAGCAAACACCTCGTCCAGCTTATGGTCCACGAGTAGGACACCGACACGTTTTTCGGCAGTCAGACGGCGGATGATGGACAGAAGATCCTGCACCTGCTGCTCTTCCAAGGCCGTTGTCGGTTCATCAAGCAGCAAGTACTTCGCGTCGTGGTAGATGGCCCGGGCGACTTCCAGCAGCTGGCGCTGGGAGACCGGCAGGCTGCCGACGGGGTCGTTGGCGCGGGCGGCGATACCGTACTCGTGGCACAGGTCATCGGCGATGCGCTGCATTTCCTTCCGGCTAAGGAGGGGCCCGGTCGTCCGCTCCTGCCCAAGGAACACGTTTTCTGCCACCGTAAGCTGATCAATCAGACTCAGTTCCTGATAGACGCAGGCTATGCCGGCGCCGGAGGCGTCCTTGGGGGAGGTGAAGCCGGAGGCGTCACCGTCAACGCTGATGGTTCCCTGGTCCGGCACTTCGGCGCCGGACAAGGAGCGGAGCAGGGTTGATTTTCCTGCGCCGTTGTGGCCTATGAGGGCCACCACTTCTCCCGGGCGAACACGGAGACTGACGTTACTAAGTGCCCGTGTGGCTCCGTACGTTTTGGAGATGTCCGTTACGACAAGTCCGGAGTTGTCAGTCATTGTTTATTCCTCATTTTTCAGTGTTCGCCCGGGTTCAGGATGGTGGAGCTAGCCGACTTCGCCGGGGCCAGGGGTCTGGCCCCTGACAAAGACTTTGAGCGGCTGCAGCACCTGGTTTTCGACTTTTCCGCCCCCAAGGAAGGTCTTCATGTTGTCGATGGTGATCTTGGCGTACTCCGCCGGTTCCTGAGCGGCGCAGGCAGCGTAGTTGTCTTTCAAGGGGGTGTCGGCGGCGCAGAACGCGTAGACCTTGACCTTGTCTGCCTTGTTTTGCTGGGCGATGGCCTGCAGTGCGCCTACTGCGTGGGGGCCGGCGTCGGCGAAAATGACGTTCAGATCCGGGTTGCCCTGCAGCAGGTCCCCCGTGACCTGGAGGCTGACGCTGGGGTCGATTTTGCCGTTGACGGTGGTAGTGACTTTCGCGTTGGGGTTCGCTTTGACCGCGGTGGTGAAGCCCTCGTCACGCTGGTTGGTGGGGATCTGATCAGGGTTCCCGATGATCCCGGCGACGATTTTCGCGTCCTTGCCGAGGTCCTTGAGTGCCTGCTCGCCCATCTGCTTGCCGCCTGCTACCTGATCCGCCCCGACATACTGGACGTAGGAGGCGTTCTGGGTCTTGAGGTCTTTGTCGGAGATGATGACGTTGACGGTGAAGACGGGGATCTTCGCGGCGTTCAGCTTCGCGACACTGGCTGCGCCCGGGCCCGAGTTGACCGCGTTCAGTGCTACGGCACACACTCCTTGCTGGACGAACGAATCGATTTGGGCCAGTTGGTTGGAGTCGCTGTCGTTGGCGATGGCGACCTTGACGTCATAGCCGAGTTCCTTGCCGTGGTCTTCGAAGCTTTTTTTCATTGCGACGTAGTACGGGTTCACCGTGTTGGGCAGCGCGACTCCGATGGTGGGTTTCCCGCTGGTGCAGGACGCGGGCAAGGCGTTGCTGCCCGTGCTGGCTGGCGGGCTGGTGTCGGTTGCTGCGTTTGAACATCCGGCCAGGCTTAGCGCGAGGACTCCGGCTGCCATCAGGGCGTTGGATTTGATCTTCATCGTTCATTCCTTTCAAGGGCCGCAGGCTGCGGCCTCGGGTTTAGGTCAGGGAAGAGGGAGCTGTGCCTGGCGTGCCGGCAGGGGTTGCGGGCGGGACAGAAGGCGTTTTAGTACTCTGCGTTTCGGTTCCCTTGCGGAGGGCCGATGGTTTTCGGGCTCTGGACCGCCGGTAGGTGTCGAAGGAAACTCCGACGAGGATGATCAGCCCGATGACCAGTGATTGCCAGTAGCTTTGGACGTTGAGCACGTTCATGCCGTTGCTTACGACGGCGATGAGGACGGCTCCGATCATCGCGCCCAGCACGGTTCCCACTCCGCCAAAGAGGGAGATACCGCCTACGACGGCCGCGGCGATGGAGTAGAAAAGTTCGTTTCCTGTGCCGGTTGCTGGGAAGCCGACCATCAGCCGGGAGGTCGCGATGATTCCGCCCATTCCGGCGCAGAAGCCGCTGACGGCGTAGACGAGGATTGTTGTGCGGGGGACGTTTACGCCGGCCAGCCGCGCGGCGGCTTTGTTGCCGCCCATGGCGTAGATGTGGACGCCCGGGCGCGTCATGCGCAGATAGCTGGCAGCAACAAGCGCCGTGATGAGAAGCAGGATGACGGGCAGCGGGATCCCGGCGACTCGGCCTTGCCCGATCCAGGAGAATCCGACATCGGAAACGGACACGGAGTTAGCTCCCGTGATGATGAGGGGGATGGCCAATGCGACGCCCTGGGTGGAGAACGTGGCGATGAAGGCGGGGATCCGCAGATAGTGGACCAGCATGCCGTTGACTACGCCCAGTACTGTTCCGGCGCCGACCGCCATGATGGCCGCTAAAGGCCAGGGCAGACCGGACTGCATCAGCAGCGCGGACAGGACGCCGGTCATAGCTACATTGGCGCCGGTCGACAGGTCGATGCCGCCGGTAAGGAGGACGAAGGTCTGGCCCAACGCAAGAAATGCGATGACAGTGCCGTTGACCAGAAGGACCAGTGCGTTATCGAAGGTGCGGAACGTCGGTGACAGCAGGCTGAGTACCACGATGACGGCGATTAGGACGCCGAAGATCCCGAGTTCTTCGGGGATGCGTCTCTTGTTCATGAGAACCTCTCTGTTCTGGAGATTTAGGTTGATGCGTTTAATAGGGCAGGGGGCATGATTTTGCGTCAGCTTAAGACGTCATCTACGTCCGCGGCCCTGTCAGTCGGCCACGGACAGCCTTGTATCCGGGCCGGACTTGTCCGGTGTGCGTGATACTAAAGTGCCCGGCCATGAACGTGGTCTCCGGGAACCGCTGGTGCAGGACGTTGGTGATGCTCTCGTCAAGTAGAGTTGCTGTCGCCTTGGTCGCCACGCTGGCGGCGGCGCTTTCGGGCTCTTTCACTACTGACACTTCCCATCGGCAGAACCTTCCACCAGTCAGAAGACTTCTGCCCGCTGGGCGGAGGGACCGTCATAGGATGAGGGCTCCGGCCAGCGCCGAGAACGTTGCGGGTATCTGAGCCCCGCAGTGTGGCTGTGGTTGAGTGGGGGGACGAGCCCACACCGGCGACGGCTCTCATTGCGCGGCCGGTTCGTCCAGTCCGAGCACCGGAACGGCCAAGGGCTCCATTGCAGCAGGAAGCGATCCCATTTTTCCCACGGCCCCCCCGGGATGGGTGTACTGCACCTTCTCCCACGAGTATTGCTTCGCCCGCATCAAGACAACGGCCAAGGCATCCAGCCAGGCACTGTGGGCAAGGGTGCTGCCCATAGCAATCAGGCTGCCAGGATCGGCTGCGGGAAACTCTCGCAGAATAACTGACAGGTCCGCCGCTGCAGCCAGGGGGGACCCTCCCCGGCAAGTAATGGCGATGACGTGCACTCCTTCGCCACGGACCCGATGCACTAGTTCATTGACTTCTTCGGACGTACCGCCCTTGGACAGTGCAATCATGACGTCGCTTGAGCGTAAGGACCCCATCGAGCCGTGAAGTGCATCCGTAGGGTTCAGAAAGTAGGCCGGCGTTCCAGATACAGACAACAGGTGGGCAGTGCGGCGGGCGATGAAACCGCTGGTTCCAGCGCCAGTAACAACAACCTTGCCTGGGGTGTTGAGGATCAACGCCACAACGCGGACAAATATCTCATCAATTTGATCCGCAATGTCGCCCACAGCGGCCGCTTCAGCGGCAACGAAAGACTTCGCCGCTTCAACTACTGCCTGAACACCCGAACTACTCATTTGTGTGACACGCCTCTCAAAAGTTCATCTAAAAGCAGTATGGTTTGGGGTTGCACATTCGTCAACGAAAATGCTCATTTGAGCGCATTTTGGTGGGTCACAGCCAGAACTGGCCACATTTAGGCCTTGTTGCTCCGGACTTGACCTGCCTCCTGCCGCTATTGATTGTCAAAGGTATGAATCAGCATTGGTGTTCGCGATATACACGTCGCAGTGGGCGTTATGGGCAACGCTGTTTGCCACACTGCCCAAGACCCGTCCAATGCCGTGCATTCTGCGGTTTCCCACCACGATGATGCTTGCCTTCACCCTGCGTGCCTCCTCGATGAGAACATCGGCCGGGTTGCCGTAGAGAGCGGCGAAGGTCACGGTGATGCGCTGTCCAAGTGCTTCTGCGGCTGTCCGGGCCAGATGTTCGGCTGTATCGGGCGCGGACACAACCACTTGATCGCGGCCGGTACCGAAAACTTCTTCGTCACCGCCTCGAAAGGCTGTGACGACATGGAGCGATGCATTAAGTGCAATCGCCAAATCTCTGGCTGATTCCGCGGCTTTATGTGCCGTAGCGCTGCCGTCGACTCCGATAACGATGATGTCGTTCATGTGTGCCTCCTGTGCTTAGTCACGTGTTTAGTGCAGCGGGTTCCAGAGCCGTGGAGCTTCACTGCATGTTTGTGTGGCGGTGGGACATGTGTTCGTAGGATTCGGGATCGTCGGCAGTGACCTGCAGGATTACGGCGTCGAAGGCAAGCAGTGCTGCCTGTTCGAAGAGACTCCCTCCGAATTGTTTGGAATCGTGTCTGGGCAGGGTGAGGACTTTGTCTGCCAGGTCGACAAGAGTGCTGCTTTGGTTGGCAGTCAGAAGGGCCACAGTTGCGCCTTGGGAGCGCGCAATCTTGGCGAAGGAGGCGCTGACGGGGGTTGTCCCGGAGTTGGAGATGATGAAGAGCCCGTCCCCTGCTCGCACCGATGGTGCTGTGGATTCACCGAGGACATGCGTCTCGAAACCTAGGTGCATGACTCGCATCGCAGCCATTTCCGCGACGAGACCAGACCTGCCTTGCCCAGTGAAGAACCATCGCCGGTTCTTTTCGCGGAAAAGTTGGCAAAGGCTGTGGAATTCGCCTGGGTCGATATCGTCTAGAACGAGACTTACTTCCTCGTTGACGGTTTTCCATGTGGCTGCTTCTGCAGGTAACGGTGGGGGCATAGCAGTTACTTCCTGTGGGCGAAGTGGGTTGGCCGGGTGGAGGCACACATTCCTCCGGCAAGGGCTCGGCCGACGACCGCGTAGGTGACTCCTAACTCCCTGAGGAGATCCAAATTTGTCCCATTGACGCCACCGTCTACGCCAAGGGGTGGTAAGGGGTCGGACGAGGCATGGATGCGGGTGAGCCTTTGGAGGTCCGCTGAGTGGCCGGGCATGCCCGGCGGGGTCAGCATGACCAACAGCCCATCGGGGCTGCACTGCAGTGCCTGCTGGAGCTCGGCCGGGGTAGGGCTGTCGAGGGCTATCCAGACGGAGTGCGTTTTGGATCGTGCCAGTGCCACAGCTTCTTCGATGGCTGCTGTGCGGGGGAATTGGATAGTAATTCGGCCGATGCCTTGCGGCAGATCAATAATCACTTCATTTAGGTTGTCGACCATGAGATGCGCGTCCAGACGTGGGCCCGCTGCTGATGCCAGCCGCACCATTTCCTCCGTGGTGACGCCCTGTTGGCCCAGGAAGCTCCCGGCGATCATATCGGCATGGACCCAGTGACCGGCATGAAGCAAGCGTTCGGTGAGGCTGTCCCTTCGGTGCCCGGGGACGGCGATGACACTCCCGGACAGGTCGATGCCGGCGCGCCGGGCTTTGTCTTCGAGTCCGGTGTTCACGATTGCCGGTCCGCTCCACGCCATTCCGCGGCTGCCTTGTAGCGGTCAAAGGCGCTTCTACTTCCCTCAGGGTCTTTGGGTTCGGCCCGGGGCTCCGGTGTGGGGGCCCAGGCATCCCGGATCTGCTGGACCTCGATGTTCTTGAAGCACGCGGCGGCCTGCATTGCAGCGCCTACTGCAACTGATTCGATGCTGGCTGAAGTGTAAACGGGCGAATCGAATGCATCTGCTGTCAGCTGCCGGTAGGCCTCGGAGCGGGCCGCTCCACCGGTCAGGATGACCTTGCCTCCGGATGGCGCGCCTACCCTGTCCAGGTGTTCGCTCCCGCGCTTGAGCCCGAAAACCACTCCCTCTATTGCGGCGCGGGCGATCTGTTCACGGGTGACGTCGGTGCGGATACCGGTCAGGGTTCCCGTGGCGTCGGGGAGGTTGGGTTTCCTTTCGCCGTCCAGGAAGGCTGCCAGGACGGGGACGTCCACAGATGAAGCAGACAGCGCGAGCCGTGACATTTCGTGGTGGTCGACGCCGAGGATCCGGGCAAAGGTGTCAGTCACTCTGGCGGCATTAAGTGTGGAGACAAGGGGCAGGTAGCCGCCAGCTGCGTCGGCCACGCCGTCCACGATGCCTTCGTCGTCGTGGACGGGGACGTCGCTGACGGTATAGATCACCCCTGATGTCCCTAGGGAGAGGACACGGTCACCACGGTGGGCGCCGAGGCCCAGGGCACTGGCGTGCTGGTCGCCAGCTCCGGGGGCGATCACAGTGTCTGGCCGGACGCCGAGTGCCTCGGCTGCGAACGGTGATACGGTGCCCACCGGTTCCGAGGGGCCCAGCACACGGGGGAGGAGTTCTCCCCAGGACATGTTCTCATCGATCAGCGTCAGGATCTCGCGGTCGTAGCAGTTGCGTTCCGCGTTGTAGTAGCCCGTTCCGCTGGCTTCAGACCTGTCGGTGGTGTACTGGCCTGAGAGTTGGAAAGTCAGCCAGTCGTGCGGAAGTAGGATCTGGGCGAGACTCTTGAAGTTTTCCGGCTCTGCCTTTTTGAGCCACAGCAGTTTCGAGACGGTGAAGGCAGCAGTTGGAACAGATCCTGTGCGCCTGGCCCACTCTTCCGCTGGCAGTGCAGTCCGCAGCCACTCCATTTCGGGGGCCGTGGTCGTATCGTTCCACAGCTTCGCAGGGCGCAAGACCGCACCGGAGCTGTCCAGCGCCACTAGCCCGTGGCACTGGGCAGCGACGGAGATGGCGGCGACAGCGGCAGGGCCGGCCCCGGCTGCTTCGAGGGCCCTTCGCCACGCGATGAGGGTGGCTTCCCACCAGGATGACGGGTGTTGTTCACTGAGCGGGGGAGAGGTCGGGGGATGAGGTGCTGCACCCGTGCCGACGACTTGTCCCGAATCAAGGTCGCAAAGGACAACTTTCGTGGATTGAGTGGATGAATCAACTCCGGCTACCAACGGCACGAGAGGGTCCTTTCCAAAAATCGAGACGTCCCGCAACTCCGTGATCTGTCCGTGGCCGGATGCATTCCATTTCGTGCCTGGTCAGGTGCTGCGACGTCCCGTATAGCGGGCACCCCTGCCCGCGTAGCTCAGAATGCGGCATGCGCCACACTCCTCTAGTATTCGTATAGACCTCTCACCTGACAATGAAGAATCTCAAATGAGCGCACGGCTCAAATGGAACCACGCCGGTGTGGAACAGTTGGGACGTCCGGAACTGAGGAGATGGAGATGACTGTTAGCTCGGGGGAAGGGATCCTCGCGGCAACCGTAGCCCAGCGTTTCTATATCGATGGGGAGTCCAAGGTGAAGATCGCCGCGGACTTGGGAATTTCGCGGTTCCGGGTGGCACGCCTGTTGGAGATCGCGGTCGAGCAGAAGATTGTCCGGTTTGTCATCAGCGCGCCCCTGGCCCTGAACATTGAGCTTTCGGAAATGGTGAGAAAGCGCTACGGCTACCGCCAGGTGGTTGTCGTGGACGCGCCCGAGGATGAATCAGATCCCTCCCGGCTCCGTCGCAGGGTCGGAGCGGCAGCAGCCAAGCTGATCAGCGACCTTGTCACCGAGAAGGATGTTCTGGGCATTGGCTGGGGCCGGACCATGAGCGCCATGGCCACAGAACTGACCCACCTCGCCCCCTGTCCCGTGGTGCAGCTGGGAGGCATGGCGGGGTCGGTCAGCGAGAACTCGCTTGAGCTGGTGCGCCGCGTCAGCGAGGTCGGTGGCGGCAGGGCTTACCCGATGTTCGTCCCGCTGGTGGTTCCGGATGCAGCGACGGCGGCAGGCTTGCGCCGTCAGCCGGGCGTGGAATCTGCCCGGCGCCTTTTTGAGAAGATCACTGTTGCCGCTGTTGCCGTGGGCAGTTGGGATCCCCCGGAGTCCCAGATGCGCGACGCGCTGCCGGCGGATGTGCGGGCGTCCTTGACCAAGCGCGGCGTTGCCGCGGAAATCCTGGCCACCTTGGTCCGGAAGGATGGTGCGATCGTCACAGACCTCGACGACCGGACCAATGCCCTCGATTACGAGGGCATGAGGAAGATTCCCGAGCTGATCCTGGTCGCGGCTGGAGCAAACAAGGCAGGCGCCATCCGGGCCGCAATCCGCGCTCAGCTGGGCACAACCCTCGTTACCGACCGGTCACTGGCGAAGGCACTGATGCGACTTCCGTAAAGAACCTCTGTCATGGCCGCTGGACTCGGGGCCCTCGTGACAGACAGCGCCGCTGCCAATGAACTGCTCGGCGGCCGACAGCTGATTGATCTAAACGAGACGATGAGGGCTCCTCCGCCCCACCTCCCGTTCCCTATGCCACAGTCAGATGTTATTGCGCTGGAACCTCGGGTTCAGTTTGGCTTCGTCCATGAGCTCACTCATCCATGGCCTGTGACCATGGTGGAAATCGATTCCTTCGGGCAGACCCTGAACTGAAGGAATGGAATCGGCAATATCGATCGTGATCCGATCGCCTGCAAGGGGCGCATTGGTGATATGCACATCACCAAAGGACTGGGGGAGTACAGGATCCATCCAGACCCCACGACGGGAAACATGGGTGTCATACCCCATGAGGCTCGTCACCAATTGGATTGGAGTAGTTGCGGCCCAAGCCTGCGGAGAACAGGCCGTCGGATACGGAATGGGCTTGCCAAGTTGCTCCCGACTGAACCCGCAAAACAGCTCCGGCAGCCGGCCGTCGGAGTACTCCGCCGCCTCGAATAGGGCCTTCGCGATCCGCTGTGCCTCCGCAACGAAGCCGTAGCGCAACAGGCCGGCGGCGATGATGGCGTTGTCGTGAGGCCAAACTGAGCCGTTGTGGTAGCTAGCCGGGTTGTACGCACCCATATTCGTGGCCAGCGTACGAACGCCCCACCCGCTGAACATCTCCGGGGACATCAGGCGAGCGGCAACGAGCGGCGCCTTATCCTCTTCCACGATGCCAACCCAAAGACAGTGGCCCATGTTAGAGGCGCAGGCGTCGACTTGGCGTTTCTTACCGTCCAGCGCAACGGCATAGTACCCATGTTCAGGCATCCAGAATTGTTCGTTGAACCGTTTCTTCAATCGGGCCGCTCGATCAGCGAGCTCCTCCGCCAACGCGATGTCCCCGGCGTCGTAGGCCATCCATGCACGTGCCATAAAGGCGGTGTAGACATATCCCTGCACCTCGCAAAGAGCGATTGGAGGCTCCGCCAGCGTGCCGTCAGCGAAGTTGATTCCGTCCCAGGAGTCCTTCCAGCCCTGATTAATCAGGCCTTCGGGGTTGAGTCGCTCATACTCAACAAATCCGTCGCCGTCCTTGTCTCCGTACTCACCTATCCAATCCAAAGCACGGTCAGCGTGGGGAAACAGCGCCGTGATGGCGTCCTTCTCGAACCCCCAGCGGCTGACCGCCCCCAGCAGCATCACGAACAGGGGTGTGGCATCCACGCTACCGTAGTAGGTGGATTTTCCACCCAGGGAAAGCCCGCTAGAGACGTCGAGCCTGACTTCGTGCAGGATCTTGCCCGGTTCCTCCTCGCTCACGGGGTCCACGACAGTCCCTTGCCTGTCGGCAAGTGTCTCCAATGTGCCTAGGGCAAGAGAGGGGTCCACCGGAAGCGCCATTTCGGATGCCCACAACGAGTCGCGGCCAAACAAGGTCATGAACCAAGGGGCGCCGGCAGCCACAACCACCCGCTCCGGATGGTTCGGATCCTCAATACGCAACGCGCCCAGGTCGTCATAACTGCGCCGCAAAGTCCGTTCGATGGAACGATTTCCCATCTGCACCACAGGAATCTTCCTTACCCACTCCTGACGGCGGCGGTCCCGGGGCGACAAATCATCCCCAGAGTGGACGAATGCAGAAATTGCTGCAGCTTCCTCCGTGCTGGGCCAGACGGTAATAACTGTTTTCCAATAGCTGTGCGGGGGGATGGACACCCTATAGGTGAGTGCTTCCGGAGTAATGGTGGCTCCTGGGGCAGATATCGAGACGCTCCTTCGGAAATCGCGCCAAACGCCTCTGATTGTGAGCATATAGCCGTCCAAAAGGCGAGTCTCATCCCAGCGACGCACGATTCGTGCGTCCTTCACCTCGAAGAGGTCGGCGAAATCCGCCCCAGCCTTCAGGGAGACAACACACTCGACCACCTTCAGCGAGTAATTGCGAACGGTGATCTCTTCCTGAATGCCGACTCCGACCTCGCGGAGCCTCTCCACTATGAGTGGGCTGTCTGTGTACCCGCCTGAGCGGGAAACCCTGCCGACAAACAGCCCCCTGTACGGCTCCTTCGTCTCCGCCCCCAGTGACTCCACGGACTGGTCGTCAACGGTGAGTGTCCAGCTGGACAGAATCCGTGTGTCCTGGACGAAAAGGCCATGCGGATACTCAGAATCAATATCCCGTTCGGCAAGGAGATACAAAAGGATGATCCCTCCACCAATGTGGCGGCGCCGGCACCCAAAGGCCCCGCCGCCGTGTCGGCATTCCAACCAGCCATCATCGGCTCCTCAGGAAGGCAAGCCATCAGGCCTTAGCCTTGTGGTCACGCTGCTTGCCATCGCGCACTTATTGCGACTGACGTTACGCTTTCCTGCTCTTCCACGCCAGAACTCGAAGAGAGTGCGCCATGCAGAACTTCCGGCGGAATACCCGGGCAGTGAGCGTGCAAGGAAAAGTCCCCACTTTCCTGCGACATCGGCAATTGATGCCGGTCTTTCAGTGGTTGCGCATCCAGGGAAAGCAAATACTGCGTCAGAACTGAACTTGTGCCGGACCTTGCCGATTCTTCCCCCCCAGCGTCCACCACACTATGCCTTACCGGTCGGCAAGTGTCTTCAACGTGCCCAGAGCAAGGGATGCGTCGACCGGAGCGCCATCTAGGAGGCTCACAACGAGTCGCGGCCGAACAGGGCCATGAGACAGGGCATGAAGGCTCGGTCATAGTTGCACACTTAGCTGGATCGTTCCCTGCGAAGCAGGCAGTCGAAACGACAGCACCTGCCTGCCCTGTTGCTCGCGGCGTTCTTCCATCGGCCACAAGCTAACTTAACGGACAAACCGCGGCCCGTGCGGCATAGTCCTGGCTGTGCGATTCCGAGGGTTGTTGCCTCGCCTTGGCGATAGCAAAGTTCAGTCCTCAGACGGTACGGAGCCATCCTGAGGTCCGGTGCTCGCATCGCATTCGGGCCGCATGCTTCTGGTGGCTCTATCGACAGGCGGCCGGCTTGCACGGCGATTACGGCGCAGGATTTCACCGGCCGAGATTCTGTGGAGAGGCTAGAGGGGGAGGCTGAGTGTGTGTGCGGTGTGGTTCCGCTTGGCAGCAAGGTAGCGATGGTTTGACGGGGACAGGTGCACACCGGTGGGGATCTGCGCGGTGACATCAATGCCAAGGGCAGTCAGTTGAGCGGTTTTGTCAGGGTTGTTGCTCAGCAGACGGACCGATGTGGCACCGAGTGCCGCCAGCATTTGGGCGGCAGCCGTATAGTCGCGCTCATCCTCACCGTGGCCCAGCGCAACGTTGGCCTCGTAGGTATCCAAGCCGCCGTCCTGCAGCGCATAAGCATCGAGCTTTGAGTACAAACCAATGCCCCTGCCTTCCTGGCGCAGGTACAGCAGAAAGCCGCCGCTGGCAGCGATCTCCTCTACCCCTTCCCGCAGTTGCGGACCGCAATCGCAGCGCTGGCTTCCGAAAACGTCCCCGGTGAGGCATTCACTGTGCAGCCGGACGAGCGGGGCCGAATGTACCTGCCCTCCTGACGCCGACGGATCGGGGCGCAACCTCTCTTCCCACTCTCCGAAGGCAAACAGCAGGTGTTCCTTCCCGTCGACCAGACCATGGAAGGTCAGCACTTCTGCGTCGACAGTGAAGCCGTCGGCGAAGTGCAGGGGGACGGTGACCCGCCTGCGCACAGTAGCAGCCCCGATAGCGGCGGTAACTTGTTTGTCGGACACAACAGTCATTTCAGATCCTCAGCGCAATCGGTACAGAACGGCGAGCTCGGGACGATGGGGGCGTAAGTGCGGCAGACCTGGTGGCTAACGTTCGTTCTGTATCTGCAGCCCAATGAAGTACCGATCCATAACGGATTCTGGATGGCACCGGGGTTCTGGTCGTTCGAGGAATCGAACGCACCTCACGAACCAGGTCCTTCACCATGAATGCACTTTAAGGTCGAAGTATCGAACGGTCAAGAGCTGCATCCAGAAATACAACGGTACGACCGAACGTTTTTTCCCTTAGGACGTCATCTTGTACGGTTCTCTGCGCGGGGCGTCCAGATCTCAATTGCGGTCGATGACTCGAGAGCCTGACCTTCGGTGTCGACGCGTGCCCAATAAACGGTTCCATACGGGTGATGCGTTTAATCATGAATTCCCGGGCCAGCCGGAGCCGGAACTTTGCGTGCCGGTCGCCGTCGGAGCGCAAAAGCACTCCCGGGGGAGGGGTGCCCGCCCCAGGATTCAGGATCACCCAGGAGGTGCGAAGAACTGTCGTACCCGCTGGCCAGCCAGACATCCAGACCGCTGGGGGTGGTCACACGGGCCACCGGTTCAGTCATGCGCAGGGGTGTGTAGCAGGGGTCGGGATCAAACGGGCACCTGTTTTGGGGCAGTGCTTCGCGGGCGGCGGGTGTGGCCCTGGGACTGGTTGGCTGCATCGTTGGGGGACATTCTGGTTCTTGTGCTGGTTCGGGTCCCGGAGGGCCCGGTTTACCGAGAAGTACCAGTCTCATTTGCTGTTCCACCGTCAGCATTGTGTGTGTCAAGCGCCGATAATGGTGATTTCGTCTAGTAACGGCAGGCGCAGGGTGTGAGCTATCAGCCGCAGGCCACTAAAGGCTGACGAGCGAGGCCTCGAGGGCTGCATCGGCGTCCCGAAGGACCTTGGCCGCCACTTCCAGCCCTTCAATCCGGCCTAGTGAAACGTCCTCGTGCTCGATATTCACCAGCATTTCCGGGTCGACCTCGTGCAGCGCCCGGAGGAACTCCGTCCAGAAGGCGGTGTCATGGCCGCGTCCCAGTGCCACGAAGTCCCAGGCAGAGTTCTTGGGCCATTCGTTGACCCATTCGTCGCCGCCAAGGTTGGTGCGGTCCTCGTCCGGGGAGAGCCGGCGGAAGCTGTTGTCCAGCACGCCGTACAGTGCCGCGTTGTCCTTGTTGATCCGGACGTCTTTCGCGGCGGCCTGGAACACCAGCGGTCCGAGTTCACGGACCACGGCCACCGGGTCCATCTGCTGCCAGAACAGGTGCGAGGCGTCCAATTCCACGCCGACATGCGTGGCGCCGGTCAGTGCCATGAGTTTGCGGACGTCGGCGGTATTGAAGACCAGGTTCTGGGGATGCAGCTCCAGGGCCACTTTGACGTCCAGTTCGCGGGCCAACTGGTCGATGTCCTTCCAGAACGCGGCCGCGATCTCCCACTGGTAGTCCAGGACGTCCAAGGCCGCCGAGTTCCAGGCGTTGACGATCCAGTTGGGCACCGTGGCGCCGGGTTCGCCTCCGGGCAGGCCGGACATGGTGACGACGCGGTCCTGGCCGAGGCGGTGAGCGAGCCGGATGGAGCGGCGGATGTCCTCGGCGTGCTTTTCGCCGATTTCCGGGTTGGGGTGCAGGGGGTTGCCGTTGCAGTTTAGGCCGGCGATCCACACGCCAGTACCTTCGAAAAGGGCCAGGAACTCGTCCCGTGCCGCGTCGCTCTCCAGGATCTCGTCAATGTTGGGCACGTGGACTGGAGGCAGGAATCCACCGGTGTTGATCTCGATGCCCGTCAGGCCCAGCTCCGCAACCACCTTTAGCGCCTCATGGAGGGGCCGGTCGTGCAGGATCGCGTTGTAGACGCCAAGCTTCATGCTTACTCCCTTGTATTAGAGCCCCTATACGGGGCTAGAACACCACTCAGCAATGCCCCTCAGCCTTATCGGCCAGGAAGCCGCGAGCAAGTTGGAGCGCTCTAATTAGATCGGAGCAGCTTTGTCCTGTCAATACTCCAGCTCGCGCTTTCAGAAGAGGTCGCAGCCGAAGCTACGTCGGGAAACTGCGGACCTTCGCAGCACAACCTCCGCCATCCGTAGAACTGCCCCTTTTTATGGTTCTCCCCCGCCTGCTTTAGAAAGCCGATAATGGACGTTATGTCAACTAAAGTTGCTATTGCTACCAAGCTTGTCAACCACAGTTGCCAGCGCTCATAATTGTCACTGTAGCAATCGACCGTCGATGAAGGGAAACACGATGGGCTGGTTTACCGAGGGCAGCGACCACGAAGGCTACGTCGTGTCCGTGTTCGCAGACGGCATGTACGGCTCGGGTGGCAGGTACATGCAGATCACCCTGATGACGCCCGACGGCCGGCCGGTCAGTCACGACAGCGATCCGGGCAGGGACGCGTGGCGGCCGCCGTCCCAGGTGGTCGGATGGAAAGTTGCCTGCAGTTGCGTCCCGTTCCGCGAACACGCCATCCTGGACCCGTTGTGGACCCGGGTCTGGGACCCCGCCGACGAGGACATCGCCGCGGGCCGAATTTACGCCGGTCCGCCTGACAGCGCTGATGCCGCTGACATCAGCGACCGGGAGGACCTGGAGCCAGTGTTCCTGGAGGTGTGGCACCGCCATGTCGCCCCGGACGCATCACTGCACACCATCGGCACCCTGAGCCAGACCCTGAAGGACCTTGAAGCCCAGCTCGAGGATGCAGTCGCAGCCGCCAGAGCCGCGGGTGTCTCCTGGGACAAGATCGGACGGGCGTTGGGAATCAGCCGCCAGGGAGCGCAAAAACGCTGGGAGACACGTGCTGGGCAAACAACTGCACAAACGTGAGGCGTGCAGCTCCCCCCGGAGCCAACCGGTCTTTTTAGTACTCGGATAAGGGCCGGCTGCGCCGGTCAACGGCCCTCGACGGCTGTTCCGGAGCAGTTTTCCTGGCCGCGGTGCTTGACGTTCCTGCGGGCGGCACTGACACTCGAACTCACCACATCAAAGGGGTTGGAGGCGGCCGTGAAAGGTCAGCGGATCGGCTACGTGCGCGTGAGCACACTGGACCAAAACGAACTGCGCCAGCTCGAGGGCCACGTCCTGGACAGAATTTTCAGGGACAAGGCTTCCGGCCGGGACACCGCCAGACCGCAGCTGACTGAGCTGCTGCGGTTCGTTCGCGACGGGGACACCGTGGTTGTGCACAGCATGGACCGGCTGGCCCGGAACCTGGATGATCTGCGCGCCCTCGTCCAGGGCCTTACCCGGCGAGGGGTGCGGGTGGAGTTCCTCAAGGAACAGCTCGTCTTCACTGGTGAGGACTCCCCCATCGCTAACCTCATGCTCTCCGTCATGGGTGCCTTCGCTGAATTTGAACGGTCACTGATCAAGGAACGGCAGCGCGAGGGCATCGCCTTGGCCCAGCAACGCGGCGCTTACAAAGGGCGGAAGAAGACCCTTACTCCGGAACGGGCAGCTGAGCTGATCCGGCGCGCCGGCAGCGGAGTCCCGAAAGTTGTTCTGGCCCGGGATTACGGGATCAGCAGGGAGACCGTCTATCAGTACCTCCGGCAGGCAGCTCCAGCCCGGGTCGCCTCCGCCAGTACGACGGCTTCTGCCGCGGCAGCGGGCAACCAGCAATGACCTACTACAGGTCGTTAATCAGCCATTGTGTCGGAACCGGGCGAAGCGGCTGTTGAATGCGTCTCGGGGTCAGTGAAAACAGCGAAGCATCGACGACATGTGAACACATCGCTGCAGCCCCGCCGCCCAGCCCAATGCGGTCCCGCAAATTCACATCTGAAGCAGTCCGCATCGGAATATGCAGCACCATCGGCATCAAGCCTGACCGTCATGGCTCGATGGTAGACGGCCGGCCCGACCCTGAATAGAGAACGCCGGACAAAGCGGACTCAACGTCCACGATGGTCGTTCATCCCGTGAAGGCCGTTCGTCGTGTTCCCAGCTTGCTTGAAGGTCCAGCCTGCAAGATGTGGGTGGAACTCCGGCCAACCGCTATTTGGCCGGAGTTTCGCCATTTCCGCTGCGCGGGCTTAACTGAATGCAGTCCCGGTGTACCGCAGTCGCTCCTACTTTCCCGGGGGACCTCGAAGCAGCGCTCCCCTCCCCCAGCGTTACGGTACGTCCGTTATCGACCCTTTCGGCCCAACTACTGCAGTGGTGGTTTTTGCTGGTGTGGGGACCCAAGGGGCCGAATTGTCGGTCCCGTTTGGTACCTTGCATCCATCAGCAAAAGTCTGGGGGTGATTAACATGGCTGAACGAAATTCCTACCACGTTGTTCCGGGCGAAGACGGCTGGAAAGCCGAGCGCGAAGGTTCGTCCCGGGCTTCTTCGGTTCACGACACACAGTCTGCGGCCATCGACGCTGCACGTGGTTATCTGTCCCGTTCTGGGGGCGGCGAACTAAACATCCACGGTAAGGACAACAAGATCAGGGCCAAGGACACAATTGCCCCTGGTAACGATCCCCGGAATACACCTGGATAAAAAGTCGAGGTCCCTGCGGCAGCCGCAGGGACCTCAAGTTCCTCGGTCCAGGGCGTGGTGGCACCACTTATCCGTCGTTACTACCGGCTAACGCATTGCAGGACAAGCCGAAGATGAGGCAGCGCAGATCCATTTTCGCCCGTTTCATTGCGCGCTAGGTGATGAAGCGGCGGCGCTGGAGCTATCCCCTCTTAGTCTCGTGATTAGATTTACCTATGCCTGCTGAGGAAGTCCAAGAAATCGGTCGCCGAGGGGCCGCGACCCTGAAACGTTGGCTCGAGGCCACGACCCATATAGAGCTTCCCTTCGACGCGTACAACAACAAGATCGACTGCATGGTCGACACCTTCACTGGCAAGAAGCAATTTGACTTGGTGGGTTACATGCTGACCGGGAAAAAGTGGCCCGTAATTGTTGAATCCAAGAAATACAAAACTGCCGGGGGACAGTACAAGGAATTTATGAAATTTCTTGCGATTGCCTATGCTCACACTGCAAAAGAGATTGTGGAGTATCAGTCCACGAGGGAGCCTCGCTTCTATTGGGTAACCTTTCACCCTTTTAACCTGGACAACTGGACCAAGCTTGAGACGGTAGGCCACATGCAGTTGGCACTTGAGCAGCATCCCGAGGTTCTCGATGGCCATCCCATTGACATCAACCTTCTCTCCGAAGTTGCCGCTCGGATCACAGTTCTTGTCTTCAATCCGAAGCAAGAGGAGTTAAGTCTTACGCGGGATGAGTTGGAAGAGATTCGTCCCGTCCTTAAGCGAAAGGTTGAAACGCTATGACAACTCTTGTGGACAGATTGCGTGAAATACGCGGCGAATATGTGCGCGAGGAGTATGCCTCACGCGTTAAGGACGCGGTACGTCAGCACCTCGAGAGTATGCGTGAAGGAGGTACTATCGAAGATACTCTTTATTTCAATCATAGCGCTATTCCTGACTTCGTTCTTTCCTGGCCGGGTCAAAAGAGAAAGCGTGACATCTTTATCCGCTCGTCTTATGCCGCGATTATTGCCGCCGATGAGCCTAAGCAGCTGCGGACGGGTGATCCCATTTTTATGTCCCTCGATGAACAGAAAACATTCGAGGAGCCGGATTTTGTGTTGAGCCCCCAAACACTTGCCGCCGCAACGGAAGGCACGACGCATACACTGGTGACCGATATGTCGGCCGTGCAAGAAATATCGGCTGAACGGCACTCTTCCAATCCTCTGTCAGCGGCAGTTCAGGCCAATTTCTTGAGTGGTGCCCGAGGGCTTGTCGACGAAGCAGTGGCTGAGGAACTTGTTGGAGACACTCCCCTAGCTAATGAGGCCAGCGTCACCGACCTCATTAGGACAAAGTTCTTCGAGGATGCCGTCCTAAGGATGGAACGGACCGCGGTTCTGGTGCAGTGGGTTCAAGCAGAGGCCCAGGGCGGGTTCGAACAGTCTGACTTGGGTGAACTAAGCGGGCGCATGTCGACCGAGGAAATTAGGAATATCCTTCCATGGATTCTTAAGCAAGATCATGTTCCGGAGAGCCCCAACTTTTGGAAGCGTTTGGGGGCCATGATGACATTTGAGCAACTGGAAAGCATTTCCAATGTGCTTGAGGGGTTCGATCTGACAGCTTTAGTCAGCGCAAACGCCAGGCAATGGTCGGCTCGGAGGGCCTATTTGGGCTTGAACACGCCAGCACCCGACGGCACTTTCCAGGAGCGGCCAGCTTGGACTGTTGACGGAGGAACGCTGGGCTTGGGCATGGGCGAGGAGCGCGTGAGGGTCAGCTTCAGTGGGCACAAACTTAGGAGTCGTCCGGGCTCTTCTATTCCGCGATGGGACGCTCTTACAGATCAATTGGCCAATTACAGCGTGCGCTCCGTCAGTCTTGCTGGCATTGAACGATCGCTAACCATAGAAGCCCGGCAAAGTCGGGACATCAACGCTGATGTTGAAGCCGTAATCGGTTCTGTTTCCGATGACTATTTCGTTAATACGATCCAGTTGGCGATTCCTACAGCGACTGACGATTCCGAGGCTAACGTCGAAGTTGACTTCGCGGGATCAATAGCGGCGTCCTCAAGTCCAGTAGAGCTATCGGCGCTCACGCAAGTGGGCCTAGATGTACTTGGGTTCGGTCGTTTGCGCGGCCGCGGACTCGTTGAGGCCGCTTTGGGGCTTGAAGAACGAGAAGACGAGTCTGCGTCTCAAGGTGATTGATAGGCGGTAACTGGGGGCTTCGTTCCTTGGCTACGCAAATTGACCTGCGCGCAGTTCAGCTTTACAGAATCACCATTATCGGCGTTTGGTAGCAGGAGTGGAAAAGTTGCGAGACTTTGGACCGGAGGGTCCGGGATCCGAATAAGAAGGTCGGAGGTTCCCGGACATGCCACAATCCACGTACGGTGCCGATCCGGACTTCTGAGCGAAAACAGTATTGGCGTGCTGGACGTCTTCTGTTTGCTAAGGGGACAGCGGTGGTGGGGAATGAACAGGTCAAGAACCTTCGAGGTAATCGAGGACTGCGTCCGCTGTGTGAGTATCTGTAATGAGCTTTCCGAAAAAGCCCGCCCGGGCGGCACCGACAATGCTGCTGGCTTTTCCGGCACCCACCGCGACCCCGACCGTATGCGGGATACCGCGCAGAATTTCCGGGGACGTAGAGATAATCCGGTCACTGCCGGGGAAGTCCACTCGCTTGCCCCGGATGTCGAAGAAATTCAGACACACATCCCCTACAGCACGCGATAAAGAGTCATCGTCCTTCGGGATGAAGCGCGATATGGAGCTGCGGGTCGTGGGAGCGGCGCCCACCCCGAGAAGTGCCCCCTTGGCCGATTCCCACAGGCGGTGGATCCGCTGGAAGTCCGGGTCCCGTTGCAGGAATTGGTGCATTTCTGGGGAAGGCAAGGCCTGGGTCCAGAGGAAGGCGGGGTGCGCACCGGTGTGTTCGGCCATTGCCCGCGCAATTTCGTTGGTCTGGTACCAGGGTTCCGGCTCGGTCTGACCGCCAACGCTGGGTGCCACGATGACGCCTGGAAGTTTTGGTAGGACTGCCTGGCTCAATTCATAGATTGTCCGACCGGATGAGGCCAACAGCACGTCCCCTGGCGCCAAGGCCATATCGGTCACGGCCTCTGCCACGAGGGGCAAGAGCCCTACGCGTAGGCGCCGGGACTGGTCGCCCTCAGCTAGATAGACCTGCTGCAGGGAAAGTGCGGCTGCAAGATCCTTGCCAAGGGTATTGGAGGCTGTGACTGCCGGATTAGTCACCTCGATTTGAACGATGCCGATGCGCCGCGCCTCAGCCAAAAGCCGGCTCACAGTTGACCTCGAAACGTTCAGTTTCTCGGCGATCGTCACCTGGTTGACGTCTTCGACGTAGTACATACGTGCTGCGTCATAGAGAGTGTCCAGCGGGAATTTCCCGCTGAAGCCCGCTGGGTCGTCAGTGGTGTTCCCCATACATGGTCCCTTCGTTGGTCAGTTACCTAGATAATATCCGATCACTGAACAAAATTTCACAGCGGGATCACTTGTGAAATTTTGTTTTTGACATTTGTGCAGCGAGCTTCCACACTGGACTTTTATTAGACGCACGTCACACGATCCCTAGGAGGCGGTCATGTCAGTGACCTATACGGAAGCAACTGAAACTGGTAGCGGCGTACCGGCGGTGATGCAGGCAGTCATCTGTCACGGTCCGGAGAACTACACCCTTGAAACGGTGGATACGCCGGTTCCCGCTGAGGATGAGCTGCTCATGAAAGTCGAGGCAGTTGGGGTTTGCGCCAGCGACCTCAAGTGCTATCACGGGGCAGCAAAGTTCTGGGGAGACGAAAACCGGCCCGCCTGGGCGCAGAAGGAAGTTACGCCCGGGCACGAGTTCGTGGGAACGATCGTCAGCGGCAGCAAAGCAGCACTTGCCCACCATAATCTCAGCCTCGGCGACCGGATCGCCTGCGAGCAAATCGTTCCCTGCGAGGAATGCCGTTACTGCAAGCGCGGGCAGTACTGGATGTGCGGACCACACGACATGTTCGGCTTCCGTAACTACAACGGCGCCATGGCCGAATACCTCGTGGTCCCCCGGAACGCCCGCACCCATAGGGTTTCCAAGGACCTTGCCCCGCAGCATGCTGCATTCGCCGAGCCGCTGTCATGCTCCCTGCATGCGGTGGAACGAGCCGACATTCAGTTCGGCGATGTCGTGGTAATCGCCGGGTGCGGTCCCATCGGGTTGGGGATGATCGCAGGTGCCAAAGCCAAGAGCCCTCTCAAAGTAGTGGCCCTCGACATGTCAGACGACAAACTGGCTCTTGCCCGCAAGTGTGGTGCCGACGTCGTGATCAACGTGGGCCGAGAGGACGCAGTCCAGATCGTCAAGGACATGACAGAAGGCTACGGTGCGGACGTCTATATCGAAGGCACCGGGCATCCGTCAGCCGTCGGACAGGGCCTGAACCTGCTGCGCAAGCTGGGAACCTACGTTGAATACTCTGTTTTCGGATCCGATGTCTCCGTCGATTGGTCCATTATCAGCGACGACAAGGAACTCGACGTCCGTGGAGCGCACCTTGGACCCCATTGCTGGCCGGCCGCCATCAAGATGATTGAATCCGGAATCTTGCCGATGGATGAGATCTGCACCGACCAGTTCCCTCTCGACAGGTTCCAGGACGCGCTGGATCTTGTCGGAGACACGGCGGGCGCCTCAGTCAAGGTCTCCATCTTGCCGGGTTCCGCACGTTAGACCCTGCACTTCCTAAGTCACCTGCCCTTCCCGGGCTCCGTTGCAGGCTTGCGGAAGGCAAGCACACCCAAAACAAAGGCGTTTACCCATGACTACATATGCCACGCCCGCTGTCGTTTCCCGCGAAAGACTGTTGGACAGGATCGGCATCCCGCACTCACTCCGCTGGGGGTTCCTTGGAGTTCTGATTTTCATGACCGGCAACGGTGTCGAGTCAAACTTCATCGCTCCCCACATGGCTTACGCCCTGGGCAGCCAGGCCATGCTGGCCCCGACTATCATCGCTATGTACGGCGTGGCAGTCACGCTCGCCTCCTATCTGTCCGGCGCCCTTTCTGACCTGATCGGTCCGCGGCGCGTCATGGCGCTTGGCTTCGCGACCTGGGTCGTCTTTGAGGTGCTATTCCTGGTAAGTCTGAACGCCGGTTTCACGGCTGGCATCATGGCCAGCTACTTTCTGCGCGGACTCGGCTACCCTCTCTTCGCGTTCGCGTTCCTCGTGTGGATCAACACGGTGGCACCGCGGAAGAGCAACGGTACTGCGGTGGGCTGGTTCTACGTGATGTTCACCGGAGGCCTGCCGACCTTTGGTTCGTTGTTTGCCCTGACTTTCATCCCGGTTTTTGGCGGCGGCCGTACCGGGGAATTCTTGACCATGGCTGCTTCGATCGTTCTGGTGACGGCCGGTTTCCTCATTGCTTGGTTGGGTGTCAGGGAAGAACGGGGCACCCAGCGGCTTGCCCCGGCAGGGGAATCGACGGCGGCAGTTCTTTCCGGAGGTATCCGCCTCCTCGCACGTGAACCCAGGATTCTCATGGGCTTCATCGTGCGGCTTATCAATACTGCACCCCAGTACGGGATGTTCGTGATCTTGCCCGGCGTGATCGGGGGCAGCCTTGGATGGTCACAGACCCAGTGGTTGATGATGACCGTCATCGTTTACGCGTCCAACATCGCCTTCAATGCGCTGTTTGGCGCCATTGGCGACAAGTGGGGCTGGCAGCGCACCGTCCGCTGGTTCGGCGTCGTGGGTTCAGCCGCCGGGCTGCTGGCCTGGTGGTACGTTCCCCACCTGGTGGAACCAGGCTCGGAGTGGGGCTACTGGCTGTCGGTCCTGGCGGGCGTGGCGTTTGGCATCATGCTGGCCGGCTTTGTCCCTATGGGTGCCATCATGCCGGCCCTGACTCCCGCCCATAAGGGTGCAGCGATGGCCATGTACACCACCGCCGCAGGCGGGGCTGCGTTCCTCGGTGCGGCCGTCGTCGCAGCTGTTCTTCCGTGGGGAGGAAACGTCGGCGTGGTGTGGGCATTCGTGGCCCTGTACGGCGTGGCTTTCGTCCTAACCGCCTTCCTGAAGGTTCCGGCCGACACAGCCGGATTCCGGCACCACTAAACAATAGACATCGAGCTTTTGGAGCAACAACCATGACCAGGATTTTCAACGATCCCGCTGAATTCGCCGAAGACCAGTTCACTGGCTTCCTCGACCTCTACTCAGACCGCCTGCGCGGTGTACCCGGCGGGGCAGTGGCGCTGAGGTCAGGTGACCCGCAGGTGGCAGTGGTTGTCGGCGGCGGCTCGGGACACTATCCGGCCTTTGCAGGCCTTGTCGGACAAGGCTTCGCCACAGGCGCCGTCGTCGGCAACGTCTTCACATCCCCCTCCGCGGCCCAGGTCTACTCCGTGGCAAAGGCCGCCCACCAAGGACGGGGCGTCATCCTGACTTTCGGCAACTACGCCGGGGACAACATGAATTTCGGGATCGCCGCCGAACGCCTGCGCAAGGAAGGTATCGACGTCCGGATCGTGGTGGTTACCGATGACATCGCTTCCGCCGCTGAAGAGGACAAGCGACGTGGGATCGCGGGCGACTTCACTGTCTTCAAGGTGTTGGGCGCTGCCGCCGCTGCCGGACTGGACATCGACGGCGTCGAGCGGGCAGGACGGCAGGCAAATGCTGCAACCCGGACCATCGGTGTCGCATTCTCCGGATGCACCATGCCCGGTGCGGAACGTCCCCTGTTCACAGTCCCCGAGGGCCAATTGGGTCTGGGCCTAGGCATCCACGGTGAGCCTGGCATCCGCGACGAGGCGATGCCCCGTGCGGACGAACTAGCCAAGCTCATGGTGGACTCTCTCCTGAAGGCCGCCCCGCAGGGCGCGGGCAAACGCGTGGCTCCAATCCTCAACGGCCTGGGCACTACCAAGTACGAGGAACTCTTCCTGCTCTGGGGAACAGTGGCAGGGCTGCTCAGGCACGCCGGCCTCGAAGTTGTTGAACCTGAAGTCGGTGAACTGGTCACAAGCCTGGACATGGGTGGTGTTTCCCTCACCCTGACATGGCTGGACGACGAACTGGAAGCCTTCTGGACCGCCGATGCCTACACGCCGGCGTTCCGCAAACAACGCGCGCCGATTGCCGCAATCCAGGGGTCCACACCGGGCGTTGCCGGGGAGGCCCGGGAGGCCGCAGTGATCCCGGCAGCCAGCCCCGCAGCCCGCACGCTCGCTGACGCAGCAGTTGATGCACTGAACCTCATGGCGCAGATCCTGCACCGGAACGAAGCCAGACTCGGTGAGATCGATGCTGTCGCCGGCGACGGCGACCATGGCCGTGGCATGGTCAAAGGCGTTAACGCCGCGCTTGCCGCTGCGCAAACTGCCTTTACCGGCGGAGCCGGCATCGCCTGGCTCCTACAGTCGGCCGGTCAAAGCTGGGCAGAACATGCCGGGGGTACTTCCGGAGTCCTGTGGGGAGCGGCACTTGAATCGGCAGGCCAATCGCTGGCCGACACACGGGACGTCTACTCGGACGCCGACCTTGTGGCAGCAGCCGAAGCCTTCTCCGGCGCCATCCTGGACCTCGGCCGGGCGACCATCGGGGATAAGACGTTGGTGGACGCACTGCTGCCATTCATTGCTGAACTGAAGTCCGGCGTCAATCAGGGACTGGAACTCCGAGATGCCTGGCAAGCCGCCGCCACAGTCGCCGTCAAGAAGGCCGCCGATACCGCCGCCCTAAGCCCCAAACTGGGCCGCGCCCGTCCGCTGGCGGAGAAGTCCATCGGCACGCCCGATGCAGGCGCAACCTCCTTCGCCCTTTTGGCCAGCGGCCTGGCCGAATTCCGCATCAAAGCCGCGGCTTCCTGAAACCCAGCATCCCTTCACTTAAGGAACATCATCTTCGTGACTAAGAAACTTCGAATTGTCGTCGGCTGCGACGACGCAGGCTACGAATACAAGGAAGCCCTGAAGCAGGACCTTGCCACCAACGACCTCGTGGCTGAGGTCCTCGATGTAGGCGTGGGCGCTGATGGTCACACCGCCTACCCGCACATCGCCGTCGAGGCAGCACGCATGGTGGCCGACGGCGCAGCGGATCGGGCACTCCTGGTGTGCGGCACCGGACTCGGTGTGGCAATCGCCGCGAACAAGATCAAGGGTGTCCGCGCCGTTACGGCCCACGATTCCTTCTCGGTGGAGCGCTCGGTGCTGAGCAACAACGCACAAATCCTCTGTATGGGCCAACGCGTGATCGGCCTCGAGCTTGCCCGCCGGCTGGCCGGGGAATGGCTGGGATACACCTTCGATGAAGGCAGCGCCTCGGCGGACAAGGTTGCAGCGATCTGCGGCTATGAGGAACCAAGGTCGGCCTAGCCCTGGCGGGCCGCTTGCTCGGGAGGCGCCCGGAATTGTCAGCAGCTCAATGGAACCTGCAGGCATTCCCGGCGCCTCCCGGCTCAAGGAGCCATTGCATCCCACGTTAAACCGGGAGCCAAGAGCCTTGCCCTCAAAGCGCGGGCGTCTTTCCTATTTTCGAGAAGCAGGCCAGAGATGCGCTTGCGGCCGAGGCACGCTTATGCTGTGCGTCCGCTCGAGCGTCCTCCGTCGGCCGGTAAATTTCCGGCGTGGGGGCGGGTGACCACAACTCGCACGCCCTTCGATTCAAGCCTGTGGATGTGCTCTTTGTCCGTCTGTGAGTCGACGATGACGACGTCAAAATCAGCCAGGGGTGCCAGGGCGTAGAGGGCCCTCCTGTCGAACTTCGTGTGATCGGCAAGCAGAATGCGTTGCGAGGCGCAGTCGAACATAGCGCGTTTGACGTCCACCGTCTCCTGACTTTGAAAGAAGCATGTGTCGTCGCTGATAGCTGCCGTGGACATGATGTAGACGTCCGCCCGGAGTTTCCTGATGGCGTCTGTGGTCATGCCGCCCATGAAGGCGCTACACCAGTTGTAGTAGGCGCCGCCGAGACCGACAAGGGATATCCCCCTGGTGCCTTTCAGTTCTTCCAGAATCGTCAGGGCGTTGGTGATGACGGTTAGCGGTGCCCGGACGGGCAGCATCCTCGCCAGCTGGAGCACCGTGGTGGAGTCGTCGAGAAAGACGGCTTGGCCAGGTTCGAGGAAATCGAGCGCAGTGCGCGCGATGTCCCTCTTTTCCCCTTGCTGCTGATTGCTTCGATAGACATCGCTGGACTCCACGAGGCTGGATGAGAGTGCCGTGGCGATACCCCGGGACTTCCGCAGAAGGCCGCGGGCTTCCAGTTCGTCCAGGTCTCGGTGCACTGTCATCTGGCTTGTGCCGAACCGCTCCGCGAGCTGGTCGATGCGGACAGCCCCTTCTGCCATCACCATCTCGGAGATTGCCCGCTGGCGCTCAAGCTGACGGGATTGACGGCCAGCCGGACCCGTTCTGTCAGCCATCACATCTTCCTCCCGCTGTCCTTGCACCAGCTACACCACCGCTCGCGCAGCCTCATCGATGATAGCTGCCAACGTGTCGACTCTGTGGGCGAACCGGCCGAGGAAAAGCCCGTCAACGCCGCCATCGAGTTCACTGAGCAGTCCGTGTCCGGCACTTCCACCATAAATGACATGTCCCTTGGCGCGGCCTGATGAGTCGAGCCACTCCCGCACCCTGCCGCAAACGGCGACAATGTGCTCGCTGTCCGCCGGTTCGGCAGCTCCGATAGCCCAGACGGGCTCGTAGGCAACGACCACCCGTGGTGCCGCCGTCGGGACCTTAGCGGTGTCCGGCGAGAGCGGCAGTGCTGTGGCCAGCTGGGCGATGCAGGCTTCCGCGGCCTCCTGCGCGGATCCCCGCTGAGTTTCTCCGATGCATATGACTGGGATTAGTCCGTTCCGGAGGGCGGCGGCTGTCTTGGCGCTCACAACTTCATCTGATTCGCCGAAGAGCCGGCGGCGCTCGGCGTGGCCCACTTCAACGTAGGCGCAGCCGACTTCCGCGAGGCCGATCCCGCTGACTTCCCCGGTATAGGCTCCCCGATCCTCCCAGTGCAGATCCTGAGCGCCGAGCTCCACGGATGTGTCCGCAAAGACCTTCTTTGCCAGTGCCAAAGACGGGAAACTCGGCAGGACGAATAGGGACACACTCCCATTCCTCACCGCCGGATGCTCCCGCGCAAGCTGAGCGACCTGGCGGCACCACTCCATCGTCTCCCGATGGCTGAAGTAGAGCTTGAGGCTGATGCCCAGGAGTGTGGGTTTCGCCGCACTCACCAGCTCTGCCTGAGGGGTTTCTTGGCCGCGTTTTTCAACCATTATCGGCTTCGTAATCGTTCATGAGCTTCACTTTGGCGGCAGAAGGCGAAGAGTCATCGAAGCGGTAGGTCAGCCATTCGCGGGCCAAGCGCCGGGCGAGCTCAAGGCCGATGACACGCTGCCCGAAGGTGAGCACCTGCGCGTTGTTGCTGAGGACCGACCGCTCAACGGAGTAGCTGTCGTGGGCGGTGACAGCGCGGATTCCTTCGACTTTGTTGGCGGCGATCGCCACGCCGAGTCCCGTCCCGCACACCAGGAGCGCCCGGTCTGCCTTGCCGTCCGCGATCAGCTCCGCTGCGCCGATGGCGATGGTCGGGTAGGGAGTGGTGCCGTTCTCGTCAACGCCCACGTCAGTGACCGATTCGACGAGGTCGTTTTTCTCGAGGTCGGCCTTCAGCGCGTTCTTATAGGCCAGTCCGGCGTCATCGCTGCCGACAACAATCCTCAGCTTGTCAGTCATGGGTTCTCTCCTTCGAAGTGAGCTGCTCGGCAACCGAGCGAATGATCAGTGCCATGGAGACCGCTCCGGCGTCCGGGGTACCGAGACTCTTCTGTGCCAGAGGGCGAGCACGTCCCATTTTGGGCAGCAGGTTCGCCGTCGCCGCGGCCGATTCCTCGGCCACTGCGGTGGCCGCGATCCAGGCGTTGCTCAGGGATTTGCCGGCAGCAACTTCGTCTTCGAGCGCTTGGGCGAAGGGGACCAGGACGTCCACCAGGGTCTTGTCGCCCAGTTGGGCCTTGCCGAAGTCCATGATCTTCCCGCCGGCCTCCATGATAGCTCCAGCCACTGTGGCGGCGGAGGGGACCTCGAGGTCGCCGAAGCACTGCCCCAGCGTGTTCAGCAGCATCCCCCAGAGGGCCCCGGAGGTGCCTCCGGCTTTGTGGGCCCACGCGTCGCCGGCCAGAGTGAGGGTGGTCCCCGCCCCGGCGCCGCGGGACACGGCGTGGGAGCCTGCCGCCGCCGCCGCCGTGGCTCCGCGTTGCATCCCGATTCCGTGGTCGCCGTCGCCAGCGATGGAGTCGATGCGCCCCAGCTCTTCAACGTTGGCGTCGACCACTTTCTGGAGCGCATCCAGGAGCTCTCGGATTTGGCCTGCAGCCAGGCGGGAAACATCCGAGGCTTCCGGCAGCTCCTCCGTGGCGCCGAGCTCCGCAGCGGACAGGGCCGCGGCAACGGCCTGCTCTTCGACCGCTCCCTTGCGGTAGGCGGGGGTGCTGGCAGGGGCCCGCCAGTAGCGCTCGAGCTCCTCGTCCAGCCATATCAGGCTGAGTGACACGCCAGCCATCTGGAAGCTGGTCACCATTTCGCCGATCTCGGGGTCGACGACAGAGTAGCCGGCCTCGGCCAGAAGCTGGGCAACCCGCCGGTACACCACGAAGAGTTCCTCGGACTTTACTGTGCCAAGGCCGTTAAGGATAAGTCCGACGCGGCCTCCCTGCGATCCGTCCGGGGCTTCCTCCAGCAGGGAGCGAACCAGTAGTTCGGCCGCCTCGTTGGCCGTGGGAAGGTCCTCCTCGCGGATCCCCGGCTCTCCGTGGATCCCCATACCCACCGCCATCTTGCCTTCGGGGACGGTGAAGAGCGGCTGGGTAGCGCCAGGGAGGGTGCAGCCGGAAAATGCGATACCGAAGGAGCGGGTCAGGCTGTTGGCCAGGGCCGCGAGGCGGACCACTTCGTCAAGGCTGTGCCCTGCATCAGCACTGGCGCCGGCGATCTTGAACACCGCGAGGTCACCGGCGATCCCACGGCGCTTGTGTGCCTCGGAGGCGGAGGCGCTGGAGATGTCGTCGGTCACCGCGACCGTGGCGGTGCGGATCCCCTCGGCGTTCAGGCGTTCCTGGGCTTGATTGAAGTTCAGGACATCTCCGGCGTAATTGCCGTACGTGAGGAGGACGCCGCCTCCTTTTTCGGCACTCTTGGCCACGGAGTACACCTGCTGCGCTGAGGGCGAGGCGAAGATGTTCCCCATTGCGGCACCGTGGGCGAGTCCCTGCCCCACGAGTCCAGCGAAGGCGGGGTAGTGGCCGGAGCCACCTCCGGTGATGACGGCCACCGTGCCGGGTTTGGTCTCCGTCGAACGCACGACGCCGCCAGGGACCTGGCGGACCCAGCCGGGGTAGGCGGCAGTGAAGCCTGCGGTGAGTTCGTCAGCGAAGTCTGCGGGGTTGTTGAAGAGGTATGCCATGTGAAGGATCTCCTTGGCCGAGAAGCCAGCCAGCCAGCCGGGGCCGCCTGCGCCCAATGAACGTCGGCGGCCCCGTGAACGCTACTGCGAAAGGGTGAATGCGGAGGTGTACTTGGAGATGTTGTCCTTGTTGACGAGCGTGCAGTCGAAGGCCTGCTTCTCTGTCTCGGCGCCTGTCTTGCCGCTCTTGATCAAGGAATCGGCCTGCTGGACAGCCTTCTTCGAGAACTCAACGACGGGCTGCAGCACAGTGTAGGAAAGCTCCCCGGCTTTGACTGAGTCTGCCGCGTCAGGTGCGCCGTCGAAGCCGCCGACCTTGACGGATGCCAGTTTGCCCGCTTCCTTCAGCGCCGCGATGGCACCCAGCGCCATCTGGTCGTTGCCTGCGAGGACTCCTTGGATGTCAGGGTTTGCCTGGAGCATCGTCTGCATCTTGTCATGTCCCTGCTTTTGGTCCCAGTTGGCGACCTCGGAGGCGACCAGCTTCATGTCGGGGACCTGCGAAAGGACTGTGGCGTAACCATTCGAGCGGGTGGCGGCATTGTTGTCGGACGGCGCCCCCTTGAGCTCGACGTACTTGCCCTTGCCGCCCATCGCCTTGACGAACTCCTGTGCGCCGAGGGCAGCCCCTTGGGCGTTGTTGGAGACAAGTTGGCCCTTGGCGAGGCCCTGCTGGTTGATCTCGGCATTGATCGTGAACACGGGGATACCTGCGTTCACAGCCTTCTGGACGGCGCCCACCGACCCGTCGGCGTTGGCCGGGTCGAGCAGGATGGCGGCGGACTTGTTGGTGATCGCGGCGTCGATGAGGTCACTCTCGGTCTTGGTGTCTCCCTTGTGGCTGGTCACCGTCACCTGGTACCCGAGCTTCTCTCCTTCGGACTTGGCCGCATCGCCCTCGGTCTTCCAGTAAGGGTTCGCAGGATCATTCACAATCACCGTCATGACCTTGCTGCCACCGCCTCCACCGCCCGTCGAGGAGCTCGGAGAGCCTTGGCCCGAGGAGCCGCCGCAGGCGGAGAGGGTGAAGATAGCCACGCCGGCAACAGCGGCGACAGCAGCCTTACGAAACATAGTGGTGCCTTTCATGGAGCGTTGGTTAGTAGAGTGGATTGCTGCGTATCTAGGGGGTCGGAGCAGGCGTGCTCTCGGCGCCCTTGCTGGGGGTTGGCGTCTGGCTGCCTCCGGATGCAGCGGGCTTGACCCGCTTGGCGCGGTATTCGACGCGGTTCAGCATGACCGCCACGACGATGACGGCGCCCTTGAAGACCATCTGCCAGTACTCGGAGACGCCGATAATCACCAGGCCGTCGGAGAGGAAACCGATCACGAAGGCGCCCAGCAACACACCTCGGATATTGCCGCGGCCCCCGGAGAGTGCGGCGCCGCCGATGACGACGGCGGCGATCGCGGTGAGTTCGAAGGAATTGCCTGCTGTGGGGTTCGCGGAGGTTAGCTCCGAAGCCACAATCACGCCTGCGATGCCTGCGCAGATGCCGGAAATCACGTAGATTCTGACCTTGACCTGCTTGACCGGGATGCCCGACAGCTCAGCGGCGCGCTCGTTGCCGCCGGACGCGTAGAGCCAGCGTCCGAAGGGGCTACGGCTGAGGACCACCGCGGCGACGGCAGCGATCACGACCATGAACAGTACCCCGATCGGGATGCCGAAAAGGCGGTTGAAGCCGAACCATTCGAAGCCAGTGTTGCCAAGGGCAGCTTCTCCGCGAAGGTTTGGGTAGGTCAGACCACCCGTGATGAGGAGCGCCGCGCCGCGCACCACATAGAGGGTTCCGAGTGTGGCAACGAACGGCGCGACTCCGAAGCGGGAGACGAGCGTGCCGTTGATCCATCCGACCAGCGCTCCGACTGCCACGGCTACGACGACTGCCACCCAGGCGGACGGGTAGAAGGCAATCCCGAGGGCGGGGATCTTGACGCCTTGGAGCAGGAAGCCGGCGATCACGCCGGAGAGGCCAACAGTGGAGCCGACCGACAGGTCGATGCCGCCGTTGAGGATGACCATGAGCATGCCGACGGCCAGGATTGCGAAGATCGCCACGTGCGAGGACATGGTCAGGAAGTTGTCGACTGTTAGGTAGTTGGGCGAGAGGAACGAGAAGGCCACGATGATCACGATCAGGGCGATGAACGCCCGGCCTTCGAGGAGCAGCCGGGGGATGTCCAGGCCGCCGCTGGGGCGGGCGGTCTTCGCGCCCGCGGGAGCTAACGTGGTGCTCATGTCTATTGTCCGTTCGATGTGGATGTGGTGGCGGATTCCCCGGAAGCCGCCATAATCTGCTCTTTGGTGCTTGTCGCGGCGTCGAACTCCGCGGAGATCCTGCCCTTGCTCATGACGATTACGCGGTTCGCGACGCCGAAGCATTCATTAACCTCAGACGTGGAATAGACGACAGCCAGGCCCTTCTCCGCCAGTTCACTGAGGAGGTTGAAGACCTCGGTCTTCGCACCGATGTCGATGCCGCGGCTCGGTTCGTCGAGCAGGATGACCTTCGGATTGGTCGCCAACATCTTGCCGATGACGACCTTCTGCTGATTACCGCCGCTGAGCGAACCGATAGCCGCTCCGGGGCCTGCGGTCTTTACGCGAACGTCGGCGATCCCCTTCTGCACGAGCTTGTCCTCCACGCCGTGCGAGAGGAACAGCCCACGGACGAGACTGCCGATACTTGCCAGCGACAGATTCCTGCCCACCGACATCGTCTGCACCAGCCCATCGCGCTGCCGGTCCTCAGGGACAAGGGTGAGGCCCCACCTGATCCGTTCTGCGATGGTCTTGCCGGCCATGTCCCGCCCGTGCACCACGACCCGGCCGCCAACTAGCGGCACGCGTCCGGCTGCGGCCTCAAGCATCTCGGTACGGCCGGCACCCATCAAGCCGTAGATGCAGACTATCTCGCCCTCCCGAACCTTCAGGGAGATGCCATTCACGGAGAGCCGCTCTGGGTTGGAGGAGTCGGCCACTTTGACGCCCTCGGCCTCAAAGGCGACGGCGCCGAACTCTACCGCGGGCGGAGAGCCGAGGTCGAAATTGCGGCCCACCATGTTCCCTACGATCCAGTCCAGGCTCACATCCCTTGTTTCGGCCTGGGCGACGATCTCGCCGTCGCGAAGTACGACAGCATGGTCACAAATCTCCATAGCCTCCTCGAGGTGGTGGGAGATGTACACGATGGACACATTGTCGGAGGTCAGGTCCCGGATGACTTTGAAAAGCACCTCGACCTCGGCTGCGCTGAGCGCGGACGTGGGCTCGTCCATGATGAGGATCCGCGCCTCGGTCGACAGTGCACGGGCGATCTCCACAATCTGCTGCTGGCCGAGACGCAGGTCCGCCACGAGGGTCTCCGGGTGGATCTTCTCCTGGAGGCGCTCCATCAGCCGCTCGACGATCTCGGACTCGGCTTTGTAATCAACGGCGCCGCCCTTCGTACGGATCTCACGGCCCATGAAGATGTTGTCCCGAACGCTGAGGTTGGGGCAGAGGCTAAGCTCTTGGTGGATAATCGAGATGCCTCTGTCTCGCGCGTCGACCGTGTTGGCGAATTGGACGGGCTCGCCGCGCAGCTCCAGGCTTCCGCTGCTGGGGTTTTCGATCCCGGAGAGGATCTTCATTAGGGTGGACTTGCCGGCCCCGTTCTCTCCGAAGAGTCCGACCACCCTCCCCTCCAGCACTTCGAAGTCAACGCCCTTCAGTGCCTGGGTGCCGCCATAACGCTTGGTAACGTTCTGCGCCCTAAGGATGGGATAGCCGACTGCAGTGGTACTTTGCGTGCTCATGATTTCACATCGATCTTCACGGGGGTGACGACGAACGACGTCGGGCTGACCAGCTGGAAGGCCCCGACCACATCCAACTGTTTGCCCTCGATAGCCGCGCTATCCAGTTTCGCGAGGACGAGCTTCTTGACCTGGTTGTTCAGTTCCGCACCCACGTTCTGATAGTCGATCTGGTTCTTGAACTGGGAGAAATCCACCTTGCCGGTGGCGTCCCGGATCGCAGTCCCATTCACCGCAGGGCCAGTCTGCACAAGAACCTTCATGTCCGCAGGCAGGCCTGGGACGGTAACCTGCACGAGGCCGTTGGGATCCGGCTTGCCTGCGGTTCCGGCGAACTTCACAGAGTAGACCGGAGCGGACGTGCCGGCGGCAACGCCATACTGCTTGGCGGCCGCAGTCGAATCCGCCTTAATGGCGGTCGCGACGGTGACGAGGTCGGTGGCCCTCTTGTCAATGTCGGGAGCGATGTCGGACTCGTACTTTTCCTGGGCGAAGGATGAAGGGCTGAATGTGCCCGGCGCAGCCTGGGTGGCCTCGTTGCCGAAGAGGAACTTGGTGTTGACGATCATCAGCACGAGCAGGACAAACAGCGCCGCGGGAACTATCAGCTTCTTCGGCTGCAACCTCGACGAAGCGCTTCTCGGGGCGGTATGTGGTTTGATGGCGGTTGACATCTCTACCTCGGGATCAGAGGACGACGGACTCGGTGGCGTTCGGGCGGATCTGCAGCTTGCGGCCGGTTCCCTTTCGGAACATGTCGAGGGCCTCGCTGTAGTCGTCGAGGGCAAAGGCGTGGCTAATCATCGGCTTGCTCTTGATCGCGCCGGCCTCGAACATCTCGACGGCCCGGCCGAAGGTATTAAGCACGGCCATGGTGCCAACGATATTCAGCTCGTCGCGGTAAACCCGGAACGGGGAGTATCCCGCCTTAGCTTCCACCGGAGCGACGCCAAAGTGCTGGAAGGTCCCGCCGGCCTTAACGCGGGGCAGGCCGTCCTCGATCGCGCGGATGACGCCAGTGCAATCGATAACGACGTCCCACTGGCTGCGGTCCGCCTCGTCGGCACTCTGGTAGACGTTCTCGATGCCGACTTCCCTTGCGGCTTCGAGCCGGTTTTGGTTGACATCCACGATCGTTACACTCGCTGCCCCTGCACGCGGCGCCAGCTGGGCCATCAGCAGACCCATCGTGCCCGAGCCGTAGACCAAATAGTGTTCGCCCATCTTCCGCGGCAGGATGTCGTAGCCGCGGATCGCGCAGGCGAGAGGCTCGATAAGCGCCGCCTGGTGCAGGTCCGTCTCAGGGCGCAGCTTGTATACGTTGCCGACAGGGGCCTTGACGTACTGCGCTGCTGCGCCGTCGCTCGCCACAACGCCAAGGCCATTCCATTGGCGGCAGAGGTTGCCCTTCCCGTTGAGGCAGAACTCGCACTCACCGCACGTCGTGCTCGGGTTCACCGCGACGTGATCGCCCACGGAAAACTTCGTGACCTCCCCGCCAACCGCAACCACGGTTCCAGAAGCCTCGTGACCGGGAATCAGCGGAAACACAGTGCCCTCGAACTCGCCGTCCAGAACATGGGTATCGGTGCCGCAGATGCCCACCGCGGCAACTTCGATCACCACCTCTTTGGAGCCTGGAGTCGGATCAGGCAACTCTGTCAAAGCGAGCTTTCCTGGCTCTTCAAAAACAATTGCACGCATCAGCGTCGACGCTCCTGTGAACTCTGCGGAAGGGGCCATCGAAGGCCCTGCCGCGCGTGGACAAATTAAGGGGGATGCCGACGGAGTCGGATATCCGCCCGGTCGCTTCTCCATGAAGCAAACTTGTTATCTTGTGGTGTTTCGATGTTAGACATAAAATATAGCTGTGACGTACGACACCGTCAATGACCTTCATGAAGCAAGGCCAAAATCTAGGAAATCCATTGATTTCCAGCGGTTTCTCGATCGTGAGTAGTAGAGACAGGCCCGCGGGTTTTCTAACATGAACGCCGGTAATTTCCCGCCTGGCCTTCGACGAAGGACCAAGACACTTGCAGCTGACGGCTATATGGCGGGATCGCCCTGCCCGTGACTGCAGCACGGCAACATGACGAACAAGAACAATCGAAGCCGGTACTGCGAACGGTGCCGGAAAAACAGAGAGGGGCCCGGTTTTCGTGCCACATTTGGAAGAGCAAGAACTGTCATGGACCAGCCTGGACCAGAAGGCCGTAGACACCATCCGGGTTTTGGCCGCGGACGCCGTGGAAAAGGTGGGCAACGGCCACCCGGGCACGGCGATGAGCCTGGCTCCGGCGGCGTACCTGCTGTTCCAGAAGTTGATGCGCCATGACCCGCGGGACCCGCAGTGGCTGGGCCGTGACCGGTTCATCCTGTCCCCCGGCCACACCTCGCTGACCCTTTACATCCAGCTGTTCCTCAACGGCTACGGCCTGGAACTGAAGGACCTGGAAGCGCTGCGCACCTGGGGTTCGCTGACCCCGGGCCACCCGGAGTACAAGCACACCGCCGGTGTGGAGATCACCACTGGCCCGCTGGGCCAGGGCCTGGCGTCCTCGGTTGGCTTTGCGTACTCGCAGCGCCGCCAGCGCGGTCTGTTCGACGCCGGCACTCCCGCCGGTGAGTCACCGTTCGACCACACCATCTGGGTCATCGCGTCCGACGGCGACCTGCAGGAAGGCGTCACGGCCGAGGCTTCCTCGCTGGCCGGCCACCAGGAGCTCGGCAACCTCGTGGTCATCTACGATGAGAACCACATCTCCATCGAGGACGACACCGACATCGCGTTCACCGAGGATGTCCTGAAGCGCTACGAGGCGTACGGCTGGCACACCCAGCGGGTGGACTGGACCAAGACCGGCGAATACAAAGAGGACGTCCAGGAGCTCTACTCCGCGCTGCTCGCTGCGAAGGCTGAGACGTCCAAGCCGTCCATCATTTCGCTGCGGACCATCATCGGCTACCCGGCCCCGAAGAAGCAGAACACCGGCAAGATCCACGGCTCCGCGCTCGGCGGCGAGGAAGTTGCAGCCCTGAAGGAGGTCCTGGGCTTCGACCCGGCCAAGTCCTTCCAGGTGGACCAGGAAGTCCTGGACCACGCCCGCCAGGTCGTGGACCGCGGCGCCGCCGCCCGCAAGGAATGGGAAGAGTCCTTTACCGCCTGGCAGGAAGCCAACCCCGAGGGCGCGGCACTGCTGCAGCGCATCGAGGCCCAGGAACTGCCTGAAGGCGTCGACGCGGTGCTCCCGGTCTTTCCGGCCGGCAAGGATGTTTCCACCCGTGCCGCCTCGGGCAAGGTCCTGAACGCTCTCGGCCCGGTCCTGCCCGAACTCTGGGGTGGCTCGGCCGACCTCGCGGAGTCGAACAACACCACCATCGAAGGTTCGCCGTCGTTCGTGCCGGCGTCCAAGCAGACCGACGCCGGGTCCGGCAACCCCTACGGCCGCGTCCTGCACTTCGGCATCCGCGAGCACGCCGCCGCTTCGATCGTGAACGGCATCAGCCTGCACGGCAACACCCGCGCGTTCTCCGGCACGTTCCTGATCTTCTCCGACTACCAGCGCCCCGCCATCCGCCTCGGCGCCCTCATGGGAGTCCCGTCCCTGTACGTGTGGACGCACGACTCCATCGGCCTGGGCGAGGACGGTCCCACCCATCAGCCGGTCGAGCAGCTCGCCTCGCTGCGCGCCATCGTGGGCCTGGACGTGGTCCGCCCCGGTGACGCCAACGAAGTCGCCGTTGCCTGGAAGACCATGCTGGAAAACCACGCCAACCCCGCCGGCATCGTCCTGACCCGCCAGAACATCCCCACCTGGGAGCGTGGCGAAGGAGCAGCCGACGGCGACACGTTCGGTTCCGTCGCAGGCGTTTCCAAGGGCGGCTACGTCCTGGCCGAGGCTTCCAAGGACGGCGCCACTGTTCCGGCCGACGTCATCCTGATCGCCACCGGCTCCGAGGTCCAGCTGGCCGTCAAGGCCCGGGAAACCCTGCAGGCCGAAGGCATCGCAGCCCGCGTCGTCTCGATGCCGTGTGTCGAGTGGTTCACCAGGCAGGACGCCGCCTACCGCGAATCCGTCCTGCCCGCCGCCGTCAAGGCACGCGTGTCCGTCGAAGCAGGACTGGCCCTGGGCTGGAAGGAATTCGTCGGCGACGCCGGCCGCTCCATCAGCCTCGAGCACTACGGCGCTTCCGCCGACTACAAGCGCCTCTTCCAGGAGTTCGGCATCACCGCAGAGGCTGTTGCCGCTGCCGCCCAGGACTCCATCGCCGCTGCCAAGGCCTAACTGGCTCATTGACAGGGCTGCCCTGCAGGCACTGCAGGGCAGCCCTTCAACCCCGGCAGCTGCCCGAATCTTTCAAACCACCGACAGCCCCGACCGTGTAAAGGCGTAGGCCCATGCCCAAAGCAGCAACAGCACTCAGAAACCTTTCACCGGACACGCACTCCCCCACCAACGGCCACCGGAACTGGTCCCACTCTTACCGCAACGGTCACGAGATCGAGTGCTGGCTCACGGATATGGACGGCGTCCTCGTGCACGAAAACCATGGCATTCCCGGGGCCGCTGAACTCATCCAGCGGTGGGTGGACACCTCCAAGCGTTTCCTGGTCCTGACTAACAATTCCATCTTCACGCCCCGTGATTTAGCTGCCCGGCTCCGGGCCTCCGGCCTCGAGATTCCCGAGGAGAACATCTGGACCTCGGCGCTGGCCACTGCACAGTTCCTCAAGGACCAGGTGTCCGCCGGCGGCACGGAATCGGGAAACCGTGCCTACACCATCGGCGAGGCTGGGTTGACGACGGCGCTCCATGAGGCCGGCTTCATCCTCACCGATCAGAACCCGGACTTTGTAGTGCTGGGCGAGACCCGCACCTACTCGTTCGAAGCGATTACCACCGCTATCCGCCTCATCGTGGGCGGTGACCGTTTCATCGCCACCAATCCCGATGCCACCGGCCCCTCCAAAGACGGCCTCCTTCCGGCCACCGGCGCGATAGCCGCGCTCATAACAAAAGCCACCGGCCGTGAACCCTATATCGTCGGCAAACCCAACCCTATGATGTTCCGGTCAGCCATGAACCGGATCGACGCCCACTCGGAAACCACCGCAATGATTGGCGACCGCATGGACACTGACATCATTGCCGGCATGGAAGCAGGCCTGCACACCGTTCTCGTCCTCAGTGGCATTACCCGAGCCGAAGACATTTCCGCGTTCCCGTTCCGTCCCAACGAAGTCCTGCACTCCGTCGCAGACCTTGCGCGAACGCCCACCCCACGCTCGCCCAACACCAGACCGCAACTTCAGGAAACACCGTGACCCGCAGCCCCAACGGTCAGCAAGACGACCAGTCACTCACCTCGCCAAGCCACCTCCACGCCTTACAAGGAGAAACATCATGACTACTCCCACCCAGCAGCTCTCCGACGCCGGAGTCTCCATCTGGCTCGATGACCTGTCCCGCGGACGCCTGGAAACCGGCACCCTGCGCAAGCTCATCGAAGAGAAGAACGTGGTTGGCGTGACCACCAACCCGTCCATCTTCCACGCCGCGATCACCACCGGGAACGACTACGACGCCACGATCGCGGCCTCGGCCGCGGCCGGCGCCAGCGTCGAGGACACTATTTTCGAGATCACGACCACCGACGTCGCCGACGCCTGCGACCTGTTCGCCCCGGTCGCGACGGCAACCAACGGTGTTGATGGCCGCGTGTCCATCGAAGTTGACCCGCGCCTTGCCTGGAACACTGCCGGCACCATCGCCGAAGCCAAGCACCTCTACAAGAAGGTCAACAAGGACAACGTCCTGATCAAGATCCCCGCGACCCTCGAAGGCCTCGAAGCGATCACCGCCGTCCTGGGCGAAGGCATCAGCGTCAACGTGACCCTGATCTTCTCCCTCGAGCGGTACCGTGCCGTCATCAATGCCTTCCAGTCCGGCCTGGAGCAGGCAAGGGAAAACGGCCACGACCTCTCGAAAATCCACTCCGTGGCTTCCTTCTTCGTCTCCCGCGTCGACACCGAGATCGACAGGCGCCTGGACAAGATCGGCACCGACGAAGCCAAGGCACTCAAGGGCAAGGCCGGCCTGGCCAACGCCCGCCTCGCCTACCAGGTCTACGAGGAACTCTTCGCAACCGAGCGCTGGGCCCTGCTCGCCGAAGCCGGCGCACTCCCCCAGCGTCCCCTGTGGGCTTCCACCGGCGTGAAGGACCCGGCCTACCCGGACACCCTCTACGTCACCGAACTCGTCGCCCCCGGCGTCGTCAACACCATGCCCGAAAAGACCCTGGACGCCACCTTCGACCACGGCGTGGTCACCGGCGACACCATCACCGGCACCTACACCGAAGCCAACGCCACCCTCGACGCCCTCGAAAAGCTCGGCGTGTCCTACAACGACGTCGTCGCCATCCTCGAATCCGAAGGCCTCGACAAGTTCGTCGCCAGCTGGAAGGAACTCCTCGGCGACGTCGAAGGCGCCCTCGCCTCAGCACGAAAGAATCTGGGTGGCCGTCCCGCCGACTGGTCACCGGGATCATGAAGCGATCAAAACACGTCAATGCCCTCGGGCAGGATACAGCCCAGGATTGGACGGAACTTCAGTTGGGCGATCGTGTAGATGTCATCGAAGTGGGTGGATACACCTATCCCGCTTACATCGAAATGAAAAGCGAGCAATCAGACGTTGTGTGGATACGTGCGCTCGGATATGGCACAAGGCATTTGCTACACAATCTGGACGGAACACAACTCAAAATTCCGATGAAAGAAGAATAAATCTGGGTATCGTATCCCTCCCATCAGAACATCCTCGTTCTGCCGGCTTAGGCTACACCCTAACCTCACAGCGCCTGCCAGCTTGACGGATTAGCGGCTAGACAAGGCAGCCCCAGACAATGGACCTGGAGCCGCCTGCGCCAGATCCACCTAACGAGACTAAAACTGATCCCGCACAGGCAGATTGGAGCCATTGGTCATGGACGGCAGATAGGCGGGCTGCTCAATTGAGTGCGCCGATGATCTCCGCGACGTTGCTCTTGGCATCGCCAAAGAGCATCTTTGAATTGGGACGGAAGAACAGCGGATTCTGCACGCCGGCGTAACCAGTGGCCATGGAACGTTTGAAAACAATGACTTCCCTTGCGTCCCACACGCGCAAAACCGGCATGCCTGCAATGGGGCTCCCAGGATCTTCGTCAGCGGCAGGGTTGACTGTGTCATTGGCGCCAATAACGAGCACCACATCGGTTTCGGCAAGGTCATCATTGATTTCATCCATCTCCAGGACGATGTCGTAGGGAACCTTCGCCTCGGCCAGAAGCACGTTCATGTGTCCCGGGAGGCGGCCCGCGACCGGGTGAATGCCAAACCGTACATGGACTCCCTTGTCACGGAGTTTACGGACCAGCTCGGCCACCGGGTACTGTGCCTGTGCCACGGCCATCCCATAGCCGGGGGTAATGACGACTGACGAAGCCTCGGCGAGGAG
Organism: Arthrobacter sp. E70; assembly: GCF_058266945.1. Lineage (NCBI taxonomy): Bacteria > Bacillati > Actinomycetota > Actinomycetes > Micrococcales > Micrococcaceae > Arthrobacter > Arthrobacter sp. E70. The sequence goes on along the minus strand of NZ_JBYQFR010000018.1, from coordinate 22,907 downwards.
ATTCGCGACTTCAGTCGCCTGAATTTCTTGGTGCTCCCCATAGTCTTCGTCGGCGCTCGACTTGGCCGTGACCCCGAATCCGCCCGCAATCACCGACAGGAAGGAGCGGTTCATCGCTTTGCACATGATGTAGGAAAGATACGCCCCGGATGATCCAACCAGAGCTCCCGTGATGATGAGGAGATCGTTGTTGAGTAGGAAGCCTGAGGCAGCTGCTGCCCACCCGGAGTACGAGTTCAGCATTGAGACAACGACGGGCATGTCGCCTCCGCCGATTGAGGCCACGAGGTGCCAGCCAAGTGCGAGTGCGACGACGGTGACGGCTGCGAGAAGCCATACTTGCTGGTCGACAACGAACCAGACGGTGAGTCCTACGAAGATGATCAGTGCTCCGAGGTTGAGGATATTCTTCCCGGGCAGCATTAATGGTGTGGACTTGATCCGGGCCGACAGTTTGAGGAATGCCACGATGGAGCCGGTGAAGGTCACCGCGCCGATGAAGACGCCAATACAGACTTCGGCGTGATGGAGTTGCAACAGTGCATTCCCTGCGCTGGTGGCAACGCGGTTATCGCCGTTCTCGAGATAGCCGTTCCAGCCGACGAGCATGGCCGCCAGCCCCACGAAGGAGTGCAGCAGTGCAATGAGTTCGGGCATGCCGGTCATCTCAACGACTTTGGCTCTCCAGAGACCGATGACAGCACCGATCATGACTGCGGCGATAATTAGGACGAAGCCGAGGTCAAGATTTGATCCTGCGATAAGCACGCTCGTTGCTCCTACAGCGATGGCCATACCGATAATCCCGTACCTGACGCCGTTGCGGGCGGTTTCGTGCTTGGATAGTCCTGCGAGACTAAGAATAAAGAGTAGAGCTGCGACGAGGTATGCTCCGATCGCGATCGTTTCTGTACCCACGTCACGCGCCCTTCTGGAACAGGTGGAGCATTCGGCGGGTGACCGCGAAACCTCCGAAAATGTTGATTGATGCGAGGAGCACGGCGGCAAACGCGAGCGTACGGACGACGACGTCGCCGGCACCGATCTGGAGGAGGGCGCCCACCACGACGATTCCCGAGATCGCGTTGGTGACCGACATGAGCGGTGTGTGCAACGCGTGGGCGACTTTGCCGATGACATAGAATCCGACCACAACCGACAGAGCCAGAACGGTGAGGTGCTGCGGGAGTGGTGCCGGGGCGAAGGCGGTCACTAGGAACAGGGCTGTGGCCCCGATGGCTGCCAGGCTCCACTTTGTGGCGGGAGCCAGACGCCGCCTAGACTTGGCACCTTCCAGTTCAGCAGCGGTTCCGGTCCCCCCAGGGGCGGGCGTGGGAGCCGCAGAAACGTGCACGGGCGGGGGAGGCCACAGAACGTCGCCCGCTTTGACCACGGTTATCGAGCGCAGCACAACGTCTTCGAGGTCGAGCACGGGCTGGCCGTCTTTGCCAGGTGTCAGCAGCTTCATGAGATTTACGAGGTTGGTGCCGAGCAGCTGCGACGCCTGAGCTGGCAGCCGCCCGGGGAGGTCCGTGTAACCGATGATCGTTACGCCGTTAGGAGAGACAACTTTCTCCCCTGCGGCAGAACCGGCCACATTGCCGCCGTGGGCCGCCGCCATGTCGACAATGACCGAGCCCGGCTTCATCGCAGCCACATCTGCCGCTGTGATGAGTTGCGGTGCGGGCCGGCCAGGGATGAGAGCGGTCGTGATGACGATGTCGGCGTCGGCTGCCTGCTCAGTGTAGAGCCGCGCTGCTGCCGTCTCGTACGCACTGGATGTGGCCTTGGCGTACCCGTCCGAGGAGGTTTGTTGCTGCTCTTCGGGAACCACGACGGGGAGGTACTCCCCGCCCAGCGACTTGACCTGGTCGGCAACCTCGGGGCGGGGGTCGGTCGCTCGCACCACGGCGCCGAGTGATCGTGCTGCTCCGATGGCCGCCAGGCCCGCTACTCCTACCCCCGCGACCAACACCTTTGCTGGCGGTACCTTGCCAGCTGCGGTCACCTGTCCGGTAAAGAACCGCCCGAACTCGTGCGCTGCTTCGATCACGGCACGGTATCCGGCGATGTTCGCCATGCTCGAGAGCACATCCATGGACTGCGCACGTGAGATTCGAGGAATAGCGTCCAGTGCCAATGCGGTGACCGGCCCATTCGGTGCGGATGCCAACGCCGCGATGAGTTCAGACTCGAACGCGGGAGAGAGCAGAGCCACCAGTATGGCACCCTTCCGGAGCATGGCTATTTCTTTGGTGCTCGGTTTGTTCACTTTCAAGACGACATCGGCGCCCCAGGCTGTCGCCAGACCGACAATCGTAGCGCCTGCTTTTGCGTATGCCTCGTCAGAAAAGCTCGCCTGCCTGCCGGCACCGGACTCAACACTGACGTCGTAGCCCAGGGCCATGAGCTGTTGCACAGTTGACGGTGTCGCTGCGACCCTTGTCTCACCCACGGTGCTTTCCGCGGGAATTCCTATTTTCATTCTTGCTTTCTTCCTACATGCATGTGTGTCTTCTTCAAATGAAACCGATGTCAAGGCGGTTGTCAGCCGCCCTGTACGGTGTCAGTTGCCTCCGTACCGGCGAGCGGATTGCCTCGCGGCAGACGTCCCCCCCGGAGAACGTGCCCCGGTCAGTTCAACGCGGAGAGTCGGGACTCAAGGCCGACGAGAGCTGCGGTAGCTGGTGCCCCCGACCGTCTATGGGGAAATCCACGCCTCCTGACCGCGGTCTGGGACAGGAACAGCGGGCCTTCCTGAGCCAATAGTTGATAGCCAATGGCCCTGTCGTAGAGCCTTCGGGTGTCGTTTCCCTCGCCGGAGATCCAAAGAACGGAATCGTCCGAAGCAGCTTCGTCAACTTTTCCGATGGCAACGCAGAATCCGTTCAGCCAAACCTCAACGTGTCGACCAATCAGCTGACTCCAGTCATGACGTACGTCCCAGACGCTTGGATGCCCTGCGCCCATCACTGTTCTGCCTTCCGGCCAGGGATCCCACCGACCTCCGGGGTTCCGGGATGCTGGGTCGGAGGGCAGGTTCCGCCGTGCGCGCCCTTCCTCCGACCGGTGCAGACAGACGGGGGGAACAACCGACCTCATCTCGTTGTCTCCTGCAGTGCCAGGATGGCGGTGGGGGCGTCGGCTGCGGTCTCGGCCAGTTCCTCGAACTCGTTCACGGCGTTGATTTCCACGCCCATGGAGATGTTGGTGACCTTTTCCAGGATCACTTCCACCACCACGGGAACCTGGAACTCGCCCATCAGAGCCTTGGCCTTGTCGAACGCGGCCGGCATGTCCTCGGGGCTGGTCACCCGGATCGCCTTGCAGCCCAGACCCTCGGCGACCTTGAGGTGGTCCACGCCGTAGCCCTCGGTCTCCGGGGAGTTGATGTTGTCGAAGCCCAGGGACACGTTCTGCTCCATGTTGAACCCGCGCTGGGACTGGCGGATCAGGCCCAGGTAGGAGTTGTTCACCACCACGTGGATGTACGGCAGGTTGAACTGTGCACCCACGGCCAGTTCCTCGATCATGAACTGGAAGTCGTAGTCGCCGGAGAGGGCCACCACGGTCTGGTCCGGGTTGGAGCGTGCGACGCCGAGCGCGGCCGGGGCGGTCCAGCCCAGCGGGCCTGCCTGGCCGGCGTTGATCCATTTGCGCGGGCCGAACACGTGCAGCATCTGCGCCCCGGCGATCTGCGACAGGCCGATGGTGGACACATAGATGGTGTCGCGCCCGAAGGACCGGTTCATCTCCTCGTACACGCGCTGCGGCTTGATCGGCACGTTGTCGAAGTGGGTCTTGCGGTGCAGGGAGGCCTTGCGGTCCTGGCATTCGGCGACCCAGGCGCTGTAGTCCGGCAGGGACCCGGCGGCCTTGCGCTCTTTGGCGAGCTCAACCAGGCCTGCCAGCGCCGCGCCGGCGTCGGATGCGATGCCCAGGTCCGGCGAGAACACGCGGCCGATCTGGGTGGGCTCGATGTCGATGTGCACGAACTTGCGGCCGGCGGTGTAGGTTTCCAGGCCGCCGGTGTGGCGGTTGGCCCAGCGGTTGCCGATGCCGATCACGAAGTCGCTCTGCAGGTAGCTCTCGTTGCCGTAGCGGTGGGACGTCTGCAGGCCAACCATGCCGGCCATGAGCTGGTGGTCGTCCGGGATGGTGCCCCAGCCCATCAGGGTGGGGATGACCGGCACGTTCAGGGTCTCGGCCAGTTCCACCAGCTGCGCGGAGGCGCCGGCGTTGATGATGCCGCCGCCGGCGACGATCAGCGGGTGCTTGGCGGCGAGCAGCATGTCCAGGGCCTTTTCCAGCTGCTTGCGGGAGGCCTTGGGCTTTTCGATCGGCAGGGGCTCGTAGGTATCTATGTCGAATTCGATTTCCGCCATCTGTACGTCGATGGGCAGGTCCAGCAGTACGGGGCCGGGGCGGCCGGAGCGCATCAGCTGGAAGGCCTTCTGGAAGGCGCCGGGAACCTGGCCGGGCTCCAGGATGGTCATGGCCATCTTGGTGACAGGGGCGGCGATGGACTCGATGTCCACGGCCTGGAAGTCTTCCTTGTGCAGCTTGGCAACGGGTGCCTGGCCGGTGATGCAGAGCATGGGGATGGAGTCGGCCCAGGCGGCGTAGAGGCCGGTGATCATGTCGGTGCCGGCGGGGCCGGAGGTGCCGATGCAGATGCCGATGTTGCCGTCCTTGGCGCGGCTGAAGCCGTCGGCCATGTGGCTGGCGCCTTCGACGTGGCGGGCCAGGGTGTGGCGGATGCCGCCGTGGGCGCGCATTGCGGAGTAGAAGGGGTTGATGGCGGCGCCTGGCAGGCCGAACGCCTCGATGGCGCCTTCCTTTTCCAGGATGGCGATGGCAGCGTCTACGGTGCGCATCTTGGTCATGGTGTGCTCCTAAAAGTCTGAGAGAGGGGCTTCGCCGTCATAAAGTCCCAACGGCGGGCGGCGTCGGGACGGACTAAGAGGTGTGTGATGGGGTTTCCAGCAGAAAGGGGTGCCATGGCTTTCTCTCTAGGTGCAAACCCGCCCATGGAGTTGCGGTGAGCGAGTGCAGGGACGTGTATGGATGACCGATCGCCGGAGGTGCGGAAGGCTGTTCCGGTCGGGAATAGCTGCCGGCACGCCTGACGTTTGCCGCGATGCGTTTGACTATCCGAGCGAGCGACGGAAGGAACGCGTCGCGCGCGGGTAATTGGGTAAACTGCACCCTAATCTCCGACCGCGGGACGAGGGCCCACGCCGCGACGAGATCAGCAAGGCGGCCTGCAAGTTCATCGCGAATCGGCTGGGTTCCTTCTCCTCCCACATCACATCTGAGGAGGGTTCCAGGCGCGGGCTCCCACTCTTGGCAATTCCAGATCGAACCCAGCGGTAACTCGCGGAGTACGACGGTTAGGAATCGCGGGTCCAAACCCATAATTTGCGAATACGCTTCGCCCACCTCGCGAACCAGAGCCTGCTTCTGGAGCGCAGGGAGATCTGTGCTGATGTCTAGCTGTAGTGACGGCAATGGCCGGTCCTTTTGCTCTGGCACCGGCTTACAGCCGGGCGCTGTTCCGAAGACGCAGCAGAGGGTACCGCGATGTTTCTTTCAGCGCTGATCACCTGCTGTCCCCGATCGCATCAGCGCCAAGGGCCGCAAGAGTGGCGTCAGCGATCTCAGCGTCCTGCTGAGGCGTTCCGCCTGCAATCCCGAGCCCCGCAACATAAATCCCGTCGAAGGCCAGCGGAACGCCGCCCGAGATGCCTGTGAGAAGCCCGCCTGAGCCGTGTTCGAGGGGAATTGCCAGCTCCTGCGAGATCGCCCCGCTGGCCTTGCGCATGGACGCTGAGGTGATGGCCTTTCGCCGACTGGTTTCGACGCTATGTGGTGCTGCACCGTCCGCTTTGCCGAAGGCAACGGGAACAAGCCCAGGATCCATTACTGTGACTACGGCGTTTACTCCCCGGTGCTTCGCCTCTTGAAGCCCAACCGCGATTGCCTGTGCCGCGGTCTCGTACGTAATGGTGGGGACGGTTCGATGGGTACTCATGGGTGGTCCAATCATCGGCGCAAAGCGCCGGGGTTGAAGGTGTGGTCCGGGACGACAGCGGTGGTGATGACGCGTGGCGCAGCATTACTGGAGCCACGAAAGTGAGGGGGCTCTTTGGGTGGCGCTTCCGGTCCTGCTTCAGGGGACCGGGCTCATTACATGCCGCCCGTTCGAGCGCGTCGTGTCGCTCGAACGGGCGCGCTCGGTTAGAGCAGCACGTCACCACCGTTTGGCGAGAGTGTTTGACCGACGTAGTAGCTGCCGGCGGGGGACGCGAGAAGCAGGGCGGTGGGGGCAATTTCATCCACGTGCCCGACCCTGCCTATTGGCAGGGACGCACGCTTGCTGTCGAGCCATGCGTCACTATGGCCGCGCAGCAATGCGGTGTCCACTGGGCCTGGGGCGATCGCATTGACGAGGACGCCATGCGGTGCCCCTTCGAGGGCGAGGGCACGCGTGAACCCAACTACTCCCGCTTTGGAGGCGCAATAGTGGGCGAGCCCGGTCGCACCTTTGTATGCAAGCTGTGAAGCAATGTTGATGATCCTGCCCCAGCGGTTTTGCACCATTGATTCGTAGAAGGCCTGAGCCACAAGGTAGCTTCCGCGTAGGTTAACTCCGACGACGCGGTCCCACTCGGAGGTATCGATGTCGGAGAAAGGCCGGTCACCGCCTCCGACGCCTGCGGAGTTCACGACGATGTCCACCTGGCCAACCGATTCTGTCGCCCAATTGGCGAGTGCTTCGACCTCCGTCTCCGAGGACACATTGCAGGAGCGCGAAGCTACTTCGTGACCGGCTCCACGCAGGGTGCCGGTCAGGTTTTCGGCAGCCTGATCATCGCCCAGATGGCAGAACGCGACGTTTGCGCCGTGCTGGGCGAACATCTTCACGATGGACGCGCCAATCCCGCTGCTGCCTCCCGTCACCAAGGCCGTGCGGCCGGTCAAATCGAATGGGTTAGTCATACTTTCGCTGTCTCCTTGAGCAGTTCGTGGGCGTAGGCCTTCAGTCCGTCGGCAAGGGACCACCGCGCCTCGAACCCGAGTTCGTCTTTGGCCAGTTGTGCCGTCAGTGGTCCTTGCCAATCGGAGTCATCGGGGTCCGGGCCGTCTTCGAGTTGCACGCTGACGCCGGGAACAACGGTGGCGGCGACATCCGCGACGCCCGCCATGGTGAGGTACGAGCCTCCGGTCACGTTGAATACGCGATGTGCCGGAGACTCCACATCCCATGCCCGCAGTATCGCCTCGGCGGCGTCGTCGACATAGAGGTACTGTCTGGGGAAGTCCTGCCCGAATGGCAACACTGTTGTGGTTCCGGTCGTCGCGTTTTGAAGAAGTGTCCTGATGAAGCAGGCGGTCCTGCGGCCAGGCCCGTACACGGTTCCGATCCGCAGGGCGATTCCGTCAACGCCGTGCTGCGAAGCATACGAGCTGATTAACGCTTCGCCGGCCACCTTTGACGCCGCGTAGACGCTGGTAGGTGCGGTTGGGGCGGTTTCCGACACGGGGCCCTCATCGGTGTTGCCGTACACCGTCAGCGACGAACAGAACACCACACGCCGCAGCCGGTGGACCCTGGCAGCCTCGAGGATGTTGGTGATGCCGCCGATGTTGATGTCGATAATGGTGCGCGGTGCATCCCGGGCCACCATGGGCCCCGAAATAGCACCGCAGTGGATGATGCCTGTGACGTTTTCCTGGGCGACGATAGCTTCGACTGCGGTCGGATCCGAAGCGTCGCAACGGATCACATCTTCGGTACGGGGCGTTACGTCTGTGGCAACGACACGGGTGCCGCGTTCCCGCAACTTTGCGACCACAGCGCTGCCGAGAAGCCCGGATGCCCCGGTGACGAGGACGGTGTCCGCTTCTGTTGGTGTGTATGGGCTCATTGTGAACTCCTAAGGTCTATCGATTTCGTTGAGTCGGTCGTGGCACGGGTCGTCAGGTCAATAGGGCGTCGTCCAAGGGGTGGGTCGACAGGAACCGCCCGACAGGGCCCGGGTCGTGGAACCCGTCCCCGTCGATCACGACCCGACCGCCGGAGACAACTTCTACGGGCCAGCCGTACAGCGTGAGTCCTTGATATGGCGTGTAGTCAGTGGCCATGTGAAGCTCGGACGCCTCCGTGATGCGGCAGGCCGTCGGGTCAATGCTGTAGAAGTCGGCATCGGCGCCGGGACCGATCCATCCTTTGCCATGCAGGCCGTTGAGGCGGGCAGCGTTGGTCGATGTGAGTGCCACAAACCGCTCCAGCGAGACGCCCGCGTTGGTCACGAGCGCGGTGAACGCGGCAGGGATGCGGGTTTCGACGCCTGGCAAGCCGTTGGGCATATGCCGGACATCGTGCCGTGACGCCGATTTCTGTCCCAAGGTGAAACAGCAATGATCGGAACCGATGGTGTCCACGTCGCCGACAAGCGCGGCCGTGACGAGATCCCGGCGGGTATCGTCGCTGCGCAGCGGCGGGCAGCAGACGAACCCTTCGGCGCCGGGCTTGTCGTAGACGGAGTCTTCGAGCAGCAAGTAGTGGGGGCAGGTCTCGGTATACGCCTTCAACCCTTCCCTGCGCGCGGCACGGACCTGTGCCACCGCCTCGGGGGTTGACTGGTGAACGAAGTAGACCGGTGCTGAGAGGTGCCGTGCTGTGGCCAGCACCTGTGCCACTGCGGCATTTTCGGCCAGCGCCGGACGGGTCTCCGGCAGGTGTGAGGCATCAATCCGGCCGGCTTCGGCGCTCAGCGCAAGTGCGTCTTCGATGACGTGGTCGGCCTCTGCATGGACGTACCCCATGCCGCCCTGGCGGTGGAGGCTGCGGAGAACTTCCAGGATAGTCTCTGGCTCGACCATGCGTTCACCCCGGTAGGTTGTGAACATTTTGATCGTTCGAATTCCGAGCGCGGCAAGCCCGGAAATCTGCTCCGACAGGCCGGGATCCCACCGTACAAGGCCACCGTGCAGCGCATGATCGATCCTGGCGGTCGCGCCTTCGCCAAGTCGACGCTGCGCGCACTCAAGCGGTGTCTCGGTCTCGCCCTCAGGAATTGCGAAGTTGACCACGGTAGTCGTTCCGCCGTGCAGGGCCGCGATCGTGGCGCTCTCGTAGTCGTCCTGTCCTGCGTGGTCTCCGACGATCTCCCCGATATGGCAGTGCGGGTCCACACCGCCGGGAAGCAGGAGCCGGCCGTTGACATCAAGCGTGCGGCGGGCCGGGGGGACAGGCGCGTCTGTCGCTAGCAGGGCCTGAATCCGTCCATTGTTGACGACTACGGTTGCCTCTTGGCGGTGGGAGGCGTTGACTACGATTCCCCCGGTGACGACCAGGTCGACGGCAGGTTCGTACTGATCTGACATCTTGTGTTCCTTTAGGTAGTGATTTCGGCGTTTACGGCCGCCTGAGCGGGTGATGAGGAGCGGAGCTCGCGGTCGTCGACACCGAAGCGCATGCAGAAGGCCGATATTGCGAGGAAGATGGAGCCCGCGATAATTGCCGCCCAGGACATGGAGACGCCCGTGGCCAGAAGTACGGCGAGGATGCCGGAGCCGAAGATGCTGCCGATAGGTGCCAGCGCGTGAGCGAGGTTCGCTCCGCTTCCCCTGGCTTCCTCGGGAAAAGATTCGCCCATGTAAAACAGCAGAGCTGCGTAGGGTCCGAGCTGGAAGAACAGGAACAGCGAGTAGATCACGAAGACGAAGATTTCGTTGCTGGGGCCAAGCATCAGTACGACGCTCAGGGCTGCCGCAACCATCCAGCTGCGGACGATAGTGTTCCGCCTGCCGACACGGTCGCCCAACCAGCCGTGGACAAGGTAGCCGATGAACGCAACTACGTTAGAGACCACCAGAATGATCAATCCACGCTCAAGCGGGATCCCTTTAGCTTCCAACAGCACGGTTGTGCCGAGGACGGTGAAAACCTGGTTTCCAAACCAGTTGAAGAGCCATGCACCGCACATCGCCAGGGTGTGCCGGCGCAGACCTGGCGCGAAGAGAATCCGGAATTCCTGGGCCAGGCTCTTCTTTTCTCGGGGGGCAGCTTTTGTGCGAGCCGCAACTTCCGCTGCCTTCTGGTCGCGTCGGGATGCCGGGAGACGCAGTGCGAACGGGACGATGGCGAGTGTCGCAACACCTGCGATGACGAATGACCACCGCCAGCCGACCAAGGGCAGTGTTAGTGCACAGATACCTGCGCCCAGCAGGGCTCCGATCGGCCATCCGCTCTGTACCAGACTGTAGATCAGCCCCCTTCGCTTGACTTTTTCAAGCATTTCGCTGAGGTAAACGGCGTTAACGACTTCCTCGGCCAGGGACAGTCCGGACAGGGCTCGAATCACCAGGAGGCTGAGCACGCCTGTGGCGGCACCGGTGAGACCGGCAACAAGTGCGCCGCCAAGCATCATGATGATCAGGGATTTCTTGCGTCCTACACGGTCGATGAGGTAGCCCGGGACCAGTGAAACAAAGAAGATCCCGATCTGGCAGATCGTGTTGAACATTGTGGATTCGGCAGCCGTCCACCCGAAGTCCTGTGCGATCGCAGGCAACAGGGTGCCGAAAAGGGTGAAGTCGTAAACCGACATGATCCAGGCAAGACCACAGATCACGCAGATATAGGCCAAAGAGCGTCCACGGGGTTGACCGTCGATGCCAGGTTCTACCCCGGCATCTTCAACAGCTGCTTCTCGTGTCATTACATCCTCCAAGTGGTGTGCGTACAGGGCAGACCCGGTGCCGTGGCATCAGGATCAGTGAATCGTGCGTCTCGTTGCGCGGGAACGGGCTGCACGACGTCCATTTGACGTTTGCAGGCTTCCGTCCGCTGAATCGCGTGGTATCCGTTCGTGACGGTGGGCGGAGCGCTGGGCATTGACGGTGAGTCCCGGTGGTCGGCGTTGACCGTGGACCGGGGACTCGAGCTGTGTTGTGGAATTCACACTGACAGCTAACTGCGATTCTTGTCAACAAGAAATTAGTGTCTTGTTTACAAAACCTCTGCAGTTGGGGAAGATGGACTCGTGCCTAAAGTGGGGCGAAGGTTCGCGCCGAATACAAGGGAGGCCGGGTGTTCTTTCATGGCACGATTGAGACAGATACCACTGTCGGCAGGGGGGCGCATGGACCGCACAGTGCCGAGCGACAGATCCGGAGACATCGTGCAAAAGCAGCTGAACCAAGGCATTGCCCAGGGCCCGGGCCATGCCCAAGGCATAGCGGCGGCGGGAGCCATGGCCGGCGGGCGAGGGCGTCAGCAGGACCTTCCGGGCGACGAAATATACCAGCGCATCCGCGAATCAGTCCTTCGAAATCGGATTGGACCTGGTACGAAACTCGCCGAAGTAAAGCTTTGTGAGCTGTTCGGAACCAATAGGGAGGTGGTTCGTCGGGCGCTCATCCGACTGGCTTCTGACGGGATCGTCGAATATTTTCCCAAACGTGGAGCATTTGTGGCCAGTCCCTCCGACACCCAGGTCTCGCAGGTCCGGGATGCTCGGGTTGCCATCGAAAGTGACCTGACGTCACGGCTTGCCGGGTACATCGACGAAGCGGCGTTGGACGAATTGGACCGGATAACCGCTGAGCAGATTCGGCTCAGAGGCGAAGGCGATGTCGATGCAGCAGTGGCATTGTCCGGGACGTTCCACATCACTCTGGCAGAGAGCGGCGGCAACCCGTTCTGCGTCAAGTATCTCGTCGAACTCACCGCCCTAACTTCCCTGGCCATCGCCAAGTTTGCCCTTCCGCCGGAGTCAGGCTGCCCCATCGAGGAGCATGTCGCCATAACGAAGGCCCTTCGCCGTCAGGACGGACATGAGGCCGCCGACCTGATGCGCGGACATCTGGAACGCCTGCACGATGCCATTCTCGACGCCGCGCGGCGGCCTGCTCCGAGTTTGGATCTAGGTAGCTTGATCAGCAACTAGACCGGCACTGATAGACAAATTAGTCGACCGGGTCTAGGACCTCTCTGGGCACGAGACTATCCTCGAAATGCGGTCGGTGACTTCACTGATCGGGCCGTGCCGACCACTGGCTTGAGAATGCCGCGTTGGGCGTACTTCGCTAACACCTTGGAGGTCGGGACTCGTAATAGAGGTCAATTGAACCCCTTGTCGTTCATGCACGCTTTGTGGTCCGGTCTTTCCAGCGTCAGCTTTCTCTGCTGGGGACGCGAACAGGCCGCGCGCTCGAGGGCTGTACTAGCCACGACGGATGTGACTGGACGCGGGGCGGTTTGACACTTTTCTCTCTTCTTTCACCTATGCCGACTCTTGCACCCGACGGTTAGATGCGCTCCAGCTGCTTCCGATAATGCACGCAAGGAAGGCCTTTAGCAGGATGGCAGCGGCCAAACGGGTAGAAAGCCTTGACGCCTGCAGGAGAACGGCCGATACTTGCTTTGGGATCCCAAGGTGGTATCCCAAAGGGTATCCCAAGAAGATGCCATTCAAAGTCTGCGGGCCTTGGACAAAGTTCCCGGCCGCTGAAGATTGTCCTGAATAAACGTTGATGCCTTTGTGGCTGTTGCGGACAAGTTCCCAAGGCCCGGGGCCCTTCCGAGGTAGACATTATGGGTACTCCAGCTGAAATTGACGACCGGCCACTGCGGGAGAGCGTCCGCGACACCATCCGCAACCGAATATTCGACGGTTACTATGCCCCGGGCACACGGCTTGTGGAGCGCGATCTCGCTGATGAGTTCAACGTTTCCCGGCTGCCCGTCAGGGAGGCCCTGCGCATGCTGCGGCAGGAGGGGATCGTTACCGAGCGGGCGAACTCTCGGGGAATGGTCGTCAGCAGCCTGACACCGGAGCGGGTGGCGGACCTGTTCGATGTGAGGCTGGCCCTTGAGGTGCTGGCCAGCGAACTGGCGGCCGTACGAGCCACAAGCGAAGAACTCGCCCAGCTCAGTGCCCTCCTGGACACGGCACAGGACTGCCTCGCGGCTGGATCCATCCTTGAGGCCCACGCGGCAAACAACCAGTTCCACGACGCCATCACCACCATCGCCCGCAACGAGTTCCTGCGAAGCGCACTCGAGCCCCTGCAGGGACGGATGCACTGGCTGTTCCGGTTCGCTACCGACCTGCCGGAGCTGATCCGCGAGCACCGAAGACTCTACGAAGCCATCGCCAGCGGTGACCCCGCACGCGCAGGCATCGCCTCCAGGGAACACATCCAGAAGTACCGCAAGGACTACTACCTGCACCACTAAAAACCAGGCATGGTTCGGGACGGTCCGCAGCGATAAAGCGACCGGCCCTCTACTCACTGCACGCAAAAACCGGCCCCGGGCGGACAGTTACAACTCATTCCAAGGACATTCCATGCAAGATTTGCCAGATCTCGTCATCTCCAATGCCGCAGTGGTCAACGCCGACGGCCGCACGAACGCGCACGTGGTGGTCACGGGCGGAAAGATCGCGGAGCTGATCGACGCCGCGTACCCGGTGCCACAGGCATCGGCCACCGTCGACGCGAACGGCCGCCTGCTGATACCCGGCGGCGTGGACGGCCACTGCCACGTCGCCCAGGTGACCGGCAGATACTGCACGCTGGACGATTACGCTGTGACGTCGTCGGCCGCGCTCTGGGGCGGCACCACCACCATCATCGACTTCGGCATCCCGCGGGACGCCGCGGAGACCCCGCTCGAGGCGGCCTGCAACAAGATCGCCCTCGCCCGTGAATCGCGCTGCGACGTCGGGCTGCACGCCTCCGTGATTGCGTGGGACGAAACAGTCCCGGCCCAGCTGGACGAGCTCGCCCGGCTGGGGATCCGCTCGGTCAAGATGTACACCACGAACCGCGGGTCCACGATGGCGGACAACGACACCATCCTGCGCGTCATGAAGCAGATGGTCCGGCTCGACGGCCTCACCTACATCCACGCCGAACACGACGCCATCATCACCGACTGCACCGCCGAGCACGCCGCCGCGGGCGAGGTCGGCATACGCCATCTGCACCAGACCCGGCCGGAGCTCGCGGAAGAGATTTCCGTGAAGGAGACCCTGGCGATGGCCGAGTACACGGGGGCGCCGGTGTACTTCGTCCATCAGTCCACACCGGGAGCCGTCGACCTGGTGACCGAGGCCCGGACGGACGGGCTCGCGGCCTATTCCGAGACCTGTCCGCATTACCTGACCCTGGACGAGAACGTCTACGGCGAAAACTTCCCGGAGTGGTACGCCTGCTGTCCTCCCATGCGCAGCCCGGAAACCGTCGCCGCGCTCAAGGAACGGGTGCTAGCCGGCGCCATTCACACCGTCGCTTCGGACCATTCCTGCTACGACCTCTCACAGAAACTCGAACGCAGCGACGACATCCGGCAGATGCCGCACGGTCTTCCCGGCGTTGAAACCAGGCTGCCGGTCACCTTGACCGCAATGGTGTCGCCGGAAGGTGACGGCATTGAACGCTTCGTGGAGGTCTTCTCTGCCGGACCGGCCCGCATCAACGCACTTCGCGGCAAGGGCGTCATAGCGCCCGGTTTCGACGCCGACCTTGTCCTGCTCGATCCCGCGGAAGTGCGGGCCGTGTCAGGCGCAGCCCTACACATGGGCACGGACTTTTCCCCCTTCGACGGAAAGGCACTCCGCGGCTGGCCGCAGCTGGTGGTTTCCGCAGGGCGGATCGTCCTCGATGAGAACGGATTCCACGACCCCGGCCCCGTCGGCCGCTTCCTCAAGCGCCACGGCTTCCGCGAAACCCTGGCAGCCCCGGCCGAACTACAGCCCGCATCCCTCTAACCCTCAACCCCAAAACCCACCGACAGTGTTTGACAAAGGAGTCATCATGGAAAACAGGCACGAACCGCTGGCGGCGCTCGACCCGTCGGGCCGGCTGTACAACGAGGACCTTGCCCCCGCGACGGAGCGGAAATGGACCTCGTACAGTTTCTTCGCCGTCTGGATGTCGGCGATCCACAACATCGGCACCTACACCTTCGTCGCGGGTCTGTTCGTCATTGGCCTCACCGGCTGGCAGGTCCTGGCGGCCATCCTAATCGGAACCGCGATCCTCTTCTTCGGCATGAACTGGGCTGGGAAGATGGGGCAGCAGACAGGCGTCCCGTTCCCCGTCATGGCGCGCATCAGCTTCGGAATCTGGGGCGCCAACATCCCGGCACTCATCCGGGCCGTCATCGCCATCTGCTGGTACGGGATCCAGACCTACCTGGCCTCCATGGCCGTCGTCGTCCTGCTCCTCAGAATCAATCCTGACCTGCAGCAATGGCAGAACCAAAGCTTCCTGGGCCTCTCGCTCCTGGGGTGGGCCTGCTTCATCCTCCTCTGGATCCTTCAGCTCGTGGTCATCACCCGGGGCATGGAAGCCGTACGCCGCTTCCAGGACTGGGCCGGCCCAATTGTCTGGGCAGTCATGCTCGGCATGGCCGTCTGGCTGTTCAGCCTGGCCGGCTGGAACATCCCAATGGACCTCTCCATCAACCCCCTCGCCGGCGGGGACGCAACCCGCGGCGTGCTGACCGGCGCCTTCCTCCTCGTGGCGACGTACGCCACCATGCTCCTGAACTACTGCGACTTCACCCGCTTCGCCAAATCAGCCAAGTCCGTTGTCCGCGGCAACTTCTGGGGCATCCCGGTGAACTTCGCGGCATTCGCTGCCATCAGCATCACCATGACCATCGGCACCGTCGTCGCCTTCGGCGAAGCCATCACCGACCCCGCACTGATCCTCGCCAAGGTGCCCGACACATTCGTCCTGGTCCTCGGCGCCGTGATGTTCATCGTGGCCACAATCGGCGTGAACGTGGTGCTGAACTTCGTCTCCCCCGCCTACGACCTCGCCAACGTCTGGCCCAAGCGCATCAACTTCAAGCGCGGCGGCATCATCAGCGCAGTGCTGGCCCTGCTCGTCATGCCGTGGAACCTCTACTCGAACCCGGTTGTCGTCAACTACTTCCTCGGCGGCCTGGGCGCCTTCCTCGGACCCCTGTTCGGCATCATGGCAGCCGACTACTTCCTCATCAACCGCGGCATCGTCAACATCAAGGACCTCTACCGGTCCGACGAAAACGGGGAATTCTTCTTCCGCCGGGGCGTCAACCCCAAGGCCATCGGCGTCTTCATCCCGACAGCTGCCCTCGCCGCCATCATGGCACTGGTTCCGGCCCTCGGCACCGTGGCCGCCTTCGCCTGGCCCGTGGGCCTGGTCACCGCCGGACTCAGCTACTTCTTCGCCATGGGGGGCCAGAAAAAACTGCCCACCGTGGCAGGAGAAGCAGAAGCCGTGCTCGAACCAGCGGAATGACAAAAGCGAAGCAGCGTGAAGGCTGATAAGCGGGTACTTATCCAGCACGGACCTGCCTCTCGCTAGCCCCGCCACCGATTCGGCAATATACCGCATCCCAGGCCGCTAAGGACGGCTGGGATGTGCCGAATGCGGCCCTCGCCCGGCCAGATACGCGGTGACGGTATACGTGAGTGGGGCGAGTCGTGAACGCTCGCCCCACTCACTCACTGATCCTCCAAGGGAAAATTGATTTCCAGTTAGAGTACACCCCAACCTGACGTCGGGCCGGACTGACCAGGGAGGATTCGGCCTGTCGACGGAGCTCCGGACTTGTTTCTGGACACCGGAGAGTTGCAAGAGGGTCATCGCCATCCCTTGCCCGAAGCGATTGCCAGCAAGTCCCGATTCTTTGGACTATTTCGTGATTCTCGGGTTACCGAACCCGGATTTCCTGCCCTCCGACTGTCAGGATGGAATCTGAGAACATCATGATCGACTGTCAATGTAACGGAATTTCGGCGCTATTCTGACCCAAACAAAGATCATCGCGTCGGATTTCGCGTGCCAGATGAGGACGGCAGACCGGCGCACGCACGTTGCCCCGCGCTGCCCGCCACCCCGTCCAACTCGGTCTACGGTGAGGCGACCTCGGAGGAACAAACGCGGGTGCGGCACGTAGCCGCCCGCGAGGGGTTCTGCTCCCTCGGGCATAAACCCGGTCACTGCCTGACGGAGTATCCGTCATCGGCGCTTTGCGTGGACCGTATCGGGGGCGGCGAGGCCTCTGCCGGCAATCGATGACTGAAGCACCGTCCTCAGAGTGTATTCAGCGCTTCCATGGGGGTCCCCGGACCAGATGACCACCCTGCATCTTCTTCCGGCACCAGGATCAGATCGAGGTAGCCCTTGAGGATGCCGGGCACGTCCACGGTGTCAGGATTGAGGAGCCACTCGGTTTGAATTCCTTCCCATAGAGCCACGATGGTAGGTCCCGCGACATCAGGGTCGACGCCCGGCCTGAGCCGGCCAATGCTCGCCAGATACCGCAGTTCCCCGCTGTATTCCTTCCGGAGGCGGGCGAAGCGCTGGACGAAGTAGTTACGGGCGGGGTGGTCCTCAGTTGTGGCTTCCCCGGAGAGTACGGAGTAGAGCTCTACGAGGTGGGGAAGCCCTTCATTGTGCTCCGCCTGCCGCACGATGGTTTCGGCAAATCGCTCCCGTGTTCCCGGGGTGCTCGTAGATATCCGGTCACGGTACTCGAGCACCGCAACAAGCAGCTGCGCTTTGGTGGGGAAATGGTGCAGGAGTGTCGTCTGACTAATTCCTGCCCGGTCCGCAACGTCCTGGATACTGCCGCCGTTGTAACCCCGTGACCCGAAGACCTCTACCGCAGCTTCAAGAATTTGCCGTTGACGCTCAGCGGTCTTGGCGTAGGGGCCGCGCGGTCCTGAGCGTGCGTTCGCCTTCTTAGTCATGGAATCCAGTCTAATTTCACGAAACCCGAGCATACACTCGGGTTTCATGTTAGCCTTGTCACGTCGGGCCATCCGGCTCCGGTGCCGCGTCCGCGGCGCTGACCATAACGAAGTGGGACTCATGCCATCTTTGACACGACGACAACTCCTTTGCGGTGGGCTCGGCGCCTCCGCCCTCGCCCTTCTCACCGGATGCGCCACTCCGGGAACTGTTTCCGTCAATACCGCACCTGCAATTCCTGCCGCCAGTGCCGGTGAGAAAGTGACCCTCACGTACTGGTCCTGGCTCAAGAACGTCCAGAAGGTTGCTGACATCTGGAACGCCAGCCACCCGAACGTCCAGGTCGAGACCGTATGGATCCCCAGCGGCAACCGCGGCGGGTACTCCAAGCTTTACGCCGCGCTAGCGGCCGGCGGCGGCCCTGACCTAGCGCAGGTTGAAATGCGTACGGTCCCCGAGTTCATGCTCGTCAACGGGCTCGTGGATCTCTCGCGCTACGGTGCCCGTGACTATGCGAACCGCTACGACCCCGCACTGTGGAGCCAGGTGAGTTTCTCCGGGGGTGTCTACGGCATCCCCCAGGATTCGGGGCCAATGGCCACGTTCTACCGCCCGGACGTCTTGGCTAAAGTAGGCGCCTCTGCCCCAGCGACGTGGGAGGAGTGGGCAGCCGTCGGGCAGGAGCTGCGCAGTGTCGACGCTTATATCGACTGTTTCTCCCTCGCGGACACCTCCTACTTCGTGTCTTTTGCCGCGCAGGCTGGTGCCCGCTGGCTGCGTCCAGCCGAGGATGGATGGGTCATCAACATGACTGACGATTCAACGCTGAAGGTCGCGCGGTTCTTTGACCGGGCCATCGATGACGGCATCGTTACTACCGCTTACGGCCCCTTTACTCCCGGCTGGTACGCGGCGGCGTCGAGCGGGGAGGTCGCCTCGCTAACGAGCGGCAGCTGGGCCGATGCGCTTGTACAGAGCGTCAGCGGCGGAGCTGGAAAGTGGCGTGTGGCGCCCATGCCCATCTGGGACTCAACCGGATATGGGTCGAGTTACCTTGGCGGGTCTACCGCGGCTGTCCTCGCTAACAGCAAACACCCCCGCGAGGCCCTTGAGTTCGCTGTCTGGATGACGTCCACTCAGGCCGGCATCGACGCCGAGATCGCCAACAGTGGCATCGGATGGTCGCCCGTGCCGGGCATGATCGGTGCCACGCGTGAGAAGCCATCCGACTTTTTCGGGGGGCAAACCTACAACCAGAACGTCATCGTGCCAGCGAGTAAGTCGCAGAACATGGACTGGTCTTGGTGGCCCGTCACCACGCAGTCCTTCAACATTTTGAGCGACGGGTTTCGTCGTAAGGCATCGGGCACGAGCTTCGTCGACACCGTAGTGGCTGCCGAGCAACAGATCATGACCGCCTTCAGGAACAAGGGCCTGACGATTAGGAAGGAGCAGGCATGAGCACCGCCGCAGAAACAGCACATCCGGCAGTACCCAGGCGGGAGGGCCGTGACCGGGCAAGGCAACAGCGTCGTGCCGTCACCAGCGCACCCTGGATCCTGCTCGCACCCTTCCTGGCACTCTTCGCCCTCACGTTCATCTTCCCGATCATCGCTGCGGTCGGTTCAAGCTTCACAAAAGTGACCCGCAGTGGCCTCTTCGGCGAAACGGGCGTCCGCTCCGGGTTTGCGGGTTTCGAAAACTATGCCCGCGCACTCGGAGACGGAAGCTTTGTCGCCTCGATCGGCCGGGTGCTGCTCTTCGGCATGGTCCAGGTCCCTGTCATGATCGCCCTTTGTACGGTTCTTGCGCTCCTGCTGGAGTCAGCCTCGGCTAAGTGGCCCGGTTTCTTCCGCGCCGCGTATTTCATGCCTTACGGCGTGCCGGGTGTCATCGCGACCATCCTCTGGTCGTTTCTTTACGTCCCGGGCCTGAGCCCGCTGGTGGACGCGGCCGGGTCTGTGGGCATCACCGTGAACTTCCTTGGCCCGGATACCGTGCTGTGGTCCATCGCCAACATCGTTACGTGGAGCTACACGGGCTACAACATGCTGATCGTCATAGCCCAGCTCAAGGCAATTCCCAGTGAGGTTTATGAAGCTGCGCGCGTGGACGGTGCCGGACCTCTCCGGGTCGCGTGGACAATCCAGCTGCCGCTCATCCGGCCCGCCCTCGTGCTCACCACGGTGTTTTCCATCATCGGCACGCTTCAACTGTTCGCCGAGGCCCAAGTCCTCCAGACTGTTGCGCCGGCCGTCAATAGCCAGTACACCCCGAACCTGTCCGCCTACACTACTGCCTTTGCCTACAACGACTACAACGTCGCCGCCGCCCAGGCCGTGCTCATCGCCCTCGCGGCTTTCATCCTCTCCTTCACCTTCCTCCGGTTCACGAACAGGAAGTCCTCATGACTGCTGCCACCCCCACCCTTAGCCAGCCGCAGAACATCACCGAGAAGCCGCCTGTGACCCGTCGCCGGCGCCCCGGCTCCACAACCATTCTCGTCACCGGGCTGCTTGTCGTCGCAGCGCTCTATTTCCTGGTCCCGGTCTACTGGGTGGTGGTCGCCGCGACAAAGACCAGCGGTGACCTCTTCGCCACCAACGGGTTCCTGTTCGCCCCGCACTTTGTCTTGTGGGACAACCTGGCGAACGTCCTCGCCTACGGGGACGGCATCTTCGTGCGCTGGTTCCTCAACTCAATTCTGTATGCAGGAGTGGGCGCACTCGCCGCGACGTACTTCGCCGCCGCAGGCGGTTACGCCCTGGCCAAATACAACTTCCAGGGCAACAGTTTCATCTTCGGGCTCATCCTCGGCGGCGTTCTCGTCCCCGGCACCGCCACGGCCCTGCCCCTGTTTCTGTTCTTCAGCCAGCTCGGTATCGCCAACACGTACTGGAGCGTCCTGCTACCCTCCCTCGTTTCGCCGTTCGGCCTGTTTCTGTGCCGGGTCTACGCGCAGGCAACCGTGGATCCGGCCTTGTTGGAGGCTGCCCGCATCGATGGTGCGGGCGAGCTGCGTATCTTCCATTCCGTGGGACTGCGCGTTCTCACTCCCGCCCTCGTGACGGTGTTCTTGTTCCAGCTTGTGGGCATCTGGAATAACTACTTCCTGCCGCTCGTGATGCTCTCCGACTCGAAACTGTTCCCCATCACAGTCGGTCTGAACAACTGGCTTAGCCAGGCCGACCGACTCCCCGAGTTCTACCAGCTGACCACCGGCGGCGTACTGTTGTCTGTCATCCCGCTGGCCATCGCCATGATCGTCCTTCAGCGTTTCTGGCGTGGAGGCCTCACAGAAGGAGCCGTCAAATGATCCCGCACCCAGCGGCAACAGCCTCCACCGCTTACGTCACCGACCCGGGCCCGGGAGAAGGACGGCGGGTACCGGCCCGTTCCTGGCTTCACACCGACGCCCCGTCCCTGTCCCTCGACGGGCAATGGCGATTCCGGCTCCTCAACGGAGTCCCCGGAACGCCCGGCGGCCGGGGGGTCTTGCCCCGGGGGGAAGCCGCAGACGCGATGGCCGCCGCGGAGTACGACGACACTACGTGGGAGTCGCTCACTGTGCCCTCCCACTGGGTGCTTCAGGGCGACGGATCTTACGGCCGCCCGATCTACACCAACGTGCAGTTCCCCTTCCCTATCGACCCGCCGTTCGTCCCCGACGAGAACCCCACTGGAGACTACCGCCGCACGTTCGAACTGCCCGCCGACTGGAAGACCAACGACTCAGCCGGCGACGGCCGCATCGTCCTGCGCTTCGACGGCGTCGAATCCCGGTACAAGGTATGGGTCAACGGCACAGAAATCGGGTGGGGCGCCGGCAGTCGCCTCGCCCAGGAGTTCGACGTCACCGACGCCGTCAGCGTTGGCACCAATACGATCGCAGTCCGCGTCCATCAATGGTCCGCTTCCAGCTACCTCGAAGACCAAGACCAGTGGTGGCTCCCTGGAATTTTCCGGTCAGTGACCCTCCTGTCCCGCCCGGCCGGCGGCATCGAGGACATCTGGCTCAGGACCGGCTACAACGACGGGGCCGGGATTATAGAACCGGAAGTTAAGGCGACGCCGTCCTCATACCCTGTTCGCCTCCGCGTACCCGAGCTCGGCATCGACGTCGAGTGGGCTAACCCCGCCGATGTTGCACCCGTGGCGGTTTCTGCCGTCGAACCCTGGACCGCCGAAACCCCACGGCTCTACGACACGACGGTGGCGAGCAAGACCGAAACGGTGTCACTGCGGATCGGCTTCCGCACTGTAGAAATCGTTGGAGACCAGTTCCTGGTCAACGGACGCAAGGTCGTGTTCCACGGTGTCAATCGCCACGAGACCCACCCCACGCTCGGCCGCGTCTTCGATGAAGACTTCGCTCGCGAGGACCTCGCGCTCATGAAGCGCTCCAACGTCAATGCCATCCGTACCAGCCACTACCCACCCCACCCAAGGCTGCTCGAACTCGCAGACGAGATGGGCTTCTGGGTCATCCTCGAGTGCGACCTCGAGACTCACGGGTTCGAGCGGCACGGCTGGGCCCGGAACCCGAGTGACGAGCCACTGTGGCGCGAGGCGTTCCTTGACAGGATCGAACGGACCGTGGAGAGGGACAAGAACCGCCCCTCAATCGTCATGTGGTCCCTCGGCAACGAGTCCGGCACAGGGCAGAACCTCGCCGCCATGTCGGCATGGGTGCACGCACGGGATGCAGGCAGGCCCGTCCACTACGAAAATGACTACGCTGGCGCGTACACCGACGTATACTCCCGCATGTACGCGACCCTGCCCGAGGTGGAGACGATTGGGCGCGACGGCGACACCACGCCGCTGCTGGGCTGTTCCCCTGCCGAGGGGGCACGGCAGCGGAGCAAGCCGTTTGTTCTGTGCGAGTACGTCCACGCGATGGGCAATGGGCCCGGGAACATATCGCTGTATGAGGACCTGGTTACGAAATACCCGCGGCTGCACGGCGGGTTCGTGTGGGAGTGGCGCGACCACGGTATCGCCGCCCGTACCGCGGACGGCACCGATTACTTCGCCTACGGCGGCGACTTCGGCGAGGAAATCCATGACGGCAACTTCGTCCTCGACGGCCTCGTCCTCTCCGACTCGACCCCCTCTCCGGGACTGTATGAATTCAA
>NZ_JBYQFR010000017.1:0-85643 GCF_058266945.1 Arthrobacter sp. E70 | reverse complement strand
ACCTGCAATTCAAGAAGCTGGCCGTGGCGCCGGTATGCCGCGCACTGACCACAGGGGCCGTCAGCCTCACGCTCGCCTTCGCCGGCTACGGAGCTTTCTCCCTGGCAGCAGGCACGGCAAGCGGATCAGTTGCCTACGCCGCCACGTGTTGGTTCCTGATCCGGCGCGACGCCCCGTGGCAGCTCTGGCGGGTAGCGAAGGACGCGATCCGCGCCACGCTCAAGTTCGGCGTCCCCGTGGCCGGCAGCAATCTGTTGGCCCGGCTGATCTTCGATATCGACTACGTGATTATTGCCTCGGTACTGGGAGCCCAGGCCCTGGGTTACTACACCCTGGCCTTCCGGCTCCCTGAAGCCCTGATCATCAATGTCTTCTTTGTGCTTTCCACAGTCCTGTTCCCCCTCTATACGCAGGTGCAGGACCAGCCGGGACGCCTGCGTGAAGGCTACCTGAAGGGCGTGCGGATCCAGTCCCTCTACGGGATGACGGCCGGCGTTGGACTGGCGGTCCTGGCACCTGTGATCGTCCCCCTGGTGTTTGGTTCGAAGTGGACCGACTCAGTGGTGCCGCTGGTCTTCCTGTCCCTTTATGCCGCGGCGCGTTCCCTGGGGGCCGGAGCCAACGACGTGTACAAGGCCATTGGCCGTCCGGGACTGTCCATCACCTTCTCCAGCATCAGGCTCGCAGTGTTGGTGCCGGTCCTGATCCTGTCCACCCAGTGGGGCATCATCGGCGTCGCATGTGCGCAGATGGCCACTGCGGTACTTTTTGCCTTCGGCATGCAGGCGGTGGCGGCAAGGGTCCTGGGAATCGGAGCGAGGGCCCTGCTCCGCGCAATCCTGCCTGCGCTGGCGTGCAGCCTCGCGGTGGTCCTGGCGGGACTGGAAATCCTCCTCCTGCCCTACCTTGGCGGCCTGCCCACCGCTGCTTTGGTACTGGTCACCGCGGTGGCTGCCGTGTACCTCGTCCTGCGCCTGGGCTTTGCGTCACTCCACGACGAGCTGATGGTCCTCCTCCGCCGCCGCTGACGGGCCGCTAATGGACCGGCGGCGCAATGCGGCCCACGCCCACAGCGATGAAACCGGCAGGGATCAGCGCGGCGTCCAGGCTGTCACGGCATGCCGCCAGAGCCAGAAGTCACGGTCAGCGGTGACTGCCGCCTGCAGGTGCCCGGGGTCGCCTCCGTACGTCCCCTCGCTGTTGAGCCGATAGGCAAGGGTGGCCGCTGAACGCGCCCACGTGGCGATGACCAGGTAGGGCAGCAGTCCGGTGTCGACGTTCCGGAGCCTGAGATGTTCCGCTACCGACGATACCGCCCATCCGCCGGCACTGAAGGCGTTGTTGAAAGCCTGGAGCTGGAGCTGCCGTGACGACAACGCCTGCTCCCGCGACTGGCCGACGTACTGCAGATAGAAGATCAGATCATGGGCCGGCAATCCATCCAGCCGGGAACGCTCCCAGTCAACGACTTGAAGGCGCCCGTCGGGCTTGAGAAACAAGTTCTGGTAGCTGAGGTCGCCGTGTTCCACCACGGCCGGAAGCTGCTCCGCCCGCAACGGCTCCAACGCCTGGTGCGTGAGGTCGACGAGGGCGGCAACCTCCGTCCGCCCCGGGAACAGCGAGGCAAGTGCGGCCAAGGGACGGCCTACCGTGCGCTCGTACCAATCCGGGTTTTCCGCTACCGGCCTGGTGCAGGGCAAGCCGGCGACGAAATCCATCCCGGCCTGTACTGCCCTGGCGACGTCTTCAACAACCCGCCGGGGCTCCAATAGATCGCCGCCTACGGCCGTTTCGATGAGCACTGCCTGTCCGCCGACGTCCAGCACCCCGACTACTTCCGGAGCGCCTTGCTCCGACCCCACGCCCAAGGACTTGAGCTCAAGGAGCACGTCAGCCTCTTTCCGTACGCTGGCGTTGTCCCCGGGTTGGCGCGGGACTTTGACGACCAGGCTTGGACGGGCCGCACCTTCAGCAAAAACCAGCGCCACAACGTGCCGTGACGTCACAAACTGCGGCGTCAGAAAGAGCGTTGTCCACTTGCGGGGAACGCCGAACCCGGCAAGCCCAAGATCCCCGTAATGGTCGGCAAGCAGCTGGTCTATGTAGTTCACGCGGAATCCTTCCCGGGCGCCGCCTCCGGCCATCGACCGATGACTGTCCCGGCAGGAGCCGCGACATCGAACAGGCCCAGGGTCAACGCCAGCCCAGCTATTGCAGCCTTGGCTTTGCCGAAACGGGCGCCCGAGTAGTGGGCCAAGGTGTCTCTGACGGCGGCCGCTGACGCTGTGGGCACCAGGCGTTCCGGCCCTTCGAATCTGGGCACGTGCCAATAGACGGCCACATCTTCAAAACCGAGTTTCTCCATGGCCCGCTTCCACCCCGCAAGCGTCAGCGGGCCGGAACGTGGGCCGAACGAGCGCTGCACCTGCACGCACACCCACCCGTTCGGGCGGAGGGACGCTGCGGCCATTTCGACCAGGGCAAGGTCTGGCCGGGAAAGCAGCACGGTATCAAGATCCGGCACCGGCGCCCGCCCTTTGCCGGCCTCAATCCTGCGGGCGGCAGGATCCAGCAGGCTGATGGCGGCTACTGACTCGGGGCTGATCCTGCCGCCGTAACCCACTTTCCCGGTTTTGCCCTGGGGAAGCAGGAAGCGCCAGTCCATCAGCATCCACTGGTGCAGGGGAATGGGGTCCGGGTCTGCCGGCGCCGCCGGCTTTTCGCCGGCCAGGACCTCCCAGAGAAGTCCGGAGGCCTTCCTTCGAACCTGGGATTCGGATTCACTGGCGTCGATGATGCGCGCCGAGGGAAGGTGTGCCGCCAACTCCAGATAGTCGTTCCGCCACTCTTCGAGTACCTCGGGGCTGTGTTCGCCTTTCCGTGCATACATCACCTCGCCGGGCACGTCGAGCACCAGGACAAGGTCCGGCCGCGGCTGGACGTACAGCGCCAGGCCGTCCGAGAGCCTCCGCAGCCGGCTCTTCGCCTGCCCGCCGCCGAGCATCCCGTCCTGGGCCAGCCGGTCCAGGAGCACCAGCCTCCCCCGCAGTGACTGGTACCACGCAGTGAGGCCCCCTCGAAGGATGCGGAACACCTTCCTGGCGAGGATTCCGCCCGGAACGGTCCCGATCCACCGGTCGGAAGGGCTGCTCGACCAAAGACCCATATAGACGTATGACGAGGGCAGGGGGCATTGGGAACGCAGGCCGTGGAGCAGCGTCGTCTTGCCAGCTCCATCCGGGGCAAGGACTCCGATGACAGGCCCGGCTCCCTGAAGGCGCGGACCGACGCGGCGGAGGGCGTGGTGAGCCAGGCTGACCAGCCGGGGCGGGCGCGCATTCCCCCGCCACCGTGATTTCATCCCCGCGGCGATTGCAGGCACCTCATGGAACCTGCCAGACTGCAGCACCTCCAGGAGGGCAGCAGCGGTTCCATTCCCCACCTTGCGGTCCAGAAAGGCCGCCACGGGGTCCGCGGCCGACGCCAGGGCGGCCGCGGACCGCGCGCCTTCCACTCTTCCGGGGGCGATTTCGCCCTTGTCCAGGACCAGGTGCAGGATGTGGAGCCAGGCCTGGTCACTGGGGTCCGGGAGCCACAAACGACCGAGGCGGACCCTCCGCCTCAGGCAGCCCTCCGCAAGCGCCGTGCCAAGTTCCTGGAACCGCCCGAAACTGATATCCGACACAATGTCGAGCTTGAGCCAAAGGTCGTCGTCAGGAAGGTAGCGGAAGTAGAAGCGGTGGCTGCCATGGCCCAGGGCCTGGACGCGGCGGAACCCCACGCCGCCAAGAAGATCGTCCAGGCCGGGCACCAGTCCGCGGGAAAGAAGGATGTCCACGTCTCCCGCAGGGCGGAGCAAATCATCCTCGCCCCTCAGCACCATCCATGGCAGGCGGGTGCTTTCCAAAGCCGCCAGCGCTGCTTCCAGGCCGCGGTTCACCTCCGGTATGGGCCGGCCATCCTGGGCTGGCGGGCGTCCGCCATTCAATTCCGGCTTGGTAAACGAGGCCGGCAGCTGGGGAGGCATTGACAATTTACTCACCCTTCATGACAGTCCGAAACACGGAACAGGCAAGTGTCCCGCCGGCGCCGCGGCCGTCCCGAGAGACTATGCCCGGGCTGTTCCGGTATCACCAGTAGAAGGTACTCACTTTTTCAGCAGGTTGATTCCCGCACTACGCAGGTAAGGGGCCTCCCGGCAGCAATCAGGGCGGGCACGGGGATGTGTGCATGCAGCAAACCATTAGGTAGGGGAGTGCGGGAACAACGGGGCTTAGGTAGGTAGGGGCATGCCCTGCCATCTTGAGCAAAAGCGGGGGCGATCTTGAGCAAATCCAAAGCAGGATCGTATGGCGCGGCTTTCATTTTCGCGGCTATATTCTCATCTACGGCTGGGTACCGTGCCCGAGGCAGTACGCTGACGGCCCCGTCCTGAAGGTTATTCACCTGACTTCAGGGCGGTTAGCTCCATTTTAAAAAACGAGCTGTATTAAAAACTACAACCGAAAGAATGCCGGTCTCCTTCTTCGAGAATTGGGGACCCATGTCTTTATTAGGCCGAAGCAGGGAATTGGATAGGGTCCTGTCCGTCATCCGCGGACCCAAGGACGCCGCCTTGGCAGTGACCGGCGGACATGGGGTGGGGAAGTCCGCGTTGCTTTCAGAAATTCCCACACTCTCCGAATACCGGACGGTCTTCCTGGGAGCCACCGCCTTCGAATCGGACTGGCCCCTGTCCGGACTGACCGCCCTCCTCAACGCCATGGACGATCCGGTACTCAACAGGATTTCGGACGAGTTGCTGCGCGACGCCGCCGGAACCCTTGATGTACCGGCAATCTCCGCACTGCTCCTCAACGGCCTGCACCAGCGCTCCTCCGCGCGGACCGTCATCGTGATCGACGACGCCGACCAGCTGGATCCGTGCAGCCAGGCGGTCATCGGATTCCTTGCCCGCCGCCTGGCGGGAACGGACATTGCCTTGTTTGTCTGCCTGCGCGACGACAACCCGGACAGTCCGTTCAGTGGCCTGCCCGTGCTGTGCCTTCAGCCCCTGAACTACAGCGATACGGTCAGGATGCTGGAGGCCATCCCTGCCAAGCAGGCCACGACGGCTGTTGCACACGCCGTAGCCGCCGCCAGCCGCGGAAACCCGCTCGCCGCCGTCGAACTCCACAGCCGGCTCCTGGAGCGGCAAGCGGAGGGCAAATTCGCACTCCCTGTCCCGCTGCCGTGCAAGGGCAGCTTTGAGGCGGAATTCGCCTTGCTTGCCGGCGGACTCAGCGCCCCCGCCCGCCGCCTCCTGGATGTCCTGTCACTTTCGTACCGAAGCGACATCCCCAGCATCGAGAAGGTCATGCCGGACGTTTGGGCCGGCCTGGACGAACTGCTGACCCGCGGGATAGTCCGCCGGACGGGCCCGTATGTGGGGATCCGCGACCAGCTGCTGCGGGGCTACATTTTTGCCGCCATGACGCCGGCCGTCCGGACAGCCAGCCACCGCGCCCTGGCGGAGGCCTCGGAAGACACCGATCCCTACGCCCGCAGGTGGCACCTCAGTTTCACGGCGCTGGAACGCCAGACCCCCTTCGGCTTGCTTCGCCACGCTGTGGACCTGATCCGGGGCGGCGAGGTGTCCTTCGCCGTCGAATACGTTGAACGCGCGTTGAGCATCAATCCCTGGGAGGCGGAAACGGCAGCCCGGCTGGCCACCGTGGCTGAGCTGTTGTTCAACCGGGGGGAGTTCGTCTACGCCAGGCGCTACCTCGAGTGGGCCCAACGGATTACCCGCAATCCCGCCCTGATCCTGCGGTTGACGGGTCTCTCCTTCGAGATCGACTTCATTCAAGGAGCAGCAGTGCGTTCAAGCATGGTGCTGCGCCTGGTGAAGGAATTCGGTCAACACGACCCTTCCTTCGCCGCGAACCTCCTGGCCGTCGCTGCCATCTACTATGCCGAGCGGTGGGAACTGGCCGACGCACGTGAACTGCTTGGCTATGCCAAAAACTTCGAGGAGGCCGCATCCGCGGCATGCCTGGAGATCGAAGAGCAGGCGGAGCTGCTGGCCGAGTGCATCAGCGGCAGCAGCGAACAACTGGGCCGCAAGCACCACCCGGAAGGCGAAAGCAGCCTTGCCGCCCTCCTGGTCCAGGGCCGGGCCCTCAGCTACGCGGAGCGCTATGACCACGCACAGGAAATCTTTGCCCGGGTCCGTGCCTCCCAGGAATCGGCACATGCCAACTGGCGGGAAACCGCACTGTTCCTGGCCGCGGACAACGAGATCAGGGCCGGAAATGTCAGGGCAGCAGTCAATCTGATCGACGACCTGGAGGTCCGCGAACCACAGCTCAAGTACCTGCGCGGCATGCGGCACGTCTTCCGTGTCTGGAAGGCGCACGCGCTGGGTGACGAGGCCTTGGCCCACACGTATGCTGCCGAGGCCCAACGCCACGCCGGCGCGGACAGCCACCCCGCAGTCACGGCGCAGCTGGCGGCATGGCAGGGCCACTTCGCCCTGCTCCGGGGGGACCTCGCCGAGTCACTGGCCCAACTCTCGCGCGCAGGCGAAATTGGCCTGCGCTTCAGCAGTCCCACGCTGCTGCGGTGCGACGCGGACCTCGTGGAAGTACTGGTCCGGTTGGGACGGCATCGTGAGGCCACGCAGGCGCTGGTGAACCTCGAGAGCCGTTCCGTGGGCCTGCGGTCCCCATGGCTGATGGCTGCGGTTGCCCGCAGCCGCGCGATCCTGGCCGACGGGGAGCAGTCACTGCAGTTGTTCGCCCAAGCACTGGAGGGCAGGAATGCCCGGGATTCCCTCCTGGAGCGGGCAAGGACCATGCTGGCCTACGCCGAACGGCTGAAGGCCCTGGGCCGGCTGCGGGATGCCCGCGACGGGATGCTGCGGGCCAAGGTCATGTTCGACGAGATCGGCGCTGACGCGTGGGTCCAGCAGGTGGATGCCCTGCTGCTGGACGAAAGGGTGGAAGCCCCAAGCCAGCAGGGTAACCCTGCCCTCCTGCTCCTCGCCGACCATGAACGCGTGCTGGCGAAAATGGTTGCACGCGGAATGCGGAACAAAGAAATTGCCGCCACGCTCTTCGTTTCCGTGCGGACCGTGGAGGTACGGCTTACGGCCATTTACCGCAAACTCGGAGTCGAATCACGGGCCCAGCTGACGGCCCTGGCGGCGAGCAAGGCGAAGCCCGCCATGGAGCCGTACGTCCTGCCTGTTCTCTGAGTGCGGTGCACAGCTTCTGCTGCAATCCGCATTTTCCACAATGTTCCTTGGCGGGGCCCACAAGCCGGCCGCCAAAACACTGCTCACCTTGTTTTCCGTAACTAGTTTTGACTCACAGTCACACAAGACCGGTGGAGACACCGTAAGGGGTTACCTTGGCAGAAGTACCCATTACCCGACAACGGCGCCCCATCCCATGGCGCACGATTCCGTACGAGGCAAAGCCCTCCCTGATCGCGGGCAGCCTGGCAGGGGAGCGTCCGGTCCCTGCAGTGCGCCCCGGCCCGGCCCGGCCGGCCAGCGTCCTCGCGCCGGCCCTGAACCGCAAAGCGTCGGCCGACTGGATCTCCACCCATATGAACCTTTTGCGGGTGACCGACTCCCTGATGGTGGCAGGTGCAGTGTTCGTGGGTTACCTGGCGGCCGGTGGCGGACCAGTCCTTGACGGAGCCAGCACGGGACCCGCTGCCGCGGTGGCGGTGATCTGGATGGCGGCCCTGGAAGTCAACAGGACCCGGGATTCGAAGGTCCTGGGCGTCGGGGCCGACGAGTACAAGCGCGTGGCTGCTGCAACATTCCGCGTCTTCGGCTTGCTGGCGATGGCCGCCGTCGTTTTCTCAATCAGCGGTGGCTCCGCCCTCGTGACCGTTTCACTGCCCCTGGGAATCACTGCCTTGACCGCCAACCGCTGGCTGTTCCGCCGCCGGCTGGCAACCGAGAAGGCCAAGGGCCGGCACCTGTCGCGCGCCATCGTGGTGGGTGAGCCTGAGGACGTGCGGTATGTGGTCCACCAGATCAGGAAGAAGTCAGGACCCGTCTACCAGATTCTCGGTGTCTGCCTGCCGGGCTCCCGCAGGGGGGCCAAGTTGCGGGTGGACGATGAGATCGTTCCCGTTCTGTCCTCCACCGATGACATCCCCAGAACCGCCAGGCTGGCAACGGCGGACTCCGTGATCATCGCCGGCCCCCTGCCGGGCGGGAACCGGTTCATCCGCGAGCTGGGGTGGCAGCTGGAAGAGTGCTCAGCCGAAATGGTGCTGGCGGCGACCCTGACGAACGTTGCAGGGCCCCGGATCCATTGGCGGCCGGTGGAAGGCCTTCCGCTCATGCACGTCGATATCCCGCAGTACTCGGGTGGAAAACACATCCTCAAACGGGTGGTGGACGTAGCCCTCGCGGGCTGTGCACTGCTCGTCCTGTCGCCGGTGCTCCTGCTTCTGGCCGCCATCGTGCACCGGGACAGCCCGGGCCCGGTCCTGTTCCGGCAGGAACGCGTCGGAAAGGACGGGCGGACGTTCGGAATGTACAAGTTCCGGTCCATGGTGGTGGACGCCGAGGAGCGCCTGGCACACCTGAACACCAGCAACGAGGGCGCGGGCGTGCTGTTCAAGATGCGCGAAGACCCGCGGGTGACCAAATGCGGACGGTGGATGCGGAAGTACTCGCTGGACGAGCTGCCGCAGCTTTGGAACGTCTTTACGGGCGACATGAGCCTGGTGGGCCCGCGCCCGCCCCTTGCCCGCGAAGTCAACGGCTACGAGCGCCACACCCACAGGCGCCTCCTGATCAAGCCAGGCCTCACCGGCCTCTGGCAGATCAACGGGCGGTCTGATCTTTCCTGGGACGAAGCGGTGCGGCTGGATCTGTACTACGTCGAGAACTGGTCAATTGCCGGGGACCTCCTGATCCTCTGGCGGACATTCCGTGCAGTGGTCCAGCCCTCGGGCGCTTACTGAGGTATTGAGGAAGAGGAAACCATGGAGCCCTGGGAAAGTGCTTTCAGCCTGGTCCACCCAGTTCCGCGCAAACTCCGGGCCGCGGTGGTGGGTACAGGGTCGCGCGGCGCCGGCCTGGCCAAAGCTTTCCAGGCCAGTCCGGACTGGGAACTGGTGGCGGTCTGCGACGCGGACCCCCTCAGGGCCACCCGGCTTTCGCGCAAGCTGGGCGATGTTCCAAGCTTTACGGCGATTGACGAACTCCTGGACTGCGTCGACCTGGACGCGGTGGCCATTGCTGCCTCCCACCGTGCCCTTTACGGGACCGTGATGACCGCGCTACGCGCCGGCAAACACGTCCTGGTGGAAGACCTGCTCGCCGACAGCCTCGAACATGGGCGCGAAATGGCTGCCGAAGCGGAAAGCGAAGGCGTAGTGCTCATGGCCAGGAGCGCGGCCTCCTTCGACCCGGCCGTGCAGCGGATGCAGAAAGTGATGGACAGCGACGCCCTCGGCGAGATCCTGTTTATCGAGGCCCGGCGGACCGAAACGGGGCTGGCCCAGGCAGACCGTGACGTGTTCTGGGACCTTTCCCCGGACAGCCTTGCAATCCTGGACCACGTGCTCCCGGACGGCCTCAACCCCCGGGGGGTGTCGGCGTTTGGCGGCGACCCGCTCGGCACCGGCCGCGACTGCGTGGGCCACGTGTATTTCAGGCTTCCCAATGACGCACCCGTGCATCTGCACGTCAACAGGTTGAGCCACGTGGAAAGCCACCGGCTGGTCATCGCAGGCACCCGCCTGACGCTGGCCTGGGATGCCATGCTGGTGCAGGAGCGGCTGCGCCTCCTGAACCCCGGACCATTGGGCGGACAGCCCCGAACCGCCCCCTATTGGGCAGAACCCATCCTGCTCCAACAACAGGACGAAGAAGTGCCGGTGTCGGTGCTGGACGCGGAGAACCGTGCCCGGCTGGCCACTGAGCTGGCCCACTGCATCCGCGGCCAACGGAAGGCCGGCTCTGCCTATGCGCCGGGGCTGCGCGTGCTGTCGGTCCTGGAGGCCGCCACCCGGAGCCGGGCCCTGGACGGGCAGGCCTCCGCTGCCGCTGCGCCAACACCGGATGGCCAGGAAACCGCCGGAACCGGGCATAAAAGCACCTTGTGGTCCACGTGAAGGAAAATACCGGCCCCCATCCTGCTCCTCCCAAGAAAGTTGGTGCCTCGTGGCCACGGAATCCGTCGTCGCCCGCATAGAAGTCACGAAACCGTGGCTGGGGCAGGAGGAAGCCCATGCCCTTGCCGACGTCGTCTACTCCGGCTGCGTAACCCAGGGCCCGAAGGTCAAGGAGTTCGAGGCAAGCTTTGCACTCGCCCACGGTGCCCGTTTCGCGGTGGCCACCTCAAGCTTCACAACGGCCCTGCACCTGGCCCTGGTGGTGGCTGGGATAGGCCCGGGCGACGACGTGGTGGTGCCTTCCCTGACCTTCATCGCGGCGGCCAACGCGGTGACCTATGTGGGTGCCCGCCCCGTCTTCTGCGACGTCGACCCCGCCACGGGGAACGTGACCGCGGAAACCATCCATGCCGCCCTGACCCTGGACACCCGCGCAGTGATCGTGGTGGACCAGGCGGGGGTTCCGGTGGACCTGGATCAGATCCGGGCACTGTGCGACCGCCATGAGATCACGGTCATTGAGGATGCGGCCTGCGCGGCGGGCTCGCGATATAAGGGCAGGCCGGTGGGGGCAGGAGCAGATGTGGCTGTCTGGTCCTTCCATCAAAGCCACATACTGACCACCGGCGAAGGGGGAATGCTGACCACCCGCAGGGCCGACTGGGCAGTACGTGCCCGCGCCCTGCGGGAACATTCAAGCAACCTGGCGGTCCTGGACGGCGGGGAATCCTGCCTGTCACCCCGGGAAGTCTGCCTGGAAGTCGGCTTCGACTACCGCATGACGGACCTGCAGGCCGCCGTGGGCATAGTGCAACTGAAGCGCCTGCCGGAAATGGTGGAACGGCGCCGGAAGATAGCCGGCATGTACGTGGCGGCGCTGGCGGGCCTGAAAGGTTTGCGGATTGTGTCCGACCCGCCCTACGGCACCACCAATTTCCAGTCCCTCTGGCTGGAAGTCCTGCCGGCGTTCCCCGCTTCCCGGGAAACGCTGTTGGGAAGGCTCGCCGAAGCGGGAATCACCGGCCGACGGGGGCCGTACGCGGCCCACCGCCAGCCGGCCTACCGCTGGCGCGACACCGGCAACGCATCGCTGCGGGCCACCGAGCGGCTGAGCGACCGAACCCTGGTGCTCCCCGTATTCCATGAAATCGACACGGCCAGCATCAACCGGGTCATCAACACCATTAGGAACACGGCCCACCCGGTGGGCTCGTGAGCGAGCTGATCCTGGTAGCAGCGAGCGGCCTTGCCCGCGAAGTCCTTGCCATGGTGCGCAGCAGCGGCCAGTACGACGTTGTCGGCCTGCTGGACGATGACCAGGAGATGGCCGGCGTCACGGTGGACGGGGCCCCGGTCCTGGGGACCATTGACGACGCCACCAAGTACACGCATGCCTTCCTGCTGGTGTGCCTGGCGTCGAGCAAGGAGCGCGAGTCCGTGGTGCACCACCTGGCGTCCCTGGGGATCCAGGAGTCGCGGTACGCCACCGCCGTCGATCCGTCCGTGCAGTATCCGGAGGGGTGCCGGATCGGGCGCGGCAGCATCCTGCTGCGCAACGTGACGCTTACGGCTGCCGTGACGCTGGGCGCGCACGTGGTGGCCATGCCCTCGGTGACGTTTTCGTATGACGACGACGTGTCCGACTTTGCGACGTTCGCTGCGGGCGTTTCCCTGGGCGGGGGCGTCCGGGTGGGGAGGGCTGCCTACCTGGGCTTGAACTCCAGCGTCCGGGAAAGGACGTCCGTGGGGGACTACGCAACCATCGGAATGGGCGCGGCGGTCCTGAGCAACGTGCCCGACGGCGAAACCTGGGTTGGTGTGCCCGCCCACCAGATCGACCACGACGTCTTCAACTACCGCAGGGCCCGCTAGGACTGCGCCCCGGGCCGTGACTAAACCCCGGTACGGAAGAACAGTTCCGTGACGGTGGCCAGGCGGAGGGGATCCTCCACCCCGCATAGTTCCCGGGCAGAATGCATGGAGAGCAGCGGCACGCCCACGTCCACCGTCCGGATGCCCAGCCTGGTTGCCGTCAGCGGCCCGATGGTCGAACCGCAGGGCATGACGTTGTTGGAGACGAATTCCTGGTACGGCACACCCGACTCAGCGCAGAGCCGCGCCCAGAACGCCGCCCCAAAGGCGTCCGTGGCGTAGCGCTGGTTGGCATTGATTTTCAGCAGCGGCCCGCCGTTCAGCACGGGGTGGTTGGCGGGGTCGTGCCGCTCGGCATAGTTCGGGTGGACCGCGTGGCCGGCATCGGCTGACAGGCAGAACGACGCCGCCAGGGCCTGCCGCCGTTCGCCCACCGTCGCGCCGAGGCCCTCGGAGATGCGCACCAGCACGTCCTCCAGGATGGGCCCGCAGGCACCGGAGCGGGAATTGGAACCGATTTCCTCGTGGTCGAAGGCGGCAAGCACGGCGATCGGGCCCCCCGCCGAAGCCCCCGCACCGGAAGCGTGCGCGATGAGCGCCGCAAGGCCGGCGTGGGTGGCGGAAAGGTTGTCCAACCGCCCGGATGCGAAGAACTCCCCCTTGCCGCCGAAAACCGCTGGTGCCTGCGTGTCTGCAATGACGACGTCGTACCCGCCAATCTGTGCCGGGTCCACGTCCGCGCCCTCCACTGAGGAAGCCAAAACGGCCAGCAGGTCGGCGCCGGCAGGATCCCCGAGACCCCACACCGGATTCATGTGCCGCTGCTTGTCCAGGGTGAGCCCCTCGTTGACGGCACGGTCCAAATGGATCGCCAGCTGCGGGAACCGGAGCAGGGGCCCGGTGGCTGCCAGGTGTTCCGTTCCGTCCAGCATCACCAGCCGGCCGGCGAGCCGAAGTTCCCGGTCAAGCCAGGAATTCAGCAGCGGCCCGCCGTACACCTCCACGCCGGCCTGGAGCCAGCCGTAGGCCCCGGTGGTGGGCTTGGGCTTGAGCTTGAAGGACGGCGAATCCGTGTGGGCGCCCAGAATGTTGAATCCGGTGGCCGGGCCGGCGCCCTCGGGGACAACCCAGGCGATGAGGGCGCCGTCACGGATCACGAAGAACTGGCCCGGCCCGCCTTCCCACGGCTGCAGCTCGTCCAGCCGGATGAATCCGGCGTCCTCGAGCCGCCTGCCGCCTTCGGCGGCAGCGTGGAAGCTCGACGGCGACGCGGTGACGTAGGTGCCAAGGTCGCGGACGTGGTCTGCAGCAGAGGAAGGCAAAGGCATGGTCCCGAGTCTAGCGCCGGGCCTCCTCCGCCGGGGTTCGGGCGGTTTCGACGGCTGGCTGGGCGGTGCCCTTCCGGCGGTAGCGGAACACTCCCACGCCCACGACGACGGCGGCCAGCGCCAGGGAGAGCAGCAGCGACTCACGGGTGGACTCCACGATGACCATGCCGATCAGCAGGGCAACGATGCTGATGATGGCGGCCCAGGTGAGGTAGGGGAAAAGCCACATCTTCAACTGCAGGTCGTTGCCTGCCGCGCCCATCCGGCGGCGGAGGATCAGCTGCGAGGCGGAGATGACCAGCCAGACGAACAGGGCGATCGCACCGGAGGTGTTGACCAGGAACAGGAAGACCGTGTCCGGAGCGATGTAGTTCAGGCCCACCGTGACAAAGCCGACCACGGTGGAGGCCAGCACCGCGGCGGCGGGGACGCCCCGGCCGGAGATGCGGGTCCAGGAGCGGGGTGCGTCCCCGCGGGTAGAGAGGGAGAAAAGCATGCGGCTGGCGGTATACAGGCCGGAGTTGAGGCAGGAAAGGACCGAGGTCAGCACCACGACGTCCATGATGGTGCCGGCACCGGGAATGCCGAACAGCTCGATGACTGCAACGTAGGGGCTCTTGGCCACGGAGGCGGAGTTCCACGGAAGCAGGGTGACCACCACGGCGATGGAGCCGATGTAGAAAACAAGGATGCGCCAGACCGTGGACTTCACGGCCTTCTTCACTGCGTCCACCGGGTTCACGGATTCGCCGGCGGCGATGGTGGCGATTTCCGCGCCGAAGAAGGAGAAGACGACGACGAGGATGCCGGCCAGGACTGCGCCCGGGCCGTTGGGCATGAAGCCGCCGTTGTCCAGGAGGTTGCTCAGGCCGGGGGCCGGAACGCCGGGGATGAGGCCCAGGATGGCTGCGGCGCCAAAGATCAGGAAGAGGACGATCGCCGCCACCTTGATGGATGCGAACCAGAATTCGAACTCGCCGTAGGACTTTACGGATCCCAGGTTGGTGAGCGTCAGCAGCACCATGAGGACAAGGGCCCACACCCACTGGTCGATGCCGGGAACCCACCGGTGCATGATCGCTGCACCCGCGGTGGCCTCGATGCCCAGGACGATGATCCAGAACCAGGCATAGAGCCAGCCGATGCTGAACCCCGCCCAGCGGCCCAGCGCCTTGTCCGCGTAGGTGGAGAAGGAACCTGTTTCCGGGTTCGCTGCCGCCATCTCGCCCAGCATGCGCATCACGAGGATGACCACAAGGCCGGCGGCGGCGTAGGCGATGAGGATGCCGGGTCCGGCCTGCTGGATCGCGGCCCCCGAGCCGACGAAGAGTCCTGCGCCAATGACGCCGGCAATGGCGATCATCGACAGGTGCCTGGGTTTCAGGGATTTGGAGAGTTGTTGGTCTTGCATGGGAGCGCCGTCCTGTTGGGGAATAGCCTGGGGAGGCAGGGGGTTTGAGGCGACGTGGCCACTACCGGGAGGCCGTGTGGTGCGCCACATCGTCGTTTTACCCTAGGTCCGCCCCCGGGCACCAGGCTTTGTGCGATTCTCCAGATCTGGCCACGGCCGACAGGACGGGGCTCCAAGCAGGAGGCGTAATAGGCAAGATTAGTTGCGCAGGAGGCACATTTGTAATGTGCCGGAAACCACGGGCCGCTTACACGTCCCGCCGTTTCAGCAGCACTGCGGCGAGCAGCAGCGGAACCACCACCCACGCTCCGAGGACCACGGCCGCCTCCCAGGCCTCCAGCGTGTCCGGCATGTGTTCAGCGGCAGTGAGCGGGTCGACGGTATTGCCCGGCAGGTACTTCCGGGCCTCCTTGAAGAAGTCGCCGGGAATGAGCTGGAACGCGATGGGCGCCACGAAGAAAATGCCTACCAGGCTCATGATGCCGCCCGCCGAATTGCGGATCAGCGTCCCCAGGGCCATGCCGATGGCGGCCACCGCTGCCACGTAGACGCTGTTGACCAGGAGCAGCTTGACCGACTGGGAGCTGCCCGGGTCCAGCTGAAGGCCGTAGTTGTCCAGGATGGGTACGGCCACCAGGCCCGCTGCCCAGGTGGACACCGCCGTGACCACGAACGACGTCACCATGACCACCACCAGTTTGGCGGCAAAGGCGGGAAGGCGCCGGGGCACCGCGGCGAAGGTTGACCGTGCCATCCCGGTAGTGAATTCCGAGCTCATCAGGAGGACGCCGAGCGAGCCCAGGATCAGCTGCGCGAAGGCGATGCCGGAGGTGGGGACACTGACCGCGAGGTCGCCGCCCTGGGCTGCCATCCGGGCTGCGGCCTGCGGGTCGCGGGTCGCCGCATCTGCGAACTGGCCCGTGCCCCAAGCGGAAAGTGCACCGAATCCCACCATTACTACTGCCGTCGACGCGAGGAGGATCAGGGTGGAGAGGAGGCTGCGGAACTTAATGGCCTCGGAGTTGAGCACCCGCAGGAAGGTGGGGCCGGGAAGGGACTGGGCGCCGCTTCGGGAGGACATGCTGATGTTCGATGGCGCCGGTTCGCGCGGGGACCCGGGTTCGGTGGTGGTTGAGCTCATTTAGTTGCCTCCGCCGCGGGCAGTGAGTGGTATTCCACATCGTCCTTGGTCAGTTCCATGTATGCCTCCTCCAGGCTGGCCACCAGGGGCGTGAGTTCGTAGACCATGATCTGGTTGTCCATGGCAGTCTTGGCGATTGTCCTGGGATCCAGGCCTGTGACCTCCAGCAGGTCCTGCTCCTGGTGGGCAACAGAAGCCCCCCGGCCTGCGAGAAGCTGGTTGAGCCGGACCGGCTCGTCCGTTCGGACCTTGGTGCGCGCCTGGCCCTGTCCGGTGAGGATGTCCTGGATGGGTGCATCGGCGATCACCCGGCCCCGGCCGATGACGATCAGGTGGTCGGCCGTCTGGGCCATTTCACTCATCAGGTGGCTGGAGAGGAAGACGGTCCGGCCCTGGGCAGCCAGGTAGCGCACGAGGTTGCGCACCCACACCACACCCTCCGGATCGAGTCCGTTGACGGGTTCGTCAAGGATGAGCGTCCGCGGGTCCCCGAGCAGTGCGGCGGCGATCCCGAGCCGCTGGCCCATGCCCAGCGAAAAGCCGCCAGCCTTCTTGCGGGCCACAGCTTCGAGGCCGGTCATTTCGATCACTTCATGCACCCTGGACTTGGGGATGCTGTGGGTGGCCGCCATGGCCAGGAGGTGGTTGTAGGCGCTGCGGCTGGTGTGGACGGCCTTGGCATCAAGCAGCGCCCCGACTTCACGCAGCGGGGCCCTGTGCCGGACGTACGGCAGTCCGTTTACGGTGACGGATCCCGACGTCGGGCGGTCCAG
The DNA here is from genome assembly GCF_058266945.1 of Arthrobacter sp. E70. Taxonomy (NCBI): domain Bacteria; kingdom Bacillati; phylum Actinomycetota; class Actinomycetes; order Micrococcales; family Micrococcaceae; genus Arthrobacter; species Arthrobacter sp. E70. The sequence continues at coordinate 68,990 of NZ_JBYQFR010000017.1, read as the reverse complement.
TCCCATGATCATGCGCATCGTTGTCGATTTTCCTGCGCCGTTCGGGCCCAGGAAGCCGGTCACCTGACCTGCCCTGACGGTGAAGCTGACCCCGGCCACGGCGGCTTTTGCGCCGTAGACCTTGGTCAGCCCGTTTGCCTCAATCATGAAGGATCCTTTGGACGGCAGCGCGCGGCTGCGGAAGACGTTCGGGCGGAATGCACTTCCCACGCTACCGAGGCCACCGGCGAATTTGGGCCGGTTTCAGGGATGATTCAGGGGTCAATCAGGGTTGTCCGCCGCGTGGTGTGCCTCAGGGGTGTGGCGAGTAGTAAGCCAATGCCTTGGGCCGCACGCTGTAGGCCACGCTGCGCACCCCTGCCAGCGCTTCGCCGTCGACCGCCAGGGCCATGGGGGCGCCACCGGCGTCTATGCGGACTTCCTTCGCCTCCCTGAGGTGCGTGATGCGGGAGCCCGCCACCGTTCCGGTCAGCACGGCCCACAACAGCCGGATCCTGGCGAAGGACTCGTCGGCGGTGATCAGGCGGACGTCGAGGAGGCCGTCGTCCATGACGGGCCGGAGGAGGGGCGCGTGGTCGCGGGGGTAGTAGCGCCCGCGCCCCACGTAGGCGATCCACACCTTGTGCCCTTTACCGTCAACGGTCAAGGTGGTCGGAGTCCCCGCGGCGAAGGTCCGGAACATCGCCACCACCCCCGCCAACGGTTTGCCGAGGGCTGGCTGCAGGTGTTCGCGGCGCCGCACGAAATTGGGGTAGAGGCCGATGCTTGAGGTGTTCAGCATGATCAGTTCGGAAATTTCAGGGTTTCCGGCCAGGCCGCGTTCTGCGGTGACCACGCCCACGTCGGCCAGGGCGGCATGGCCGTTGGTCGCCGCCGCCACTGCTTCCTTCAGGCTGCCGGTGCCGGCGTCGCGGGCGAAGTGGTTCAGGGTTCCGCCCGGCAGCACCAGCAGGGGGATCGACCGTTCGACGGCGGCCGCGGCCGCCGCCCCGACGGTCCCGTCGCCGCCCCACACACCGAGGGCACGGGTGCCGGGTGCATCGGCGGTGGCCGCTATCTCCTCCAGCAAGTCCTCATCCAGATGCACGGTATTGATATGCGCCTTGGGGAATACCTCCTGCAGCGCGCCGGCGGTTTCCTCTGTGAAGGAGCCCCCCAGGGTGTTGACCACAATGCTCAGGCCTTCGCCTTCGGGAAGCTTGGGGGCATCAGTCCACGTCCGCGCAGCCTCCGGAAATGGCGGGCGGACCGGCCACCAGTGGCGCGTTACCAGGGCAGCGCCTGCCCCGATGGCTGAGCCAAAAAGGACATCGGAGGGCCAGTGGGCGCCCGTGTGGACGCGGGAGTACGCCACCCCGGCGGCGGCGGGGGCCAAGGCTGCCCCGAGGGCTGGCCGGACCAGGCCCGCCCCCACGGCGAAGGCTACCGCGGACGCCGAGTGCCCGGACGGCATGGAGGAACTCTTGGGCTGCGGATGGACGAACCGGAAGACCGGCAGGTGCTCCGGCAACGGCCTGGTCCGGGGGAGCAGTGTCTTGAAGATCCCGTTGGTCACGGCCGAGGCCACTGCCTGGGCGATCAGGCCGTGCAGCGCAGCCCTGCGGGTCTTGCCGGGGAAAAGCGCCATGAGGGCGGCCACCGCCATCCAGAGTTTGCCATGGTTCGCGGAGGCGGAAAGCCGGCGGAAGAAGTCATCATGGCCGCCACCGGGCAGCCTTGAAACATGCCTCAGGAGGTATCTATCCGAGCGGCCAATCCACCGGTGGACGCCGCGCCTGGTGCTTTTCATGTGAACACCCTAACCCCAGGGCCGCGCAGTCCTAGGCTGCGTCGGCCGCCTGTTCGACTTTCAGGGGTTTCGCTGCGCCGGCCAGCAGCAGTGCCACCAGGATCGGGGCCATGATGGCCAGCAGGGCTGTGTGGATTCCGGTCAGGTCGCCGAGGTAGCCAAGCAGCGGCGGGCCGGCCAGGAAGGAAATATACCCAAGAGTGGATACAACCGAGACCCGTGCAGCTGCCTGGCGGGGATCGTCCGCGGCTGCGGACATGCCCATCGGGAAGGCCAGTGCAGCGCCCACGCCCCACAGGGCTGCACCCACCGCCGCAAGCCAGATGCTGCTGGCCAGGACGAACAGGCCGAGGCCTGCCGCCGCGGCGGCCATGCTTGCCCGCAGGACGGCAGTGCGTCCGAACCTGTCGATGACGCGGCCGCCGAGGAAACGCATCGCCGTCATGGCCAGGACAAAGAGCGCAAACATGAGCGCCCCGGTTGATTCCGAGGTCCCGAGGCCATCCACTGACGCCTTCGCAATCCAGTCGTTCCCCGCGCCCTCCGTGAGGGTCGCGCCAAGGACCACTACGCCGATGAGGATGGTGCGCCCATCGCGCCACGCGGATGGACCCTTCGCCGGCTTCGGTTCACCCTCCCCCGGCGCCACGGCAACAATGTGGGGCAGGAAGAAACGGGGAGCGGCCAGTGCCACCACCACCACTACTGCTGCTATTGCCACCAGGTGCAGTGGAAGGTCCACTCCCAGGTTCGACAGGCCGGCGCCCACGAGAGCCCCTACGAAGGCACCGCCGCTGAACGCGGCATGGAACTGCGGCATGATCGTGCGCCGGAGCTTGTGTTCGACGTCGGCCCCTTCAATGTTCTGCGCAACGTCCCAGAGGCCGATGCCAATGCCAAAGAAGAACAGTGACACCGCGGTTCCCGGAATGGACGTAGCGGCGAGCGACATGGCGATGCCCACTCCTGCTGCCGCCGCCAGGAGGCCGGCACAACGGACCGTGTTGGCGGTACCGATCCTGCCAACCACCAGCCCGGCGGTGGGCAGCGCCAGGAGCGAGCCCACGGCTGTGCACAGCAGCAGGGTGCCCATCTGGCCGGACGTGATCTGCAGCGTTTGCGTCACCGCGGGGATGCGTGCCGCCCAACTGGCGAAAACGAGTCCGTTGATGCCGAAGACCACGAAGGTAGCCACCGTCGCGGCCTTGATGCCCGCATGCTGGTCCGTGCCGGTATTGGTGCTCATACGTTGACTACTTCCACAGAGTTTCGGTCGAGGTGGGCGAGTTCTTCGGTACTGAATGTCCGGTCCGTGACCACGACATCCACACGGTCGAGGCCGGAGACCAGCGCGCGGGCGTGTGCGTGCCATTTTGCCGCGGAGGCGGCAACGATCACTCGTGCCGCGGATTCCAGGCCGGCCCGCTTTACCGCCGCATCATCCAGGTCATGGGCCAGCAGCCCGTCCTTTCCGTCAACGGCGCAGGGCGTGACCACGGCGGTGTCGAAGCGCAGCGACCGGATGTTCGATTCGGCCAGGGGTCCGCGGAAGCACAGCTCACCGGGTATCAGGCTGCCGCCCGGAAGCAGCAGTGCGGGCCGGACGCCCAGCGCGTTGCTTCCACCGCCTGCGGCGTTAAGGGCCTGGAGGGACATCGGCATGACTGTCAGTTCCCTGCCTGCCAAAGCGCGGGCAATCCCGGTAGCCGTGCTGCCGCTGTCCAGCCACACCTGTTCCCGGTCCCGAACCAGGTGGGACACGGCAGCTGCGATGCGCGCTTTGGCCCCTTGGTCTTCCAGTTCGCGCTGGCCGTACCCGGGATTTTCCCCGCCGCCGATCAGGCTTTTGGCTCCGCCGTGGACCCGGCGCAGCACACCGCGGGCGGCAAGTACCTCCAGGTCGCGGCGGATGGTGGCACCGGACGCGCTGCACTCGCGCATCAGGTCCTCCACGCTCGCTTCCGACTGCCGCCGAAGGACTTCGGCAATCACGCGGTGCCGCTCGTCTGTCTTCATGATCAAATGATAGCAATCAATGATCATTTGATCATACGAGCGGAAGGCTTGGTCAGCGGGCCCGCTGGACGCGCTGTTCGTCCCACACGGGGTCGGCGGACTCGTACACCTTCCCGTCGGACCCGAACACCAGGAACCGGTCGAAGGTCCGGGCAAACCAGCGGTCATGGGTGACCGCCAGGACGGTTCCCTCAAAGTGGTCGATCGCCCGTTCCAGGGCTTCCGCGGAGTGCAGGTCCAGGTTGTCTGTGGGCTCGTCCAGCAGCAGCAGCGTGGCGCCGCTGAGCTGCAGGAGCAGGATCTGGAACCGCGCCTGCTGGCCGCCGGACAGCGACTCATACTTCTGTTCCGACTGGCCCGCCAGGCCGTAGCCGTCCAAGGCGCCTGCCGCGGCCTCCCGCCCCAGCCCGGAACGGTGCTCATCACCGCGGTGCAGGATTTCCAGCAGTGTCTTGCCCAGGAGATCGGGGCGGACGTGGGTCTGGGCGAAGAACCCCGGCCTGATCCGCGCCCCAAGCTTGACGGTCCCCTCGTGCGGAACCTCCGCAATCTCCACGTCGGAGACGGGCAGGTGCTCGCGCTCCGGGTCCGTGCCCCCGGTGGCCAGCAGCCGCAGGAAGTGTGATTTGCCGGAACCGTTGGAGCCCAGGACGCCCACCCTGTCGCCGAACCAGATTTCGGTGGAGAAGGGTTTCATCAGCCCGCTGAGCTCCAGCTGTTCCGCCACGATGGCCCGCTTGGCGGTCCGGCCGCCCTTGAGCCGCATCTGCACGTTCTGTTCGATGGGCAGCGCCTCCGGCGGTCCGGCCTCCAGGAATTTCGCGAGGCGGGTCTGGGCAGCGTGGTACCGGTTGGCCATGTCGGAGCGGAACGCGGCTTTGTTCTTGTACATGTTGACGAGTTCCTTGAGCTTGATGTGCTCCTCGTCCCAGCGCTTGCGCAGCTCCTCGAACCGGGCGTTCCGGTCCGCCCGCGCCTCCACGTAGGAGGCGAAGCCGCCGCCATGGATCCACGCCGCGGCACCGTTGATGCCGGGTTCGAGGGTGACGATCCGCCCTGCCGCGTTGTTCAGCAGTTCCCTGTCGTGGCTGATGAAGAAGACGGTCTTCCGGGACTCGTTCAGCTTGTCCTCGAGCCAGCGCTTTCCCGGGACATCAAGGTAGTTGTCCGGTTCGTCGAGCAGGAGGAGGTCATCGGGGCCGGCGAACAGTGCCTCGAGCACCAGCCGCTTCTGCTCGCCGCCGGAGAGGCTCGACGCCGGGCGGTGCTGTGCGCGGTCGAACGGCAGTCCCAGCGCGGCCATGCAAACCTCGTCCCAGACCGTCTCGACGTCATAGCCGCCGGCGTCGCCCCAGTCCACGATGGCCTGGGCGTATCGCATCTGGGTGGGCTCGTCGTCGTGCTCCAGCATGGCCAGCTCGGCATCATCCACCTCGCGGGCAGCCGCCGCGAGGGCCGGGGGAGCGGCGGACACGAGTAGGTCCCGGACCGTGGACCCGTCCCGGACCTGGCCCACGAACTGGCGCATGATGCCCATCTTCCCGGAGCGGCCAATCACTCCCTCGTCCGGCACCAGGTCACCGGCGATGATCCGGAACAGCGTGGTCTTGCCGGTGCCGTTGGGACCGATCAGGGCAGTTTTGGTGCCGTCCGGGACCTTGAAGGTCACCCCGTTGAGCAGCTGGGTACCGTCGGAGAGGAAGTAGTCGATGCCGGAAACGTCAATATGGGCCACGGGCTCCATCTTCCCACGCCCCGGCAGGGCGTTTCCTAGCCGGCGGCGGTGAGGAACTGCTTCAGCAGCGGTCCGGATGTGGTGGCGCCCAGGCCGCCGTCCTCCACGAACACGGCAACTGCCAGGTCGCCGTGCACCGCCACGATCCAGGCATGCGTCTTGGGCGGGTTCTCGGTGCCGAACTCGGCAGTTCCGGTCTTGGCACCCACTGGCTCACCCGGAACGCTGGCGAGGAAGCCGGCGTGTCCGCTCGTGACTACCGCGCGCATCATGTCCCCCAGGGCCGTCGCCTCGGCTGCCGTGATCGGCTTGTCCGATGCGGTGGAGGGCGCTTCCGCGGTTGCCGTCGCCGACGGTGCGGCGGCCGGCGCCGTGGACCCCGCGGTCGTTCCGGCGGCGGGAGCACCGCCGTCGGGTTTCAGGACAAGCTGCGCCGAGACCGGGGCGCCCTTGGCAACAGAGCCTGCCATGATGGCCGCGGCCAGCGGGGAGAGCAGCACCTTGCCCTGTCCGATCATGGACGCGGCGTGTTCGGTGCCCTCGGCCTGGCCGGGGACCGAGCCGAGGAAGGCTTCGGCGCCGAGCTTCGGCGCTTCGACGGCGACCCCCATGGAGGCTGCAGCGGCCTCAAGCTGCGACTGGGAAACGGCGTCGCGCTGGGAGATGAAGGCGGTGTTGCAGGAGTGCGCGAAGGCATCGCGCAGCGTCACGGAGCCCAGGGAGGTTTCCGGGTAGCCCTCGGAGTTCTTGAAGGTGCGCCCGTCCACGGTGAGCGTGGGGGTGCACTGGACGGTGGAATCCGGCGTCATCCCGTTGCGGAACATGGCGAGCGAGTCAACCATCTTGAATATGGAGCCGGGAGCGTACTGCCCCAGCATGGCCGTGTTGTAGCCGTTGCTGCCGGGGCCGGACGCCGCCGCGAGGACGGCGCCGCTGGAGGGGCGAAGCGCCACAATGGCCGACGCCGGTCCCACGCCTTCGAGGGTGCTTTCGGCCAGTGCCTGGAGCCGGGGGTCCAGGGTGGTCTTCAGCGGTGTGCCGGGCTTGGGCGCCACATCGAAAAGGACGCGCCGGGGGTCTGTCGGCGAGGACTGGATCTGTTCCCTTGTCAGGTCCGCCCGCTGGGCACGGATGACGAGGGCGTCCGTGCCGCGCAGTTGCTTGTCGTACTGTTGCTGGAGTCCGCCGATGCCCGTCACGTCACCGGCGGCCAGGGCACCACCGGACGCTTCGATCTGTTCCGCCGTGGCTTCGCCCACGGAGCCAAGGACGGCGCGCGCGAACGTCCTGCTCGGGGCCAGGGGGATGGACGCGGGAATGGCACGTGCGCCGGGAATCGCCTGGATCTGTTCATTGGTGATGGTCCGGCCCTCCTCGCGGAGGGTAATGGCAGAAACAAAGGCCTGCGCTCCGGCTGCCTTGACCTGCTGGACGTAGCCTGCCGGGTCCACTCCCACCAGCGCGGCCAGTTTGCCGGCCGAATCGGCAGGGTCCGCCGTTCCGAGCTGGGGCTTGTCGATCCCCACATTCACCACCGGGCGGTAGGTCACCAGCTGCGCATCGCCGGCACCAAGGATGTCGGCACGCGGCGGAGACTGGGAGCCTTTGGTCACGATCTCGCTGTCGGCAAGGCCGGGAACCAGGATGGCGGGTTCCCAGACCGCCAGCCATTTATCGCCCGACTTCTTGAATTTCGCCGATACCGTGTACTTCCACTCGGCGTCGCCGAATTTCCAGCTGTAGGCCAGCGGCGCGGACGCGTTGTCGCCGTCGAGGGTGAGCTCTCCGGCCTGGACGGCGGGCTTCTGCGGGTCCAGGGACGCGAACACCGCGTGCAACTGCTCGTTGGCTGCGGCGGCGTCCTTGCCGTCGAAGGCCACAGTTCCCACGTCCAGCGCCGAGACGGCGGTGGCGAGCCGCTGCGCCGCTGCTTCCGCTCCGGATTTTCCGTCATCGCAGGACACGAGGGCAGTGCCCACAATGAGCGCAGCTAAGGCAAGCGAAAGTTTTGTTGTTTTCCCCATCGCGCCATTATCCCCCGGCGCGTGGTCACCCGATGCCCAGAGCCGGTACTGGCAGCTTGAAGATGTCGTTGAGCGCGTATTTGGCGGCGTGCAGGCCGGGCATTCCGGTCACTCCGGGTCCGGGCGGCGTGGAGGAAGAACAGAGGTACACACCCAGCAGGGGGGTCCGCCACGGCACGGGGGAGACCACCGGCTTCTGGACCAGCCCGCGGACGTCCATGATCCCCGCGCTGAAGTCACCGCCGATGTAGTTCCGGTTGTACTGGGACAGCTGGGCGGCCGTGATGGCGTGCGACTCCACCACGAGGTCGCGGAACCCGGGGGCGAAGCGTTCCAGCTGTGCCGTGATCTCTCGTGTCATGTCCTTTGTTGAACCGGCAGGGACATGGCAGTAGGTCCAGAGGGTGTGCCTGCCGCCGGGCGCGCGGCCGGGGTCGAAACGGGACGGCTGTGCCACCAGCACATAGGGCTGTTCGGGATGCCGTCCTGCACTGACCTCGTTCTCCGACCGCGCCAGTTCGGCCCTGGTTCCGCCGACGTGGACAGTGCCGGCGTCGGCGAGTCCGGGGGCCTGCCACGGGACCGGTCCGGACAGGATGAAGTCCACCTTGCAGGATCCATTCCCGTAGCGGAAGGCTTCCAGGGCCCGCCGGTAGTGGCCGGGGAGGGAATCCCCTGCCATGTCCACCAGTCCGCGGGGCGCGACGTCCAGGAGCGTGGCCCGGGTGGCGGGGAGCTGCTCCAGCCGGTCAATCGGGGTTCCGGTGTGGATGGTTCCCCCATGGGCGCGAATATCGTCCGCAAGCGCTGCAGCGATGGTGGCGGACCCGCCGCGGGGGATGGGCCAGCCCGCGGCATGCCCCAGGGCGCCGAGCATGAGTCCGGCACCCGATGCGGCGAGGGACGGCAGGTGGGAAACGGCGTGGGCAGCCACACCGCTCAGCAGTGCCGGAGCGTACTGTTCGCGGAACCGGATGTTCCACGCACCTGTCCCTTGTTCCAGGGTCCGCAGGCCGTAGGCCAGGGCCACCAGCGGGTTGCGGGGTATCCGCAGGAGCTGGTTCTGCGTGAAGTCCATGACGTCGTCGATGTTGCGGACCAGCGGCTCCATGAGCCGCCGGTACGCCTCCCCGTCGCGGCCCAGTTCCGCAGCAGTACGGTCCAGTGACGTGTAGGCCAGCGCAGCGCGGCCGCCCTCCAGGGGCGAACCAAAGGACACCTCCGGGGTGATGAGGTCTATCCGGCGGGGCAGCTCGAAGGCACGGAAGAAGGGGGACGCCAGCGCCATGGGGTGCACCGCGGAGCAAACGTCGTGGAAGTGCCCGGGCTGCATCAGCTCGGAGGTCCGCGTGCCGCCGCCAATGCTTTGCGCGGCCTCGAAGACCTCCACGGACAGCCCGGCGCGTGCCATGACGGCTGCCGCGGCGAGACCATTGGGTCCGGATCCCACGACGGCGACATCAGGCATGTGAGCCTTCCTTCGGCGAAAGCGGCTGTCCTGCGCGCAGCAGGATCCGGTCGGGCGCGTTGGCGAAGGGACCACCGTGGGGGTCGTCCAGACGGTGGCGGCGGATGGGGTCGTAGGAGGGATCGTAGATGTCCCACGTGACGCGGGCCATGAGGTAGCCCACCGCGAACATGTGCGCGGCGACGGCAAGGACGTAGTAGGGCATGTCCAGGTTGTGTTGGGAAGAACCGGCGCTGGTCACTTGTCCAAGGTACATCCAGATCGCTGCCCAATGGAGGCCTTCGATTCCCTGCCAGATGAGGAAGTCGCGCCACCGCGGCCTCGCCAGGGCAAGCAGCGGGACAAGCCACACCACGTACTGCGGCGAATAGACCTTACTGGTGAGGATGAAGGCGGCAACGATCAGGAAGGCAAGCTGCGCCAGCCGTGGGCGGCGGGGGGCGGTCAGGGCCACGGCCGCTATGGCGAGGCATGCCGCAGCGAAGCACACGGCCGACAGCGTGCTGACGGATTCGGCATTGAGGCGCGGCCATCCGAGCCTGCTGGCCACCAGGTCATAGGCGAACCAGGCTGAGCTGTAGCCGGCACCACGGTCGGCGCTGTATTGGAAAAAGTATGACCACCCTGCTGGGTTGGCTGCGGCGAATGGCAGGTTGACCAGCAGCCATGTGGCGCCGGTACTGCCGGCTGTGGCGACGAGGGGCCGCCACCGGCCGGTGCGGATGGCCAGGAGCAGGATGGCCCCAAGGACCAGCAGGGGGTAGAGCTTTGTTGCGGTGCCCAGGCCGATCAGGATGCCCGCAGCCAGGGGCCGGTCCCGCGCAAAAAAGTACATGCCCCATGCGAGCAGGCACGCGGCCCACAGGTCCCAGTTGATGGTGCCTGCCAGCACCAGTCCAGGGGCCACTGCCACCATCGCGGCATCCCACGGCCGCCGGCCGGGCATGCGGGATACAGCCAGGACGGTGGCCATGGCCACCGCGGCGAGCAGCAGGACGTTGACATCAAAATAGGCCAAGGCGCGGGTGTCAATGTCTCCGCCGGGCACCAGCCAGGATGTCACGCCCGCGATCAGCGCGATGAGCACCGGGTATTCGAACTGGCTGCCGCTGCCGAGGATGGGGAAGGTTCCCCCGGCGATGCCCCGGTTCCGGAAAAGCTCGGGAAAGTCGGAGTAGCACGTGGCGTAGAACTGGGTCGGTGTCTCCCAGCCGTTGGCCCGGCAATAACCTTTCAGCAGGATTCCCACCAGGGCTGCCACGGCCGTGAGGACAATGAGTATCCGCTCCACCGTGAAGATCCCGGGGGACACCAGTCCGGGCTCCGATCTCTTTCCCAGCGGACCGCCGATGACTTCGGTGAAATTTCGCAGCAGGACATCGCTGCGGCTGGGAACCACGATCCGGGACCGTCGTCCACTCTCCGGCGGCTGGGTCTGGTGCATGGGATCGAGCTTACAGCCGGCCCCGGTTCCGGACCGGGGCCGGCTGTCAGCGCAGCCCGCCAAGCTGCTGGTGCATGAGCACGAAAACGTCGTTACGGTGCTGCTCCAGCAAAGCGGTGTTGAAGGAACTGCGGCGCTGCAGTGGGCGGGACAGAAGTCCCATGATCTTTTGCATCACAAGGAAAACCTCCTTTCGATGATTGGGCAGCGAAAATTGCGCGGCTGAATAACACCGCTTTTAGCCGCGCAAAGGGCGCGCACATGACGGTGCGGAATTTCCCAAAAGGGAAATAAGGAAATTGCGCGAACAGCACAATAACGGGAGGGGAAATACCCGAAGAACAAAGACCGCGCTGCCGGAGTGCCCTGGCATGTGGACACGTGCCGTTTTGGACATGAAGCGGGCACTACAGCAGTGGCAGTTCCAGTGGGGTCAACGGGAGAACCCGGAAATCCCGGCCCTGGCGGAAGCCCCCCGGCGGGCGGGGCTTAGCGGCGCCGTGCGGATTAGCTGCGTCGCGGCGCGCGGAGAGTCCTCCGGGAGCCGGAATCGACCGAAGCCATGCACGCCGGACCAGCAAAGGCCGGGAAGGCATTGATGATGGCATTCCATTCGCCAGTCAAAGTCATCATTTTCCCAACCTCCTTTTCTGCGGCCCGCTGCGTGGTCTGCATTGCGGTCAACGGACCCCGGCAGGGTGCTTCGGGGTCAGGAATAAAGGTACCCCAGAATTATCGGCAGGGCCAGCAATTTCCGGAGAAACAGCAAAAAGAAGCAGAAAAGGGGAATTAGAGGCCCCAGCGCACAATGGCCGGCGTCTTTTTGTCCCAGCCGAGGGTGCAGACCTTTGCCGTTCCCAGGATGAAATGCCGCCCTTCCGTGGCGGGGAGTTCCAGCCACCGTGCAGTGAGGATGCGGGAGAAATGCCCGTGCGCCACGATCAGCACGTTATCCATGCCGGATTCCAGGACGCGGCCAATGATCTTGTCCGCCCTCGCGGCCACCTCGTCCAGCGTCTCGCCGTTGGGGACCCCGTGCGTCCAGATCAGGTAGTCGGGGTTGTCCTTGCGGATCAGGTCCGAACTGATGCCCTCATAGTCCCCGTAGTTCCATTCCACGGCGAGGGGCTCGTGCCGCGCGTCGGGAAAGCCTGCGAGTTCGGCGGTGCGGCGGGCACGGCGGAGCGGGGAGGTGAGCACCAGGTCAAAGTCGACGTTGTCCAGCACCTTCCTGGCCTCCACCGCCTGCTGTTCGCCTTCCACGGTCAGCGGCAGGTCCGTGAGGCCGGTGTACTGCCCGCTCTTGGACCACTCGGTTTCACCGTGCCGAAGGATCCAGAGCTGGGGGCGCGGTGCGAAGGCGGCGTTGGTCACTTGGACTCCTCGGTGGAAGGTTCGACGGCGGCAGGAGAGGTCCCTGCGTCCGGTGCGGCAGGTGCAGATTCAGGTTGTTCGGCCCACCAGCGGAGCAGGCGGGCCTCCGCTTCCTCGAGGGGCAGGGGCCCGTACTCCATCCGTTCATTAAGGAGGAACTTGTAGGCCCGGCCTACCAGCGGTCCCGGCTTCAGGCCAAGCAGCTCCATGATCCGCGCGCCGTCCAGGTCCGGGCGCACTGCGTCGAGGGATTCCTGTTCGCGGAGGGCGGCAATGCGGGACTCGAGGTCGTCGTAGGCAAAGGACAGGCGCTCGGCCTTGCGCTGGTTGCGGGTGGTCACGTCGGAACGGGTGAGCCGGTGCAGGCGCTCCAGCAGCGGACCGGCGTCGGTCACGTACCGCCGGACTGCCGAATCGCTCCATCCGGCGTCACCGTAGCCGTAGAAGCGCATGTGGAGCTCCACGAGCCGGGCAACGGCCTTGGTGGTGTCGTTGTCGAACCGCAGGGCCTTCATCCGTTTGGTGGTGAGTTTGGCTCCCACCATGTCGTGGTGGCGGAAGCTCACGGCACCGCCCGGTTCGAAGCGGCGCGTCGCCGGCTTCCCGACGTCGTGCATCAATGCCGCAAAGCGCAGCACGAAGTCCGGCCCGGGCACAGGCCCGTCCGCGCCGGTCTCCAGTTCGGCCGCCTGTTCCAGGACCTGGAGGGAGTGCTGGTAGACGTCCTTGTGCCGGTGGTGCTCGTCGGATTCGAGGCGGAGGGCGGAGACTTCGGGCAGCACATGTTCGGCCAAGCCCGTTTCCACCAGGAGGTCGATTCCTGTCCGCGGCCGGGCTCCGCAGACCAGCTTGACCAGTTCATCCCGCACCCGTTCCGCGGAAATGATCTTGATGCGGTCCGCCATGCCCGTCATGGCCTCACGGACGTCGTCCCGGACAGAGACACCCAGCTGCGAGGCGAAGCGGGCGGCACGCATCATCCGCAGCGGATCGTCGGAGAACGACTCCTCCGGGGCTCCCGGCGTGGCGAGCACGGAAGCGTGCAGGTCACGGACGCCGCCGAAGGGATCCACCAGCTCCATGGACGGCAGTTTCAGTGCCATGGCGTTAATGGTGAAGTCACGGCGCAACAGGTCATCGGCCAGGGAAGAGCCGAAGGCCACCACCGGCTTGCGGGAGTCGGGGTCGTAGGCTTCGGCGCGGTAGGTCGTGATCTCGATCTGGAAACCCGCCTTGCGCATGCCGATGGTGCCAAAAGCCCGCCCGATTTCCCAAAAGTTGTCCGCCCACTTCTTGATCAGCGCCACGGTCTGGTCCGGTGTCGCGTCGGTGGTGAAGTCAAGGTCCGGCGAGGTCCGGCCCAGGAAGAGGTCGCGCACGGGCCCGCCCACCAGCGACAACTCATGGCCGGCATCCACGAAGCGCTGCCCGAGCTCCAGGACCACCGGGGCCACCTTGAAGTCGACAGTGTGGGAATCGATCTTGTGATGTGCGTGCGCCATAGTTCCTTAAGCTTGGCAGAAACCAGCGCCCGGGCAGTCCAAAAAGCTGCCAGGACCGGCGTTCTTTCCATTACGTCCCCGCAAAGTGCGTCATATGCCGTCCATGTTGGTGTCATGTTCCGGTCATCAAGAACGGGCAACTGTCGTTAGAGTGGACTCCATGGCCCATCCAGTACCGAGCGCTCCAGGCAGGAGGACAAACGCACCATTGCCGTCGGCAATCGGTGCGCACGTCGCCCCTGCCCAGCAGTCGGCACCGGCGTCGCTGCCCACGGTCGAGGAAGTCTCCGCCGGCGGCGTCGTGGTGGACACGTCCGACGCCGAGCTGCGGGTTGCGATCATCGCCCGCCTTAATCGCGGCGGACGGCTCGAGTGGTGCCTGCCCAAGGGGCATCCGGAGGGCAAGGAAAACAACGAAGAGGCTGCGGTTCGGGAAATCGCCGAGGAAACCGGGATCGAAGGCAGCATCCTGGCGCCCCTGGGCAGTATCGACTACTGGTTCACCGTCAGCGGCCACCGTGTCCACAAGACCGTGCACCACTACCTCCTGCGAGCCACGGGGGGAGAATTGACCATCGAAAACGATCCCGACCAGGAAGCCGTGGACGTGGCATGGGTGCCCATCCAGGAACTGGCCCGGAAGCTGTCATTCCCCAACGAGCGCCGCATCGCAGACCTCGCCCGCGAGGTCCTTCCCGGACACCTCTAAAAGGCCCACGCCGCCGTCGTTGCCGTGTAAAGCGACGGCGGGTGAGACGATGAACTCGATGTCAGCTACCAACTTCCCTTCCGACAGGTCCGGCCGGCCGGACGACGCGGCGCCGGACGGCGTCCCCCCGGAACCGGCCTCACCGGACATTGCCCAGCCTGCGGCTGCCGGCGCCAGCGAGACCCGTTCCAGCGCCATCATGGCTGCCGGGACGCTCGTGTCCCGCTTCCTGGGCTTCGGCAAGACCTGGATGCTCGGCACAGCCCTCGGCCTGGGATCAACGGTCAACGACACCTTCATCAACGCCAACAACCTGCCCAACCTGATCTTCCTCCTGGTGGCCGGCGGCGTCTTCAATGCAGTGCTGGTGCCGCAGATCATCAAGGCCAGCAAGGCGCCGGACCGGGGAGCCGACTACATCAGCCGGCTGCTGACGCTGGCCGTCCTGCTCCTCCTGGGCCTTACTGCGATAGTGACCCTGGCAGCGCCGGCGGTCATTGAGCTGACCACTCAGGGCTATTCGCCACAGCAGAAGGCACTGGCGGTCACCTTCGCGTTCTGGTGCCTGCCGCAGATCTTCTTCTACGGGCTCTACGCCCTGCTCACGCAGGTCCTGAATGCCAACGGCGCTTTTGGCCCTGCTATGTGGGCTCCCATCCTGAACAACGTGGTGGCGATCGCCGGTCTGGGCATGTTCATCTGGATTTTCGGCACCAACGAGTTCAACCCGCACACTTTGGACAACTGGGGGAGCACGCAGACACTTTTTGTTGCCGGGTTCTCCACCATTGGTGTGCTGTCCCAAACCGCCATCCTGATGGTTCCGGTGATGCGGCTGAAGCTCGGACTCCGTCCCCGTTTCGGGTGGCGCGGCGTGGGACTGGGCCACGCAGCAAGGCTGAGCGTGTGGACGCTGCTGACTGCCGCCGTCGGCCAGCTGGCCTTCCTGTATGTCATGCGCATCGCCACCATTCCCGGCGCCGAACGCCTCCGGCTGCAGCAGGCGGGTGACCCGTCCGCCGCCACCCTTCCGGGCAACGCGGTGCTGGAGGTGGCCAGCCAGCTGTACCTGCTGCCGCACTCAATCATTGCGCTGTCCCTGGCCACGGTCCTGTTCAACCGCATGACCCGCGCATCCCAAGACGGCAACCGGGCGGAACTGCGCGACGCGCTCTCGCACGGCCTGCGGACCATGGCTGTTGCCACGGTTTTTGGCGCCCTGGCGCTGTTCGCCCTCGCCGGTCCGCTGGGCATGTTTTTCTCCGGCGGCCTGCGCCAGGACGGCGTGATGCTGGCCCAGACGCTCACCATCCTGGCGCTCAGCACCCCCTTCATGAGCGCAAACTTCATGATGTCCCGCGTGTTCTACGCCAACGAAGATGCCCGCACACCGTTCTATGTCCAGCTGCTGCTGGCGGTGGTGTACGTGGCCGGCGCCTTCGCCATCCAGTTCCTCCCCGTCAACCAGATCATTTACGCCATCGCCGTCCTCTACATGGCCGGCAATATCCTCTCGGTGGTCATCAGCGCCTTCTTCCTGCGGCGCATGCTGGGCCATTTGGACGGCGCGCGGATCGCCAACTCCTACATCCGGATGGGGTACGCAGCCCTGGGCTCGGCGATCGCCGGCGCCGGCGCCCTCTGGCTCATGGGCAGCTACAGCCCGGACGGCTTCGCCTGGCAGAACCGGATCACAGCGCTGGTGACCGTCATCGTGGTGGGGCCCATCATGCTGGTGGTCTACTTCTTCCTGCTCAAGCTGTTCCGGGTCTCCGAACTGCGCGACCTGCTGCGCCCGCTCCTGGGGCGGCTGGGCCGCGGCCGCCAGGACGGCCCCCCGGATGCCGGGACCCCGCCGTCGTCCGCCCCCGTCCACGCCGGCGCCGGGCGCGTTCAGCGCGCCGAGCGGGCCACCACCTCGGTGGACACGGGCCTGATTCCCCGCATTTCCGGCGAATTCGACTCCGTTTCCTTCCGCGCGGGCCCGGACCCGGAGCGAGGTGCGGGGCGCCGGGAGACGTACGACGACGGAACGCACCACGGTGCCGACGACGGCTATTTGCCGGCGGAGGACCAGCCGAGCACCGCCCGCGGTGGCCTGCTCCGTGATCAGATACCGCTTCCGGGGCGCCGCACGTTCCAGGGCAGGGCCGGGGAAAACCCGCATTTCAAATCCCGGCGCAGGCGGAAGAAGTGATACGCGCGCGGTTTGAGAACCGTCTTCTCCGCGGCCGTCCGGGCCGGATCGGCTAGGATCGAACAGGTACAGGGGTAGTTGCATTCAGGGTTAGCCGCACGCGGAACCTGAACGGCGGTTGCATCATCCAAGCCGGCGATTCCGGACAGCCTAGGAGGAACACGTGTCCAACCCGATCGATGTCGGATCAGTACTTGGCGGCCGCTATAAGGTCACAGCCACGGTACTGGCCTCGCACGACCACGATCTGGTGCTGGATGGTGTGGACCAGGTCCTCAACCGCCCGGTCAGCATCCTGGTTGCCGGACCGGAAAACACCGAACAGGTGGCGCAGAGCGCCCGGGAGGTTGCCACCGGCGAACGCCCCGGCACCGTGCAGGTCCTGGACCTTGGAGTCACCGACGCCGCCACCTACCTGATCACCAACCACACGTCAGCCGCTGACCTGCTGGATCTCGTGGTGGCCACCAACCCTCCCTACGTTGAGCCGTTCTTCACTGACACCCTGGGCAGCGAAATCTTCGGCCAGCCGCGCTCCCACGAGCCCGAGCCGTACGACGAAGAAGACAACGTCGAGGCCGGCTACATCAACTACCAGGACGCGCACCCCAGCCAGGTTGATCCTTACCGTTCTTCTCCTGCCGTGCCTCCCCGGCCTCCCGTCCGTCCTGCGGCGGCCGCCGGAAGAGGAGCTGCTGCAGGTGCTGCCGCCGGTGCAGGTGCCGCTGCGGCTGCCGCTGCCGCCAAGTCGGGTTCCGGTGCATCGCGGGTCGATCCCGATGCCACGGCAGCCCAGCCGGTGCAGCATGCCGCCGATGACGCCGCTTCTGCGGCCGGCTCCGGCTCCGGTTCCCGGCAACTGGACACCGGACCTGTGGAAACCGGACCTGTGCCTACTGCTCCAGCCACCGGGACGCCCGGTTCCGGCGGCCCTGCCGGGGATCGTCCCGGGGCCGAACAGGCCAGTGCTGCAGGGAAACCGAAGGTTTCCCTGTGGTCGGATGACGATTACGCGCAGGCGGGGGATCAGGACCGTTACGAAGGTATCGACGATGACGGCGATTCCCGGCCGGTCAAGGGCAAGTCGGCGCTCTTTGCCCGGACCGCAGCGCCCGCGGCAGCCGGTGTCTCCTTCGCGGACCGCGACGATGACCGCGATGAGTCCGGGAAGCAGCCACGTTCCATGCGGTGGCTGGTAGGCGGCCTCCTCGCTGTTGTGCTCATTGCCGGCCTGGTTTTCGCTGTCACCAAATTGGGCAGCCTGTTCACCCCCGAACCGCAGGCCAAGGTTACATCCCCGGTCAGCAACGCGCCGCAGGCCTCCGCGCCCGCAAGCCAGGCACCCCCGTCCGCGCCGCCCGCGGCACCGCCGGCCATCGAAAGTGTCATCCGGCAGGGGAACTTCGACTTCGCAGCCACCTTCGACCGCGATCTGGTCAAGGCCTACGACGGCAACGCAGCCAGCTACTGGTCGGACATGGAGTTCGCGAGTGAAAACTGGGGCGGTCTGGCCCCGCAGGGCGTGCAACTGGTAGTGAAGCTGAAAGCCGCCGCAGCCGTGTCTTCGGTTACCCTTTCCCAGCTCGGTGGATCAGGCGGAAACATCACTGTCTACACCAATAACCAGCCTTCCTTGGACGGCGCCAAGACTGTGGGGACCAACAGCTTTACCTCCACCGATCTGAACATCCCCGTGGGGGAGCCTGTTCAGGCCCAGTACGTGATTGTCTCCATCAATTCGCTTCCCAAGCTCGCTGCGCCGAAGACGCGTTACGGATACGGCCTCCGCCTGGCGGAGATCAAAGTCCAGTAGCCTGCTGCCGCCGTTGCAAACCCAGTGGCCGTTGCCGTCCAGGCAACGGCCGCTTTTGTGACCGACCGCGCTTGTGCGCTCTGTTACCCCCGGCCTAAACGTACGCCCGGGGGACTGTAATCTGGGAAGGGCGCCCGGCCGATGGACCTGTGCCGTCTTCGACGGATCACCTTGCCCGGGCGCTGGAATATTCAGCATGCAGCCGCAGTTGTGCCATGTGGCCGGCCTCCACCGGGAGGCGAGTCGAACAAGGAAGAGGTTCACCGTCCAGTGACCATCGCAGAAAGCACGGCGTCCGACGTACGTGATGTCATCATCGTGGGCTCGGGCCCGGCAGGCTACACGGCGGCCGTCTACACCGCCCGCGCCAACCTCAAACCACTGCTGTTCGCAGGATCGGTGACCGCTGGCGGTGAGCTGATGAACACCACCGACGTGGAGAACTACCCCGGATTCCCGGAAGGGATCATGGGCCCGGACCTGATGGAGAACTTCGAGAAGCAGGCGGCCCGCTTCGGCACGGACATCCAGTTCGAGGACGTCACCGCACTCGAGCTCGAAGGACCGGTCAAGTCCGTCACGATCGGCACTGGTGAAACCTTCAAGGCTAAGGCGATCATCCTCTCCACCGGCTCGGCATACCGCGAGTTGGGCCTGCCCAACGAAAAGCGCCTTTCAGGCCACGGCGTCAGCTGGTGTGCAACCTGCGACGGTTTCTTTTTCAAGGACCAGGACATTGCAGTCATCGGCGGGGGAGACTCCGCCATGGAAGAGGCACTGTTCCTCACCAAGTTCGCCAGGTCCGTAACGGTTGTACACCGGCGCGACACGCTGAAGGCCTCGAAGATCATGGCCGACCGGGCCCTGGCTCACGAGAAGATCAATTTCGTGTGGAATAGCACTGTTGACGATGTCCTGGGCGGAGACAAGGTCACCGGTTTGCGAGTCAAGAATCTTGTGGATGGAACCCTGTCCGAGTTGTCGGTGACCGGGGTGTTCGTGGCCATCGGCAACGATCCCCGCACGGACCTCGTCAAGGATGTTTTGGAGCTCACCCCCGAGGGAACCATCGCAGTGGACGGCCGCAGCTCGAGGACCAGCGTTCCGGGTGTCTTTGCAGCCGGTGATGTCGTTGACCCTACCTACCGCCAAGCCATCACTGCGTCCGGCTCCGGGTGTGTGGCGGCCATCGACGTAGAGCACTACCTCGCCGACCTGCACGCATAGTCCGCGTCACTGATATCGAAAAGAAAGAGAAGGTCATGAGCAACGCAAAAGACGTAACTGATGCAAGTTTCGGAACCGATGTCCTGTCATCAGACAAGCCCGTCATCGTCGACTTCTGGGCTGAGTGGTGCGGTCCCTGCCGCAAGCTGGGCCCCATCCTCGATGAGATCTCCGTTGAATACGGTGAGAAGGTCGATGTCGTCAAGGTAAACGTCGATGACAACCCTTCCATCGCTGCAGAGTATGGAATTACTTCCATTCCCGCCGTCTACCTCTTCCAGGGTGGCGAAGTAAAGAACACTGTGATCGGTGCAAAGCCGAAGCAGTTCTTCGAAAAGGAATTCGCCGACGTCCTCTCCTAGAAGTTTCAGGAAGTCGTACAGGATCTGAACCTGTCTTGACGTGGTCACCGCCCCTTGGGTGGTGACCACGTCTTCTTTTAACCACAACCTGGCTTTTGTGATCCGGCGCCGTCCCGAAGCGGGAACTTCTGCCTCAAGTATCGGCGTTTCACGTGAAACATCGCGCAGCTGGTTATCCGGCGGGTAATCCCTCTTTTGACGGTTGATTCCATTCCGCACATGTCAGTGTTCAGCCGACAGTCCCTGCTCGCACCGCCCCTCGCTCCTGCGGTTCCCTTGATGCCACCGGCACACACCATTCACGAGCGGGGCTATCCCCATGCGCGGTAGTTCGTGGGAACTGCTACTGTCAGCAGCGGTTCGGGGATCGGCAATGGAAGCTGGAAGGGATCGGAGTGTGGCGCTCCATCATGGAGACCCCCACTCGCCCAAGGCTGCGCGAGCAAAGAAGCTGGCGTCAGACGTCCGAGCGGAGTGGCTGGGTACGTGGTGCCTGCTCCGTTTCACGTGAAACATAGACATGCGCAGTCGGAAGGAGGCTGGACGAGCAGCATTGCCCGTCTGACCGGCACTCTATTGGCGGCCTGGGCCTCGGGCTCTAACGTAACACCACACGGTCGACTGATCTTTTCCTTGGGAATCACCGGCGGCGGCTCCTGGCATCCATCCGTTCCATCTGTGCCCGACATATAGGGTCGCAAGCGACAACTTGCGTTTCCCTTCGTCAGAATGCAGTTGCTCGGCAGTGTAGGAGGTGAATATTCGTAGGGGGTGAATGTTCCGGCTACGAGCGAACTCTGCACATCTCGTGTGGGGAAACGCCTGGCACCCTAGTGGTGTAACGCCGGCAGGCGGCCACGACCCTGCGGTGCAGCGGCGCTCTTGCCGCAGAGAGAAGGGGCGCTAATCCGCTTCCTCCTCCTTAGTCTTCGTCGAAAGCCAACAGCACTCCAATCCTGCTGCCCCATCCTCAAAGTACGAACAACACTGTTCATCGCTTCCGCATGTTCCAGGAACGGCGGAGCTACGGCCCTACGGGACAGAAGGGTCCGACTGGATACGCAAGTGCCGCTCCAAGAGTGCGGGCCTCACGACCGGCATCACGATGTCCGGATGGTGGGGTAGGCTGCGGCCCGGCGGAACACTACCGTCCAAGGTAATGATTCCCGCCCTACGCCCTTCACACCACCTTGAATCCGCCAGCTCGCCTGCGGCACAGAGACCGGCGCGTAGCTGGAAGGACTCCTGCCGGCGGGGGAGGTTTTCCGATCACTGTACCTACCAGGGGCCTCAGGGAGTGGAGCCGACGGCAGAGGCGCCAAACCCGTCAATGACTGTTTCACGTGAAACCACATTGGGACTTGGCGGTCACAGACTGTACCGAGAGTCCGCAGCCGGGCTCCTCGGCAAGCTGAAGACTGGACACCGCAGCAGCCGTGGTCCGGGACCGACGCCGGGCCAGCGCATTGGCAGTCATCGACAGCCACACACGCCTCGGGCTCGTGGATGTAGTGAGCTGTGGTGCGAACCCTGATTGGACCACCAGAAGGATGAACGTAACCGATTCGACGCTTTGGACGGCGAGCATCGCAGCGGAGGCGGTGAACCAACGGCGCGGGTCGCTACTACCGAGACAGGAGTCACATCTCTGTAACCAGGCGACCACACCGGGCAGCTTGAACCGTACTCGCCGCATGCAGTCGTGCTCGCCCAACTGTCGGTGAGCCAGCGGGTGTGCCTGCAGCAATTAGTCTCTACAGGTGCTGTCGCGCCACCCGCTTGCGGCCTGTCTTACCTGATCCAGCCAGGGTATCTACAAGCATGATGGTATGGGTCCGAACACGCGGTGGATGCTGACCCTACCTACAAACGCGTTCCCTGGACGACGACCGCCAGGAGCGCGCAGCAACTGCCAACCACCTGGGTGGTCGGTGTGAACATACCCACATGTTATCCACAGCACGGCCGTATCGTTATCCCCACGGTTATCCACAGGGTCCCCGGACCGACCTGCGCATGTCCCAGCGGATATTTGGCGGCGGATGCAGCAGTGGCATTCGCCGGCCGTCCGCCCTCACGCCAGTACCGCCCTGCAACCTAGGGTAGGCTCGACGTCCCGCGCCGCATCCGGCTCGGAAATCAACCTATCGGCGTACAAGCAACGAAGACGGCGGAGCGGATCTCGCTCACCGTGTTTCACGTGAAACGGATCGTGCCTACACTGACGCGATTTTTGCTGCGATACCCAGACGTCAGCCTTCGAGACCAGCCCACTAGCCTAAGGGCTAGCAGCAAAAGGCGCGGAGTGAGTGGGCCGTCCCGTGGCAACTTATGCACAGCGTTATCCACAACCTTATCCACTGGGACACGGGCGCTTGTGGGAACAGTTGCGCGTCGGTACTCGCCACCGTCAGCCCATCGCCCCGCGCCTCGGAAGGCAAGTCATCACTACAGAAAGAAGTCGGGGCCGGGGGATGGCCCACTCGCTTCGCAAGCATAGAACTACCAGTTGACGAGGACATCTACTGCGGGTGACCAACAGCCCCAACGCCCAGCAGGCGCAGGCGTGAGTGCCGCTTCCGCCCGGTTCTGCGTTGAGCTGCCCCTTCCTGGACGGGTGCGCCAGGGTGCCGCCCAAACGACAGCCGCTCACGTTTGCTGGCATGCCTGCAACGAGAGCTGGCATTACGACCAGCGGTTCCGCTCACCGTTTGGCTGGCCCATGTATCTTCCCTATACGCTTCGTGTCCTACGCGGGGGACCCATCACTGCCAAATAATGTCCGCCCGCAGCGTGGATGCGGGCGGTGAGCTCCACGAGTACCCACACCGACCAATCGCTTCGACAGGACATAGGTTCTGCGGACCCCAGCACTCCGCCCGCTGCGGAACCGACTACCCTCGAAATGGCCCATCGCCAACATCGCAGCTAGAAACCCTACACGGGAGAACAGGCCGCCCTTGGACGCGCACGGGTGGCTGCTTGTGGCCGCCGACGCGGTGCTACAACGACCGGCCCATCGACTCAGTCGAAAAGACAGCAACGTCGTGACAGAACGTTGGGGAGAGCCCGCGCCAAGAGCTCCTGACTGCTGAACGGATCGAGCAGTTTGCAGCTGCACCCGGGATAAGCCAATTGCGTCCATGGCCCACTGCGTGGCGCCACCCCCTCGGACCACCCGCCGCCATTGTCGTCCACCACAGAACCAATGTTGCCCCTGGCTAGCGTCGGAGAGCACGGTGGCATTTCCATCTGCTTACATCTCTGGCGTACAGGTTGTGGTTTTACCCACGTCAAGGAACACGCACATGGGGCAATGCGTTTCACGTGAAACATGCCGCAAACGCGCGCTTCCCTTTGGACGGGAGCCGTCAGCAGCACTTAGATTCGATGCTGATTCTCGCTGAATCAACGACAAACGCGAGAAGGCGTGCGGGAACTTGAAATCGATTTCCGGCCTTCTCCACTGCAGAGTATTCACGAGGGCCTAATCGTCGCGGATGTGCGGACTCGCGATATTGAGGAACCGCTCTAGGGGTCTTACTGCGAGGATAGATAAGACCCCAGGCAACTAGCCTACAGTGGCCGACAAACCGCGCCCGCAGGCAGCAGAGGGGAGTACCGCTGGTCGGTCACCCATCCACTTGCCGGATCGTCCCAGCCCGCTGGGATCCTTGCGGCCGCTTCTCCCGAATATATCGACCGGTGCAATGCACCAGGCCCCTGGTCCTAGACAGTGCTCGTCGGCTGTACGATGCCACGCAGGTTTGGTCCCAGCGTAATGCGCGTCGTGTTTCACGTGAAACGCGGAGGTGGTCGACTGCTAGTAGCACCGACCGTCGACATGTAGCCGTTTCACGTGAAACACGTGCTGCTACCCGTCTCGGCAAGTCCTCTCGTAGTCCCCAAGCTAGTAGAAGCGCCCGCGGCACTGCTTCCAAACGAATGGTCGCGGCAACTATCGATAGTCACTAAAGATACTGGCAATAGAAGGGACTGTGCCGAGGCCGTCAGGAGGACCGCAAGAAGGAAACGAAACCGGCGGGCGAAACGCTGTTTCAGGCAACAGTCGCGACGTCAGATCTAGGGCGGTTCCATTACCCGGACGCATTAAGACGGGATTCTACGCATCCAAGTGCCAGGATGATCGCAGGGATGACGGAAAGAGCATTTACAGCCGGTCTCGAAAGGATCGCAGTCACCGATCAAGTTTGACTGGACCGCAAACCATCGGAAAGTAGCATCCGACAGCCACCCCTGGCCTTGCCCTGTGTGCGCTTCGCAGGAGCCATGAACAAGAGATGCTCATGGCGTCCAGCCGGGCGTATTTCCTTTACTGGCAAAGGCGGCAGGACGGCAGTAGCCCAACCACGCAAAAGAGGGCCGATTCGTGGTGAATCAGACCCTCTTTTGTGCCGAACTTAGTCAATTGGTGGATCCGGGTGCCAGCACGTCCATAATCCGGTTCAGGTCTTCAACACTGGCGAACTCGATACTGACCTTGCCTTTTCGGACACCGAGCGAGATCTTTACATTGGTATCCAGCCGGTCTGACAGGGACGAAGCCAGATAATCGAGACGCTCGTGGCGGGCACCGGGCCTCGGGATGTTGTTCTTGGCCGGTTTCGCGGGATCCTGATAAAGAGTAACGGCTTCCTCGGTGGCACGTACAGACATCCCCTCAGCAACGATTTTCTGCGCCAGGCGTTCCATGGCGGCTGCGTCCGGAAGCGACAACAGAGCACGGGCGTGGCCGGCAGAGAGCACACCTGCGGCAACGCGCCGCTGCACCAGCGGCGGGAGCTTGAGCAGTCGGAGGGTGTTCGAGACCTGGGGCCGGGAGCGTCCAATCCGGTCCGCCAGCTGTTCGTGCGTGGTGCCGAAATCCTCAAGGAGCTGCTGGTACGCCGCCGCCTCTTCCAGGGGGTTCAGCTGGCTCCGGTGAAGGTTTTCAAGGAGCGCGTCCCGCAGGAGGTCGTCATCGGTAGTGTCCCTGATAATGGCAGGGATTGTGTCCAGCCCGGCAGCCTGGACAGCGCGCCAACGGCGCTCGCCCATGACGAGCTCGTAAGGCTCACTACCATCTTCGGTTGATGTACGAACAACAATCGGCTGGAGGACGCCGATTTCCCGTACTGAGTGCACCAGCTCAGCCATGTCGTCTTCGTCGAAGACGTTTCGGGGCTGCTTCCTGTTCGGGTGGATGTCACTGACCGAAATTTCAGCGAAGCGTGCTCCGGGAACTTCCACCAGCTCCACACCGCCATCGGCGTGCTCGACAGGTTCGCGGGGCTCGTCCGGAGTGGGCGCTACAGGCGCCGGCGCCGTTTCGGCCTGCTCAGGCGCGGGGACCGCCGACGGTCCAGCCGGGGAAGGTGCCACAGGTTCGTTTGCTGATGTTTCAGGCCTAACTGCTTCATCAGCAGCAGGTGCCGGCTCCTGTGGCACCTCCGCGGCAGCTTTAGCACCGGTCGCAGCAGCAGCGGGTTTCGGTACGGCACGCTTGGGAGCCGCAGGCTTGGACTTCGAAGGCGCGGACTGCTTGGGGATGGAGGAACGCGGAGCAGGAGACGCGCTCTGCTTCGCATCGTCCTTGAAGGCATCAGCTGCCGGCGGCTGTTCCGCCGGTTCGGCTTTCCTGCGGCCCTCTGGGAAGAAGAGATCCACCGGCCGCGACACCGCTCCGCCATTACCTGCACCAGTGGTTGCGGCGGAACTTGGAATCAGCGCGCCAAGACCGCGGCCTAGGCCCCGTCGCTTCTCGCTCATGGGTAAATCCCTCCAGTGGTAGAGCCAGGCCCCAGCCGGGCTCCAGGCGTTGCAGTTGTGAAGATTTTAGCGTTCGGCTATTTCAGCAGCGGCTTCCAGATAGGAAAGCGCACCGCTGGACGACGGGTCATATGTCATAACGGTCTGCTGGTAGCTTGGTGCCTCGGAAATGCGAACCGAACGCGGAACCACGGCTGAAAGCACCTGCTCGGGGAAGTGCTGCCGGACCTCCGCGGCAACCTGCGCGGCAAGGTTTGTCCGGCCGTCATACATCGTCAGGAGAATCGTGGAGACAACGAGATCCGCGTTGAGATGCTTCTGGATCATCTCGATGTTCTTGAGGAGCTGGCTCAGGCCCTCCAGCGCATAGTACTCGCACTGTATGGGGATCAGTACCTCACTGGCAGCGCAGAAAGCGTTGACGGTCAGGAGACCCAGGCTGGGCGGGCAGTCGATGAAGATGTAGTCGAGCCGCTCTTCACCATTCTTCTCACGCGTCTTTGCGTAGACATCGATGGCCCGGCGGAGCCGCTGCTCACGCGCCACCAGTGAAACGAGTTCGATCTCGGCCCCTGCAAGGTGGATCGTGGCAGGTGCGCAAATGAGGTTGCCGATGTCCGGGCAAGGGGCTACGACGTCAGCCAGCGCGACGTCGTTGATCAGCACGTCGTAAATGCTGTCCACATCTGCGTGGTGTTCGATGCCCAGCGCAGTGGAAGCATTTCCCTGCGGGTCAATATCGATAACCAGGACGTTGAGCCCCGCGGTGGCAAGGGCTGCGGCGATATTCACCGTGGTGGTGGTCTTACCCACCCCACCCTTCTGGTTGGAGACAGTAAAGATGCGGGTCTTCTCCGGCCGGGGGAGCTTTCGACCCATCAGGCGCTCCCGGCGCCTCGTCTCATGGGCAAGTTCCCGCGCAATGGGACTGGAGTCATCGATGGCATCAATGACGTTGGCGCGCCCACCAGAGGTTGTTTCACGTGAAACAGCCAGGGTCGGAGCAGCAGAAGCAACTGATTTCGATTGAGCCCCGGGGCGCGCCGGAACCATGCCCAAGCCAGCGACAGAACGTGCCGACCCCAATGACACAAACGGCGGGATCCGTTGTGCGGAGGCTTCACTACTGGTCACTGGGGCACACTCACTCTCGTTCAGCCAATTTTGCTGCCGTTGTCTAGCCTAACTGCTTCGGCCCGCTGACCGGCGTCAGCGGGACCGCATTAGGACTTCTTTTGGGACTTGTTCACAACGATGCGAACCACTGTGGTGGGCTCCTCCAGGAGCTCCTCACCGACAGTGACGACGGAGGTCTCCACTCCGCCCAGCTTGCGGATGACCTTCGCAGCCTTATCGATTTCCTCAGCGGCGCTGCGGCCTTTGATGGCCACCACTTCGCCGTGCCCGGCCAGGAGCGGAATGGTCATTCCGGCCAGGTTGGTCAACGCGGACACAGCGCGCGCGGTCACCACGTCGGCGTCCACATGTCCGACGGCGAGCTCAGCCCGGGTGCGCATCACAGTGACGTTGTCCAGGCCCAGGTCATCAACCACTTCCTGCAGCCAAATCACCCTGCGTTCGAGGGGTTCAATAAGCGTCAGCTCGAGGTCGGGCCGTGCGATGGCAAGGCACAGTCCGGGCAGTCCGGCGCCGCTTCCGACGTCGGCCACGTGGCTTCCGTGGGCGATCTCGCTCTCGATGACCGCGCAGTTCAGCACGTGGCGGCTCCATAGCCGAGGAATCTCACGGGGCCCGATCAGGCCGCGCTCGGTTCCGGAGGTAGCCAGATGCTCGACGTACCGCTTGGCAAGTTCCAGGCGGTCGCCGAAGATCTTCTCAGCAGCGTGAAGTTCTGCCGCCGTGATGTCAACCATGATCAGCAATCTCTAGTTGGCGGATACAACAATGTGGCGTCCGGCACCTTCGCCCTCGGACTCGCTGACCAGGCCGAGGTCGGCCACGGCGTCGTGCACGATCTTCCGTTCGTAAGCGCTCATCGGCTCAAGGGTCACCGACTTCCCTGTTTCCTTCACGGATGCGGCGGCGTCCTCGGCGATCTTTTGAAGGTGGCCGGAACGTTCCTTGCGGTAGCCGTTGATGTCCAGGACAAGCCGTGAACGGTTTTCGGTGGCGGAAAGCACAGCGAGGCGGGTGAGTTCCTGGAGGGCTTCAAGTACCTCTCCATCCTCGCCCACGAGGCCTTCGAGTCCCTCGGCTTCCTCGTCGGCGACGATGGAAATGTAGGTGCGGCCGTTGCGGACCTCGATGTCGATGTCGCCGTCAATATCGGCGATGTCCAGCAGTTCCTCCAGGTAGTCGGCAGCAATGTCCCCCTCTTCCTCGAGGCGGCTTACGGCGGAAACCTTGGCGGCGGGGGAAGCGGAATCCACGGACCCGTCCTGGTCTTCGATCTCTTCAGAAAAGGCGTGCTCAGAGCTCTCGGCTGACATTACTTCTTCTTCCTGTTCTTGCGCTGGGGCTGGGCGCGCTGGCCCTTGGTCTGGATCGCTGTGGCTCCTGCCGCTTCCGGTGCCTCGTCCTTCTTGCCAGTCAGGACAGAAAGGGCGGGCAAGCCCTTTGCCGCCCGGCGCTCAGCGAGGGCCTTGGCTGCGGGGGAACCGGGCGTCGGCATGCGGCGGATCACGAAGAACTGCTGGCCCATGGTCCACAGGTTGGTGGTGGTCCAGTAGATCAGGACACCGATGGGGAAGTTGATGCCACCCACGCCGAACACGATCGGCAGGATGTAGAGCATCATCTTCTGCTGCCGCATGAACGGGCTTGCCATGGCTTCTTCAGACATGTTCTTGGCCATGATCTGCTTTTGCGTGATGAACTGCGACGCCGTCATGGCCAGGATCATCACGATCGTCAGGATGGTGACGGCAACAGGGTTGCCCTCGGGGTTGTGCAGAAGAGTTGCCGAGAGCGGCGCACCAAAGATGGTGGATTCGTCGAACTGTTCAACCTGCTGGTGGCTCATGGCGCCGATGCCCTGGCCCTTGTCGCGGGCGGCCGATATGCCGGAGAGCACCTGGAAGAGCGCAAAGAAGAACGGCATCTGGATCAGCATGGGCAGGCAGGCAGAGAACGGGTTGGTTCCGTGCTTTTTGTACATTGCCATCTGTTCCTGCGCCATGGCCTGGCGGGACAGCTGGTCGGTCTTGCCCTTGTACTTGTCCTGGAGCTTCTTCAGGTCCGGCTGCAGGAGCTGCATACCGCGCTGGGCCTTGATCTGCTTGACGAAGACCGGGATCAGCGCGGCACGGATCACCAGCACCAGGCCGATGATGGACAGCGTCCAGGTCCAGCCCGAGGCCCCCGGCATGCCAATGGCGCTCAGGCCCTCGTGGAAGCCCACCATGATGATGGACACAAGCCACTTGAACGGAAACATGATTGTTTCAAAGAAGTCCATACTTATCCCTATTCGTCAGGCCGCAGTGCGGCCTTCTCCATCAGTCCGATCAACCAGGTACTTGTCCGGGTTGTTCAGCACAACAATTGTGGGGGTCTGGCCAGCGGGCCATTCCCGGTGGCCGGCGGGGACGTGGTCCACACCGCCGGCGTTCCATGGGTGGCAGCGTCCAAGGCGCCGCAGCGAGAGCCAGCTTCCCTTGACGGCGCCATGGACGGTGACCGCTTCAAGGGCGTAGGCCGAGCATGAGGGAAAGAACCTGCAGACCGGGCCGTACAAGGGCGAAACCACCTTGCGGTAGGCCATCAGCAGAAGAATGAGAATGTTCCGGGGCAGGTTCCAGAGGAACC
Source organism: Arthrobacter sp. E70 (assembly GCF_058266945.1). Taxonomy (NCBI): domain Bacteria; kingdom Bacillati; phylum Actinomycetota; class Actinomycetes; order Micrococcales; family Micrococcaceae; genus Arthrobacter; species Arthrobacter sp. E70. Next base: position 39,793 of record NZ_JBYQFR010000017.1, on the reverse strand, counting down.
TGCCCACGGCTGCGGGCACAGTGCGGAAACGGGCGACGACGGCGGTGGCGTTAGGCACGCGTTGTCCCCTCCTGTGTTGTACCGGTCGAACCAGTGGCGGCAGCCCGTAAAGAACGGCCAGCCAGCCGGTTCTGTGTAGTTTCCAGTGCTGCGTTGTAGTCGGCCAACAGCTGGTCCCAGCTGGCGAACGCGGACGCGGGCAGTGCCCGCACCACAATCGCAAGCCCAGTTGCGTGTTCACGCAGCGAGGCAGCAGCCGCTTCCCTCAGTCTCCTCTTAACGAGGTTCCTGGTGACAGCGTTCCCTACGCTTTTGGAAACAATAAACCCGATCCGGCTGGGTTCGTCGGCAGCAATGGCTGCCGCATATAACACTACGTTCCGGCGTCCATTGCGGACACCGGAACGTACGGTTGTTGAAAAATCGGTCGCAGTCCTCAGGCGGTTGCGGGCGGCCAGCACCTTAAACTCGCAAAGGGATGTCTACCGACAAGTCAGTTATTAGGCCGAAAGTTCGGTGCGGCCCTTGCCACGACGGGCTGCCAGGATGGCGCGGCCGGCACGGGTACGCATACGAAGGCGGAAGCCGTGCTTCTTGGCTCGACGGCGGTTATTCGGCTGAAAAGTCCGCTTGCTCACGTTAGTTACTCCAGTGGATCAAAGGTGCGCCCACCCGATCAGTATGGGGAAGAACTGGCCGACGCTAAGTTTTGTATATGCACGCTTTCCCCGACTGCCCAGGCGCGCTGCGACTGGAAGGTTCAGATGGGGCCAAAAAGCGGACACAAAGGACTTCACAACGTTAGGGCAATTTACGGCGCCGAGTCAAACCGGAACGGCCCCGGGGCGCTGTCCCCAACTGTTGCTAAGTTGTCCCCACAGCCTGTGGATGAAGTGGCTCACAGACCCGCTTTGGAAACCACAACCGTGTAATTATCCACAGCCAGTTAGCCAGCTATCTTCTAGGCTTTTCATCCCCTAGAGTGTCCCAGTAGCCGATTATCCACGGGCTGTGCATAAGCCTGTGGATTAAGCGGGGCCAGCACCCTGGTTCCGGACTTGGGGCTGCAGGTAATGCAGGCATAGCAAGTTTTGAGGGAACCGATTGATGACAGTAGACGAAGCCAACCACGCCAATACTGTCGGAAGTTCCTGGCGCCGCGTTGTCAGCCTGCTGGAGCAGGACCACCGCGTTTCGCCCCGGCAGCGGGGCTTTGTCATCCTTGCCCAGGCCCAGGGCCTGATCGGCTCCACCCTCCTGGTGGCCGTTCCCAACGAGCTCACCCGCGAGGTACTCCAGACGCAGGTCAAGGATGCCCTCGACGATGCCCTGCACAACGTCTTTTCCGAGGACATCCGGTGCGCCATTGATGTCGACACCGACCTTGTCCCGATTCACGAAGAGCCGGAGCCCGTCGTCGAGCCTTCCTTTGCGCCCGACCAGCTGATCGAGCAGAAGCCGCAGCCCATGCTGCCCAGCACTTCGCACGAATTCGGCCGGCTGAACCCCAAGTATGTCTTCGATACCTTCGTGATCGGTTCCTCAAACCGCTTTGCCCATGCCGCCGCAGTCGCTGTTGCCGAAGCTCCGGCCAAGGCTTACAACCCGCTCTTCATCTACGGTGACTCCGGGCTGGGTAAAACCCACCTCCTGCACGCCATCGGCCATTACGCCCGCCGGCTGTACAGCGGCATCCGCGTCCGATACGTCAATTCCGAGGAATTCACCAACGACTTCATCAATTCCATCCGCGACGATGAGGGTGCCAGTTTCAAGACCACGTACCGGAACGTGGATGTGCTGCTGATCGATGACATCCAGTTCCTGGCCGGCAAAGACCGCACGCTGGAGGAGTTCTTCCACACATTCAACTCCCTGCATAACAACAACAAGCAGGTTGTGATCACCTCGGACCAGCCGCCCAAGCTGCTGGCCGGGTTCGAGGACCGCATGAAGTCGCGCTTCGAGTGGGGCCTGCTGACCGACATCCAGCCGCCGGAACTCGAAACCCGTATCGCCATCCTCCGCAAGAAGGCGCTCAGCGAGGGCCTGTCCGCACCGGATGATGCCCTGGAATACATCGCTTCGAAGATCTCCAGCAATATTCGTGAACTGGAGGGTGCCCTGATCCGTGTCACGGCCTTCGCCAGCCTGAACCGCCAGCCGGTCGATGTCGCCCTGGCCGAGATGGTCCTGAAGGACCTGATCACCGACGACGGAGCGGAGGAGATCACGTCCAGCCAGATCCTCCAGCAGACCGCGGACTACTTCAAGCTCAGCATGGAGGAGCTTTGCAGCAAGTCGCGGACCAGGACCTTGGTCACGGCGCGGCAGATCGCAATGTACCTCTGCCGGGAACTGACGGACATGTCACTGCCGAAGATCGGACAGGAACTCGGCGGCCGCGACCACACCACCGTCATCCACGCTGACCGGAAGATCCGTGAACTCATGGCTGAGCGCCGTGTGATCTACAACCAGGTGACGGAACTGACGAACCGCATCAAGCAGCAACAGCGCGGCTCCTGAATCCACATCGCACCGCGCACTCTATACCTTATTAACAGGGCCATGTGGATAAGCCTGTGGATACTTAAGGGGACAAGCGCGATTAATGGGCTTAAAACCCTTAAGCCGTCTGTGGATCGTTAAAAATCGGCTTTCGCGTTGTCCCCATCCACACCCTGTTTAAAACCCAGGAAACGCACACACCGTGAACAGGGCTTAACCGCGGATCCATGCGGCGGGACCGGGTTATCCACAGTTTCCACAGCAGTTATTAACACTACGAATCCCAAAAAATCGAAATCCCTCAAACAACAAGATCGAACCGCACGCCTCCCGCGCGGGCCTGCCGGCCCCACGAAGGGCCGGGCCGAGGTTTGGGGGATGGGTTAATCCCGGATCTTCCGGCTAAGCTGTCAGCAGCGCTCCCATCCTTGGGTTTTCGTGTGGTTTCCGCCTGTGCGGACCATGCACCAGCCGCGGCGCCGGCAAGATTTTCCGGAGTTTCCCCGCGAAGTTCGGCGGGTTTACATGGCAACAGCAATGAAAGGCGGCACCCTTCCGTGAAGTTCAGAGTCGATCGGGACGTCCTGGCAGAAGCCGTTACCTGGACAGCCCGTTCCTTGTCTCCGCGGCCGCCGGTGCCAGTCCTTTCCGGCCTCCTCCTGAAGGCCGAAGCCGGAACCGTGAGCCTTTCGAGCTTCGATTACGAAACCTCCGCGCGCCTCGAAATAGCCGCGGACATCCGTGACGAAGGCACTATCCTCGTCTCCGGACGGCTGCTTGCCGACATCTGCCGCAGCTTGCCTTCGGCACCCGTCGACGTCGAAACCGACGGCAACAAGGTCACCCTCACCTGCCGCCGAAGCAGCTTCCACCTGGCCACCATGCCGGAAGCGGAATACCCTCCGCTCCCTTCGCTGCCCGCCATCAGTGGAACGGTTCCGGGCGATGCCTTCGCCCAGGCCGTGTCCCAGGTGATCATCGCCGCCAGCAAGGACGACACCCTCCCGATCCTCACCGGTGTGCGCATGGAGATCGAGGACGACCTCATCACCCTCCTCGCCACGGACCGCTACCGGCTCGCGATGCGCGAGGTGCCGTGGAAGCCCGTCACGCCCGGCATTTCCACCAGCGCCCTCGTCAAGGCCAAAACTCTCAACGAAGTAGCCAAGACGCTGGGCAACAGCGGCGACATCAGCCTGGCCCTGTCCAATGACGACAGCCGGCTGATCGGATTCGAAAGCGGCGGCCGCACTACCACCTCCCTGCTGGTGGATGGCGATTACCCCAAGATCCGGTCGCTCTTCCCCGAATCGACACCCATCCACGCCACGGTGCAGACCCAGGAACTGGTGGAGGCCGTCCGCCGTGTCTCGCTGGTGGCCGAACGGAACACCCCGGTCCGGCTCGCCTTCACTGCAGGCCTGCTGAACCTGGACGCCGGCACCGGTGAAGATGCCCAGGCTTCGGAGGAATTGGAAGCGCAGCTTTCCGGGGACGACATCACGGTTGCCTTCAACCCGCACTACCTGGTGGAAGGCCTCAGCGTGATCGAAACCAAGTTCGTCCGGTTCTCGTTCACCACCGCACCCAAACCGGCAATGATCACGGCGCAGGCCGATGCCGACGGCGAAGACCAGGACGACTACCGCTACCTGGTGATGCCTGTCCGGCTGCCGAACTAGTCCCCATCGGGGCCCACCCACCCATCCACCGGCTCCCAGCCACCGCCAACCATTAGCGCAGAAAAGAGTTCCACGATGCACATCGGACTGATCGGCCTTGGCAAAATGGGATTCAACATGCGCGAGCGGCTGCGCAAGGGCGGGGTGGAGGTCACCGGCTACGACCGGAACCCCGAAGTCACGGATGCCGCCAGCGTTGATGAACTGATTTCAGCGGTCCCGGCGCCCCGGATCATCTGGGTGATGGTGCCTGCCGGGCCCATTACGGACGCCGTCATTACCGAACTTGGTGAAAAGCTCGAACCAGGTGACCTCGTCATTGACGGCGGAAATTCCCGGTTCACGGAAGACCAGAAACACGGCGAGTTGCTCACGGCCAAGGGCATCCGCTTCGCGGATTGCGGTGTATCCGGCGGGGTGTGGGGACTTCAGAACGGTTATGGCCTGATGGCCGGCGGGGACGCAGCGGACATCGAACGTGCCCTGCCTGTTTTCGATGCCCTGCGGCCGGAGGGTGAACGGGCGGACAGCTTTGTGCACGTCGGCGGAATCGGTGCCGGGCACTACGCCAAGATGGTGCACAACGGCATCGAATACGGGCTGATGCAGGCATATGCCGAGGGCTACCAGCTGCTGGCGTCCAAAGACATCATCAATGACTTGCCCGGCACATTCCGCGCCTGGCAAAAGGGCACTGTGGTGCGGTCCTGGCTGCTGGACCTCTTGGTCAAGGCGCTGGATGAGGACCCTGGCCTGCAGAACATCGACGACTACGTCGAGGATTCGGGCGAGGGAAGGTGGACCGTGGAAGAAGCCATCGCCAACGCCATTCCGGCGCCCGCCATCACGGCCGCGCTATTTGCCCGTTTTGAATCGCGCGAGGACAGCTCGCCGGCCATGAAGATGGTGTCCGCACTGCGCCACCAGTTCGGTGGCCACGCCACCCGTCCCGCCAAGTAGCAACCAGAGGGAACCCGCGAGGTTCCCGGAATTGCCTAAATCTCCGTGTACCTGGAACACCTTTCACTGACCGACTTCCGCAGCTACGCCCAGGTCGACCTCGCCCTGGGGCCGGGCGTGACGGTCCTGGTCGGCTACAACGGCATCGGCAAAACCAACCTGATGGAAGCCATCGGCTACCTGGCCACGCTCAGCTCCCACCGCGTCAGCTCCGATGCCCCCCTCCTGCGGTTCGGCACAGAGCGGGCACTCGTCCGCGCCCGCCTCGTGCGCGGCAACCAGACCACGGTGCTTGAACTGGAAATCAACGCCGGCCGCGCCAATCGGGGACGCATCAACCGCAGCAACCCGGTGCGGGCACGCGACCTTCTCGGCATCTGCCAGACTGTGCTTTTCGCCCCCGAAGACCTCGCCCTGGTCAAGGGGGATCCCTCCAACCGCCGCCGCTTCCTTGACGAACTGCTCGCCAGCCTCATTCCGCACCACGCTGCCACCCGCGCGGACTACGACCGGGTCCTGAAACAGCGCAACGCCCTGCTCAAGTCGGCCAGGGCCGGTAAATTCACGTCCGCTCATGAGGCAACCCTGGATGTCTGGGACCAGCACATGGCCAAGGCCGGCGCGGAGCTGCTGCATGCGCGCCTCGAACTGGTGGAGCGGCTGCGGCCGCACCTGGCCAGCGCCTATGCGGGGTTGACGGATGGGTCCAAGCCCGCTGACGCCACCTACCGGTCCACGCTCCAGAACCAGATGGACGACGACGGCGTTCCCACCGCAGCTGGGCACCGCACCGCGGCTGGAGATACGAAAGCCGAGAACGAAGACTTGCGCCTGCTTTCGGTCGAACAACTGGCCGGAAGGTACGTCCAGGCCTTCGCCGAATCCCGCAAGAAGGAACTGGAACGCGGGATTTCCCTGGTGGGCCCGCACCGCGACGACCTCGAGCTGACGCTCGGGCAGGCACCGGCGAAAGGCTATGCATCGCACGGCGAAACCTGGTCCATGTGCCTTTCCCTTCGGCTCGCCTCGTACTACGTAATGCTGGACGATGCCCGGACCGGCGGATCCGCCCCCATCCTGATCCTCGACGACGTTTTTGCCGAGCTGGACGTCCAGCGGCGGCGTAAACTGGCGGCAATAGTCTCCGGCGCGGAACAGGTCCTGGTGACCGCCGCCGTCGACGCCGACATTCCGGAAGAACTGTCCGGGCGGCGGGTGAAGGTCATCCCGGGAGGTATCGATGAGCAGGGACAGTGACCCTTCCGGCGGACTGCAGCCCGGCCGTGAACCTGACAACATCGACGCCCCGCAGGCCGCACTCAACAGGGTGCGGGAGGCTGCTGCCGCACGGGGGGAAATCCGTCGGAAAGCCCCGGGCCCGGGAACACAAAAGGCCAAGCGCGGCCTCCGTGACACCCGCGGCTTCAGCCAGTTCCATGCCACGGGACGGGACCCGCTGGGACTGGGCAAAGTTGTAGGCCGGCTGGTGGCCGAGCGGGGCTGGTCCTCGCCAGTCGCCGTCGGATCCGTCATGGCGGAATGGGCCACTTTGGTGGGCCCGGATATCTCCGCGCACTGCACACCCGAAAGCTTTACCGGCACCACGCTGCACGTGCGCTGCGACTCCACCGCCTGGGCCACGCAACTGAGGCTGCTCAGCACCAGCCTGCTCGAGAAGTTCCGCCGCGAGCTGGGCGACGGCGTCGTCACCACGATCCAGGTACTGGGTCCGACGGCACCCAGCTGGCGAAAGGGCGGGCGGAGCGTCAATGGGCGTGGCCCGCGGGACACGTACGGATAAACACGGCCGGGTCTTGAAACTGCGCCCTGCGGCGTGTAGAGGCCTGCAAGGCCGGGCGCGTGTATAGGCACCCGGAGGCCCTACCGCTGGGCCGCCCTAGGCGGGCCCAAGAGCTTCGCACAGCCATGTCGGCGGCCGCCCACGGCCCGGGAATGCGGGGATATGGGCCTGTTCGCGGTAGAATTGTCGCAGATAACTGGGCGCGGGTAAAACGTTGACTGAGTCCGTTTTCCGCGCGTATCCGCACGCGGAAAGTGGATCACCAAACCGTCAGCGAGCCACCGGCGCCATAAGTTTGTGCCTGTTGGCGGGTGCCCTTTCCCAGTGGAAGGGACACCGGCCGGCCATCATCGAGAACAGAGGAGTCGACAGCGCCTGTGGCTAACGACAATACAGACATTCTGGCAGCTGAAACCGCAGTTGAGGATGGCCGCACGCCCGATACGGCGGGATCCCCAACTCCCCGGGAGTACGGCGCCAGTGACATCACTGTCCTGGAAGGCCTCGAAGCTGTCCGGAAACGGCCCGGCATGTACATCGGCTCCACCGGACCCCGTGGCCTCCACCACCTGGTCTATGAAGTGGTGGACAACTCAGTTGACGAGGCTTTGGCCGGTTACTGCAGCCACATCGAAGTAGTGCTGCAGGCGGATGGCGGCGTCAAGGTCGTGGATGACGGCCGCGGGATTCCCGTCGACATGCACCCCACAGAGCACAAACCCACGGTTGAAGTGGTGATGACCATCCTGCACGCCGGCGGCAAGTTCGGCGGCGGCGGCTACGCTGTCTCCGGCGGCCTGCACGGCGTGGGTATCTCCGTGGTCAATGCACTTTCCAGCCGGGTGGACACGGAGGTCCGCCGGCAGGGGCACGTATGGCGGATGTCCTTCGCCAACGGCGGCAAGCCCCAGGGCAGCCTGGTCAAGGGCGAAGAGACGGACGCCACCGGCACCACCCAGGTTTTCTACCCGGACCCGGCCATCTTCGAGACCACCGAGTTCGATTTCGAGACGCTGCGCGCCCGCTTCCAGCAGATGGCATTCCTCAACAAGGGACTGCGCATCACGCTGACGGATGAACGCGACGCGGCCACCGACGACGCGGACGCCGATCTCGACCTCGACGAGCTGGTCACCGAGGGTGAGGTCAAGGCCGAACACCGCACCGTGGTGTACCAGTACAACGAAGGCCTGCTGGACTACGTCAAGCACCTGAACTCCGGTAAGAAGGTGGAGGTTGTCCACGAGGACGTCATCGCCTTCGAAACTGAGGACACCGAGCGCCGCATCGCGCTGGAAATGGCAATGCAGTGGACCAGCGCCTACTCCGAGAGCGTGCACACCTACGCCAACACCATCAACACCCATGAGGGCGGCACCCACGAAGAGGGGTTCCGCGCCGCCCTGACGTCGCTCATCAACAGGTATGCCCGGGAAAAGGGCATTATCAAGGAGAAGGACGACAACCTCACCGGCGACGACATCCGCGAAGGCCTCACCGCTGTCATCTCCGTCAAGCTGTCCGAGCCGCAGTTCGAAGGCCAGACCAAGACCAAGCTGGGCAATTCCGAGGTGAAGGGCTTTGTCCAGCGTGTGGTCACCGATGGCCTGGGTGACTGGCTGGAGCGCAACCCCGGCCCCGCCCGTGACGTGATCCGCAAAGCCATTTCCGCCGCCCAGGCTCGAATGGCGGCGCGGAAAGCCCGTGACAACGCCCGGCGCAAGAGCCCGCTGGAGTCCTTTGGCATGCCCGGCAAACTCTCCGACTGCTCCTCCAAAGACCCGGAGAAATGCGAGGTCTACATCGTGGAGGGCGACTCGGCCGGCGGTTCCGCCAAGCGTGGCAGGAACCCGGAAACGCAGGCCATCCTGCCGCTGCGCGGCAAGATCCTGAACGTGGAGCGTGCCCGCCTGGACAAGGCCTTGGGCAACGCCGAGGTCCAGTCGATGATCACCGCGTTCGGCACCGGCATCGGCGAGGACTTCGACCTCGCCAAGCTGCGGTACCACAAGATCGTCCTGATGGCTGATGCCGACGTCGATGGACAGCACATCACCACGTTGCTCATGACCTTGCTGTTCCGCTACATGCGTCCCTTGATCGAGAACGGCTATGTGTATTTGGCGCAGCCGCCGCTGTACCGGATCAAGTGGTCCAACGCCCCGCACGACTACGTCTACAGCGACCGCGAACGTGACGCGAAACTGGTTGCTGGCCAGGCAGCAGGCCGCCGCATCCCCAAAGACAACGGCATCCAACGCTACAAGGGCCTGGGCGAGATGGACTACACCGAACTCTGGGACACCACCATGGACCCGGACCACCGCACGCTGCTGCAGGTGACTATGGACGACGCCCTCGCAGCCGACCAGATCTTCTCCGTCCTCATGGGCGAAGACGTGGAATCACGCCGCAACTTCATCCAGCAGAACGCCAAGGACGTCAGGTTCCTCGATATCTAAAGCCCCTGGCCAAAGTATTCGGAAACCGGCATATACCTGAAACGGAAAATACATAATGAGCGACGAAACACCCGAGACCCCCGCCCCCGAGGCCGGGAATCCGGACACCGTTCTTGAGGGCGACGTGCTGATCGACCGCGTGGAGCAGGTGGACCTGCAGACCGAAATGCAGCGGTCTTACCTGGACTACGCCATGGCGGTCATCGTTGGCCGTGCCCTTCCTGACGTCCGCGACGGTCTGAAGCCCGTACACCGCCGCGTCCTGTATGCGATGTTCGACGGCGGCTACCGTCCCGACCGCTCCTTCAACAAGTGCGCCCGCGTGGTGGGCGAGGTCATGGGCCAGTACCACCCGCACGGTGACACGGCAATCTACGACGCCCTGGTGCGCCTGATCCAGGACTGGACCATGCGCTACCCGCTGGCGCTGGGCCAGGGCAACTTCGGGTCGCCCGGCAACGACGGCGCCGCCGCCCCCCGTTACACCGAAACCAAGATGGCCCCGCTGGCCATGGAGATGGTCCGCGACATCGACGAGGAAACCGTCGATTTCCAGGACAACTACGACGGCAAGAACCAGGAACCCACCATCCTGCCCGCCAGGTTCCCCAACCTGCTGGTCAACGGTTCGTCCGGCATCGCCGTGGGCATGGCCACCAACATCCCCCCGCATAACCTGCGCGAAGTGGCCGACGGCGTCCAGTGGTACCTGGCCAATCCGGGTGCCAGCCGCGAGGAGCTGCTCGAGGAACTCCTGCTCCGGGTCAAGGGGCCTGATTTCCCCACCGGCGCCACCATCCTGGGCCACAAGGGCATCGAGGACGCCTACCGCACCGGCCGCGGTTCGGTCACCATGCGTGCCGTGGTGGCTGTCGAGGAACTGCAGGGCCGCACCTGCCTCGTGGTGACCGAACTTCCGTACCAAGCCAACCCGGACAACCTTGCCATCAAGATCGCCGAACTGGTCAAGGACGGCAAGATCCAGGGCATCGCCGACCTCCGCGACGAAACCTCCGGGCGCACGGGCCAGCGCCTCGTGATCGTGCTGAAGCGCGACGCCGTGCCCAAGGTGGTGCTGAACAACCTCTACAAGCACACCGAACTGCAGAGCAACTTCTCCGCGAACATGCTGGCGATCGTGGACGGTGTGCCCCGGACCCTGAGCCTGGACGCGTTCATCCGCCACTGGGTGACCCACCAGATGGACGTCATTGCCCGCCGCACCCGGTACCGGTTGCGGAAGGCGGAGGAGGAAGCACACATCCTCCGTGCCCTGTTGAAGGCACTGGACATGCTGGACGAGGTTATTGCCCTCATCCGGGCATCCAGCACCACCGAGACCGCGCGTGACGGACTCATGGAGTTGCTGGACATCGATGAGCTCCAGGCGCGGGCCATCCTTGACATGCAGCTGCGCCGGCTCGCTGCGCTGGAACGCCAGCGCATCCAGGAAAAGCACGCCGAACTCGAAGCACTGATCGCCGAATACAAGGAGATCCTCGCCTCTGAGCAGCGCCAGCGCGAGATTATCAGTACCGAACTCGGTGAGATCGTCGAAAAGCACGGCGACGACCGCCGCACGAAGATCCTCATGGGCTATGACGGGGACATGTCCATGGAGGACCTCATCCCCGAAGAGGAGATGGTGGTCACCATCACCCGCGGCGGGTACGTCAAGAGGACCCGCAGCGACAACTACCGTTCGCAACAGCGCGGCGGCAAGGGCATCAAGGGTGCCCAGCTGCGCGGCGACGACGTCGTGGAGCACTTCTTCGTCACTACCACGCACCACTGGCTGCTGTTCTTCACCAACCTCGGACGGGTGTACCGCGCCAAGGCGTACGAGCTGATGGAGGCGGGCCGCGACGCCAAGGGCCAACACGTTGCCAACCTGCTGGCATTCCAGCCCGAGGAACACATCGCCCAGGTCCTGGACCTCCGGGACTACCAGCAGGCGCCGTACCTGGTCCTGGCCACCAAGAACGGCCTGGTGAAGAAGACCCGGCTGGAGGACTACGACACCAACCGCTCCGCCGGGGTCATCGCGATCAACCTGCGCGACGGCGACGAACTGGTATCCGCCCAGCTGGTCTCGGAAACCGATGACCTGCTGCTGGTGTCCCGCAAGGGCCAGTCCATCCGTTTCACCGCGAGCGAGGACGCGCTGCGCCCCATGGGGCGGGCGACGTCGGGCGTTACCGGAATGAAGTTCCGCGAGGACGATGAGCTGCTCGCTGCCAATGTGGTGACCGACGGTTCCTTCGTCTTCATCGTCACGGAAGGCGGCTACGCCAAGCGCACGGCGGTGGAGGAATACCGGCTTCAGGGCCGCGGCGGACTGGGCATCAAGGTCGCCAAGCTTGCGGAGGAACGCGGCGACCTGGTGGGAGCCCTCATCGTCCAGGAAGAAGACGAGGTCCTGGTGGTCATGGAAGGCGGCAAGGTTGTCCGCTCCTCCGTCGCCGGGGTCCCTGCCAAGGGACGTGACACCATGGGCGTTATCTTCGCCAAGCCGGACAAGAACGACCGGATCATCGAGGTGGCGCGCAACAGCGAACGCGGTCTCGAGGACGAGGAATCGTCCGGCGATGACGTAACGTTGGCTGAAGATGGCGGGCCCGCTGGGGACTCCGCCGCGCCAGCAATGGCAGAAGAATCACCGGCCGTTGAGTCAGAGGACGCCTCGGGCGACGCTGAGCCGAACGAAGACAACACGGAGGTAACGAGTGAGTAATTCCGACTCATTTCCCAAGCCGAACAGCACTGTTCCCGGTGGCGACCGGCCTTCAGCGGCACCCCGCGTGAACGCCCCCGTCCGTCCGCAGCAGCGTCCGGCAGCCCCTGCCGGTGTTCCCGGCCAGCGTCCCGCTGCGCCGGCACAGCGGCCGCAGCAGCAGGGTGAGCGCCCTGTGCAGCCCGGCCAACGGCCGGTTGCCGGACAGCCCGGCCATCGCCCGCCGGCGGCGGGCCAGCGCCCCGCGGGGGCGCCCTCCGGCCAGGGAAGCACCGGCCAGGGCACGCCCGGGCTCGTCAAGCCTGCGCCGAAGGCCAAGGTCCGCCGGGCCCGGCTGCTGATCAGCAAAGTGGATCCGTGGTCAGTGCTGAAGATGGCGTTCCTGCTCTCCGTGGCTTTGGGGATCGTTACCGTGGTGGCCGCCATCGTCCTGTGGACGGTCCTGGACCTCACGGGCATCTTCGACCAGGTGGACAGCCTGCTCGGAACCCTGGCCGGATCCGAAAGCGGCGGCTTTGAGCTGAAGAAGGTGGCATCCCTGGGGCAGGTGGCATCCTTCGCCACCATCATCGCCGTCGTCAACGTAGTCCTGCTGACGGCACTGTCCATGCTGTCCGCGGTCCTTTACAACATCGCCGCCACCCTGGTGGGTGGCATCGGCGTGACCCTCACCGACGATTAGGAGACCGTTTCCAGCGGTCCCCGGCCGGTGGAAACGCCCGATTTGAGATCGGGCCGGGATGTGCTGTAAAGTCATGTCTCGGCCCGATGAGGCATCGGGGCGTATAGCTCAGGCGGTTAGAGCGCTTCGCTGATAACGAAGAGGTCCCAGGTTCAAGTCCTGGTACGCCCACGGAACCTGTGCAGGTTTCAAACGGAGGTCAGGTTCGGATTCGTCCGCAGCCCGGCCGGAACGGGGAGCATGTGAAGAAGTTGCTTGTAGTGGCAGCGGCGATCGCAGGCGTCCTGCTCTACCGGAAGGCACAGGAATCCGAAGCCCGGAAAACAGTTTGGAGCCAGTCAACCGACACGGTGGACTAGGCCGGACACCCGGTCTGGAAGCTGGTCAAAGGCCTCCAGGTTTCAGGGTATGATGGACGGGTTGCTTCTTATGGGGGCATGGCGCAATTGGTAGCGCACCTGCTTTGCAAGCAGGGGGTTCGGGGTTCGAGTCCCCGTGCCTCCACCATAGGAAAGTCCCGGTCAGCGGAAACGCAGACCGGGACTTTTGCTTTCCATCTCCCATCGGGACGGCCAACAGGGGTATGCAATGAACTTCTTCTTCGCGGCCCTCGGAGTCCTCGGCGTTGCTTCGTCCGGCCCGTTGATCGCGGCCACCCTTGGCGCCACCAGCGTGAGCGCACTCGCTATTGCCTTTTGGCGCAACGCCATCGCGGCGGCCGTCATGGCCACGCCAACCCTGGTGCGGGAGCCGGGACAGTTCCGCAGGATCAACCGCCGCGAGTTCCGATGGTCCTTCGTGGCAGCCATCGCCCTCGCCCTGCACTTCGCCTGCTTCATCACCTCGCTGCAACTGACGTCCGTTGCCGCCGCCACGGCCCTGGTCTGCCTCCAGTCAGCCTGGATCGCGGTCTTCCAGCTCATCCGAGGGACCCGGCACCGCTGGCAGGTCCTGGCCGGCCTGGGCGTTGCCTTCGGGGGCGTGGTGGCCATCACCGGGTTCGACCTCGGGTCATCGTCCCAGGCGCTGCTGGGTGACCTGCTGGCCCTGGCGGGCGGGGCCCTGGCTGGCCTCTACACCCTGGCGGGTGGCAAAGCCCGGCAGAGCATGACCACGGGGACGTACACCACGCTCTGCTACGGAATGTGCGCCGCGTTCGTTGCGGTCATGGCTGTACTGTCAGGGCAGCCACTGGCGGGCTTCGAGGCGGCCGGGTGGCTCGGTATTGCGGCGATCACCGTTTGTGCCCAGCTGGTGGGCCACACAGCATTCAACCATCTGCTGGCCACCATGAGCCCGCTCCTCGTTTCGATGATCATCCTGCTCGAGATCCCCGGTGCTGCACTGCTGGCGGCCCTGTTCCTGCACGAGACTCTCCCTGCGGGCACCTACGCCGGACTCGGCCTGATCCTGGCGGGACTCGCCGTCGTCGTCCTTGGCCAACGGAGCGGCAGGGGCAACAGGCGCGGAACGGCACCCGGCGACGAGCCGCCGTCGGACCGCCCGCTGGTGGAGCTCGGTACGGACTGAAGGCGCCTGAAGGCGACTGAAGGCTACTGTCCGCCGCGGCGGACCGGCTGGGCCGTATTGACCGTGTGGATTGCGCGCAGGAGCTTGGCCGGGAAATACACCGAGAAGAACACCACCATGGGGGCCTTCAGCGCCATCTTCCGGACGTTATGGGCCTTGTACGTCCGGTCGAACCGTGTGACGTAGTAGCGGTAATCGCGTGGTGAATCCTCCAGCCGCCGAGCAGACATCCCGGAAACCATTTGCGGACAATAGCGGACCGGAAGGTCATGGTCGGCCAAATGCAGGGACAAGTCGATGTCCTCGTGCATCTCGTCCTTCTCGTCCCGGCAGGTCTCATCCCTGATGGCCTCCCACGCACTGGCGCGCAGGGCCATGTTGGAGCCGAAGAGGAAGTGATACTGGTGCTTGGCCAGCTTCAGCATGAGCTGGCGCATTTTGTCGTCCGCTTTGAGGCCGAAGCGGCGCATCGGCATGTCGTAGTAGACCACCGGGCCGGTGGCAGCCTGGACGGCGGGGTCCGCGAAGGCCTTCTGCACCTGCTCCACCCAGTCCGGCTCCAGGACGGAGTCGGCGTCGATGCGGCCCAGGATGTCACCGGTGGCACTGTCCAGGCCGAAGTTGCGGGTGGGAATCAATCCCTGTTCCTTGTCCTGGCTCAGCAGAAGGATGCGGCTCTCGGGGTACTCCAGCTGCATCTGCCGGACAATGGCGGCGGTGCGGTCCTTGGAGAGGTTGTCCACCACGACGATCTCGTGGGCCGGCACGGACTGGTATATGGCAGCGATGAGGCACTGCCGGATGACGCTCTCCTCGTTGTACGCCGGGATGACGATGGATACGCGGAGCTGCTCGGCTGCGTCGTTCAAGGCATCCCCAGAGATAGGTTGGCTGGCATCAGTTCAAATCTAGCACCCGCGCCTTTTCCCGACGGCGAAGCGCACGGCATGCAAAAGGGGCCCCGCCGAAGCGGAGCCCCTGGCAGCAGCGGTGCCTAGGCTTCGCTGGTGCCTTTGCCGTTGTTGCCGATGTTGGAAGCGATGTTCCTGGTGGCGGTCTTGGCGTCGGTGGCTACGTCGGAGGTGCCCTCGGTCGAAGCCTCTGCCACGTGCTTTGCCTTGTCAGCGGTTTCGGCGGACTTTTCCGTGGCATCGGCGTCGGTGGCCTTGTCAGCAGCGGCACCGGCAGCAGTTCCGGCCACGTCTTCCTTCACGTCGCTGACAGTGGTAGCCGGCACCGGAGCGGGCGTCGGAGTGACGGGCGAGGGGGTCTTCCACGGGTCTTCCACCGGCTTGGAGGCCTTCCATGCGGCCACGCCGGCGGCAACTGCCGCAGCGACGACGCCAAAGACCAGCCAGCCGCGCTTCTTGGGCTTTTCCGGCTGGGCAAGCTGAACGCCTACGGTCCGGCCCGCTTCAGTGGCAGCTGCCTTCAGCTGGGTGCCGGTGGCCTGGGCCTGTTCCTGGAGGGCGTGGATGAGTCCCACGTCGCCCAGCTTCTGCGCCACTGCGTCCACCCGGGCCGGTGTGTTCTCGAGGGTGCGGTGCACTGCCTCGGAAGCGACACCGATCTGGTCCGAGAGCCGGGGCAGGTATTCCACCACCACACGGTCGCGGGCATTGAGGACAACCGGGGTTGCCTTGTCCAGGGCTTCGTGCAGCCTGGGCGATGCGCCCTCCACAACCTCATTGATCTTGGGGGCCAGATGGGCCAGCCCGTCCTGGATACGCGGCGTCACCGTGGCCACGCCGTCCGCCAGGTTGTGCGCGGCGGATTTGAGGCCTTCCTGGATCTTGGGAGAAGCAGTGTCCAGGCCGTGCTGGAGCCTCGGAACCGCCCACTCCACGGCAGCTTCCACCCGAGGAGCCGCCCAATCCTTGGCATTTTCCACCGCACTGGTGACCGACTGCTCAAGGTCACGGGCAATACGATCCGATTTCTTCACAACTACCTCCCGATTAATGTGACGGTTCTGTCGCTAGCCTACGTGCCCAGATCTTCACGGGCTATTCACTCTGCGGATTTTAGGGAGATTTCACCCAGCGCGGAACTGCTGCCGCAGCCAGCCCTGCCCATAGCCGCCATGGAAGAATGGGCCCTATGACTGCCATCGCAACTGCAAAAGCAACCATCCACACCAGCCTCGGCGACATCGTGGTTAACCTGTTCGGGAACCACGCTCCCAAGACGGTCAAGAACTTCATCGGCCTCGCCACGGGCGAGCAGGCGTGGACCCACCCGGAGACCGGCGAGGACAAGACCGGGACCCCGTTGTACAACGGGACGATCTTCCACCGGATCATCAAGGACTTCATGATTCAGGCGGGCGATCCCCTGGGCCGCGGCACCGGCGGACCCGGCTACCGCTTCGATGACGAAATCCACCCGGAGCTCAGCTTCAACCGGCCCTACAAGCTGGCAATGGCCAACGCCGGCATCCAGATGGGCAAGGGCACCAACGGGTCACAGTTCTTCATCACCACCATTCCCACGGACTGGCTCCAGGGCAAGCACACCATCTTCGGTGAAGTGGCTGACGAGGAATCCAAGAAGGTAGTGGACGCCATCGAGGGTGTCCGCACCGGCATGGGCGACCGCCCCGTTGAGGACGTCACCATCAACAGCATCGACATCGAAAAGCTGTAACGTCCGGGAATGAGTTACGGAATTCCGTCGGCTGAGCCGTCCGCGCAGGTTCCGGTCTGCCCGCGGCACCCGGACCGGCCCTCGTACGTGCGCTGCCAGCGTTGCGGCAGGCCGGCGTGCCCTGAGTGCCAGCGGGCGGCCGCCGTCGGATTCCAGTGCATTGACTGCGTCAATGAAACGCAGCGGACGACGCCGGAGGTACGCACGGTCTATGGCGGCGCCGTCGCCACTGGCCGGCCTTTGGTGACGTTCGGCATCATCGCCGCCTGTGCGGTGCTGTACGTACTGCAGTGGCTGGTTCCAAATGATGCGGTGTACCAAAGCCTGGGCTTCGCGAACGTGTACGCGGAGCCCCGCTGGGGCGAGTTCGAGCCCTGGCGGATGCTTACCTCTGCATTCCTGCATTCGCAGGGCTTCATCCTGCACATCGCCCTGAACATGTACATGCTTTGGGTGTTCGGCCAGGCCCTGGAGCCGCTCCTGGGGCGCCTGCGGTTCCTGGTGCTTTACCTGGTGTCGGCATTTGGCGGTTCAGTGGGCTACCTGCTCCTCACACCGCTTTATCTGCCCGGCCAGCCCTTGTATGGAGTGGTGGGTGCCTCGGGTGCGATCTTCGGCCTCTTCGGTGCCATGCTCCTCATCCAGCGCCATCGCGGCGGGGACACACGCCAACTCTGGGTACTCATCGCCATCAACGGCGTCATCGGCTTCCTGATCCCCCAGATCGCCTGGCAGGCGCACCTGGGCGGCCTGGTTGCCGGCGGCCTGTGCGCCGCGGTGTTCGCCTATACCCCGCGCGGCCGCAGACAGGGGCTGATCCAGGCCCTCGGCGTCGCAGCGGTTTTGGCGCTGCTCATCGCTGTGAGCTGGGTCCGTGTGACCCTCTAGCATTTCCTTTGCGGCTTCGGCCCCACGCGTGACCCCGGTACCGGACGGTGCTGGGGTTTTCGTTTTCCACAGCTCTTTTCCACAGTGTTAATAACTTACATGCCTGTAGTTCTCGCAGCTTGTGGCCCCGATCCGCGCGATGGCGGAGTGGCGGCTCCAGCACCGAGCGCCTTTTCCACACCCGTGGATAACCTGTGGGGATAGTGGTGTGCGTAAGTGGATAAACAGGCGGTTTGGCTCCCGTATGTGGATATGCAGGCCTGCGGCGGGAAGATCAGGGACCTTCTACCCTGTGCAGGTGGCCCTTTCAACACGTTATGCACACTGTTAATAACTGACAGTCCTGTAGTTTGCCGGGGCAAATATGCCGCAGGACTAGGCAGGATCGGGTCCAGGTCGGGTTTTTCCCCGAGGTTTCCCACAGCTGTGGATAAGTTGTGGGTATTGCGATGTTGGTAAGTGGATAAGCGCTCCCCATCGGGGGACGGGCGTGATCCTAAGATGGTTACCTGTGGTTACCTGCCACCCAGGATCGACACGAAGGGCCGCCGTGACGCGCACTACTGAGCACCTCTATCTGGATAAGCAGCACCCGGCCCTGTGGAAGGCCATGAGCGCACTGGGACTCAAGGTCCAGGAAGCGGCAGAAGAGGCAGGCATTGGCAGGGGCCTGCTGGAACTCCTCAATGTGCGCATCTCCCAGATCAACGGCTGCGCCTACTGCCTGGACCTCCACGTCCGGAAGGCCAGCGAGGCCGGAGAGACCGCGCAGCGGCTGGCGGTGCTCCCGGCATGGCGGGATACAGCCCTGTTCACGGACAGGGAGCGTGCTGCCCTGGCCCTCGTGGAAAGCATTACGGAGTTGCCGGACCAGCAGTCCAGGGAACGGGAGGAAGCCTTTGCCCGCGAGTGCCTTTCGGCGGAGGAGTATTCCGTGGTGAGTTGGCTGGCCGTGACCATGAATGCTTTCAACCGGGTCTCCATCACCAGCCACCACCCGGTCCGGCGCAACCGTCCGTGAGCCGCGGGCGCAGAAGCTGCTTTATCCACAGGTATTCCACACTGTTAATAACCGCATGGCGGGGGCAGGTTTCCACTGCAAACCCGGTGGCCGCCGGACAGTGGGAGGAACGCCGGGATGCGGCGGAAAGTTCTCCACAATGTGGATAACTTTCCCAACAGCTGGGGACAACCACCCTTGCTGGCAGCCAGGACGGCGAAGAATCAGGACGGCCAGATTCCGGACGACCCGCGCCGGTGGCTCGCCAGCAGGTGTGTATCCACGATCCCCACCGCTTCCATGAGGGCGAACATGGTGGTGGGTCCCACAAAGGAGAAGCCCCGCTTCCGCAGCGCCTTGGACAGGGCGATGGACTCCGGGGATTGGGTGGGGATATCGGCAGGCGTCGTCGGCGCCGGCGTACTGGCCGGGCGGAAACTCCACACGAAGTCCACCAGTCCCCCATCGCTGCGGAGATCAAGCGTCGCCCTGGCATTCCTGATCGTCGCGTTGATCTTGAGGCGGTTCCTGATAATGCCGGCGTCCTGCATGAGGCGGTCAATGTCCGCTTGGCCGTAGCGCGCCACGGCATCGGGGTCGAAGTCCGCGAAGGCGGCGCGGAAGGCGGGGCGCTTGCGGAGTATGGTGGCCCAGGACAGCCCTGCCTGGAAACCCTCCAGGCAGATGCGTTCGTAAAGCCCCTGCTCGTCGGTGACGGGCAGGCCCCATTCATGGTCGTAGTAGGCCCGCAGCAGCGGGTCGGTGGAAGCCCAGGCGGGCCGGGCGAGGCCGTCCTCGCCCACAATCACGCCAACAGGATCGGGAGCCAAGTTCGATCCTCCTATGAGTGGCGACGGCTTAAGTGGCGACGGCGGGAACAGCAGGAAGCTGGCTAGGAACGCCAGCGGGTGGTCATCAGGAAGCCAACGATGGCGATGCCGAAGCCGGCCACGATGTTCCAGGACTGCCATGCCTGGACCGGGAAGCGGCCCTCGCTGATGTAGAACGTGATGATCCAGAAGAGCCCGATGATCATCAGACCGAACATCACAGGCTTGAACCAGACCGGATTGGGCTTGTAGGCCTCCGGGGCAGCCGGCCCGGCGGTGCTGGCGGTCTTCTTGCGAGGCTTTGACTCGGGCACTGGCTCTCCTTGGCGGGCTGGGCAAGCTCGGCGTCCCGGGCTTGATATCCTGCAAGAAGGAAGTTGCCAGCGGTCTGCGCGATCTTGGTCAAATCTGGATTCTTACTAGCAGCCAATTCTACCGGCAGTTCATGGGCAGCCAGTGCCCAGCCTAAACGTCCGAGGAGAGCGCGTGGTATTGCAGGAGAAGGCGGTGCGTACCGCCGCCCCGGCGCCGCGCCGCGCCTTCCTCCGCGGAACAGTCCAGATCCTGGGCGAACTGCTCATCACCGCAGGGATCATCCTCCTGCTCTTCGTCGCCTGGCAGTTGTGGTGGACCAACGTCGAGTCGGATGCCAAGCAGAGCCAGGTCATTAAGGAATTCGCCCAGGACCTGGCTGCGCCTGCCCCCACTGAACCGGCACCCGGGGCCACAACTCCGCCAGCCGCTGCTGAGGACTTCGGCACGCCGGTGGTGGGCACGGCCCCCGGGCATGCCGGAACGATCGGCATCATGTACATCCCCAGGTTCGGCCCCAGCTATACCAGGCCCATCGTGCAGGGAACCAGCCAGGACGTCCTTGACACCCTGGGCCTGGGTCATTACAGCAACACGGCCATGCCGGGCGCGGTAGGAAATTTCGCCGTGGCCGGCCACCGGCAGACCCACGGCGCCGTGCTGGACAACATTCACACCCTGGTACCGGGCGACAAGATCTACGTACAGACAAAGGACGGGTTTTACGTCTACGTCTTCCGCAACAACCAGATAGTGCTGCCCTCGCGCACCGATGTCCTTGAACCGGTACCGACGCAGCCAGGTGTTGCCCCCACCGAAAGCTACCTCACCATGACCAGTTGCAACCCCCGCTTCGGCGCCGAAGAGCGCATCATCGCCTACGCCCTGCTGGACAGTTGGCGTCCTGCGTCGGCCGGACCGCCGGCTGAAATCGCGGCCCAGGTGGCGGCGGCAACGGGACGGGGCTGAGCATGTACGCCTGGATCTTCCGCCACCTCCCGGGGCCGCTTTGGCTGCGGATCGTCTTCTCACTGGTACTCATTGCCGTTGCACTGGTATTGATGGTCCAGTTCCTTTTCCCCTGGATGTCCCACTTCACCCAATTCACCGACTCAACGATTGGTTCCGCAGACCAGCCATGACAACCAAGATCCTGGTAGTGGATAACTACGACAGCTTCGTCTACACCCTGGTGGGCTACCTCCAGGAACTCGGCGCCGAAACCACGGTGGTCCGCAACGACGACGTCACGCTGGCCGAGGCCATTGAACTGGCCAGCACCCGCGATGGCGTCCTGATCTCCCCGGGCCCCGGCAATCCCGCCGAAGCCGGTGTCTGCATCGACCTGATCAAGTGGTGCGGCGAAAACAGCGTTCCCATGTTCGGCGTGTGCCTGGGCCACCAGGCGCTGGCGGAGGCTTTCGGCGGCAAGGTGACGCACGCCCCCGAACTCATGCATGGAAAGACGTCCTTGGTGGAACACATTGGCACCAGCGTCTTCTCCGGCCTGCCCTCCCCCATCACTGCCACCCGCTACCACTCCCTGGCGGCCGTGCGGGATTCCATCCCCGATGTCCTGGAAGTGACTGCCCAGACCGCATCCGGCGTGGTCATGGGCCTGCAGCACCGGACCGCCCCCCTCTGCGGGGTGCAGTTCCACCCCGAATCAGTGCTGACCGAGGGCGGCTACCAGATGCTGGGCAACTGGCTGGAGTCGCTCGGCATGAAGGGTGCCGCCGCCCGCGCTGCGAAGCTCAGCCCGCTCATCCAGCACTGAGCCCGCTCCCTGGACAAAACCGGATCAGGCAAGCCCAGGGCCCGCCTCCGTCAGCCCTTCTTCGTCGACGTCGGGGTCGGGGTCGGCGTCGGCGTCGGGGTAGGCGTGGGTGTTGGCGACGGCGGCGCCTTGGCCACCACGATGGTGACGGTCTTTCCCTGCTCCACGGCGGCGTTGACGGGATCGCTTTGATCGGTCACCCTGCCGGGCTCCACCTGCGCGTTCTCCACCTCGATCACTGCTGGGACCAGGCCCAGCTCCTTGAGCGCGGCTTCCGCCTCTTCCCGGGTCCGGCCGCGGAGCTCCGGAACCGCCACCTTGCCGGTGGAAACCACGAGTTCGACGGTCGTTCCCACGCCAACGCTCTGCCCCGGCGCAGGGCTGGTGGTGATGACGATCCCGGCGGGCACGGTGGCGCTGTTCGCCGTCGTGGTGGAGGGCGCCCCCACCAGCCCCACTTGCCGCAGGATGTCGCGTGCGGCCGCTTCTGTCTTCCCTGGCAGGTTGTCCGGGACCTTCACGGAGCTCGGGCCGTCGGAAATGTTCAGCACCACTTCGGCGCCGGGATCCAAGGTGGCACCGGCGGCCGGATCCGTGCCGATGGCGGTTCCCTTGGGCACGGTGTCGTTTTGCGAGCGGGCGATCCTGGGTTTCAGGTTCGCGTTGTACAACTCCTGCAGGGCAGCGGTTTCGGTCATGGCGGCCACCGCAGGTATCTGCACCTTTGGTGCAGGCGGTGCAGGCCGGTTGACCGTCGCG
This sequence comes from Arthrobacter sp. E70, assembly GCF_058266945.1. Lineage (NCBI taxonomy): Bacteria > Bacillati > Actinomycetota > Actinomycetes > Micrococcales > Micrococcaceae > Arthrobacter > Arthrobacter sp. E70. The sequence continues at coordinate 17,219 of NZ_JBYQFR010000017.1, read as the reverse complement.
TAAAGCCACAGGCCGGCGCCCGCGAGCACCAGGAGCGTGAAGACCACAAGGGTGGCAATCCACGCACGACGCCGGGAATTCCGCCGGGGGCTCTGCTCACGTTCCGGCCGCAGTCCCAGGGGCGCCGGCTCCGCTGCCGTGCGCCTGTCCATTCCCTGCGCGGCAACTATCGCTTCGTCGTCGTCATGGAACATGGTTGCGGCGGTCAGGATGCCGGTGGGCGCCTCGTCCCGGACGCCCGCGCCCGTGGCGGCAAGGGTCTCGGTGGCCGGGGCCGGGGCTGCAGGAACGTGGTCGTTGGGGTCGGTGGGCGCTTCCGACGCGGGAAGGGCAGGAACGGCAACACCGGCCCGGGCGGCCCGCAGGGCGCGGCGGAAGGCGGCGGCATCCTGGAACCGGTCATCGCGGTTTTTTTGCAGCGCCTTGGCAATCACGCTGTCCAGCGCGGGCGAAACGTCAGGATTGAGGCTGCTGGCCGGTTCCGCGATTTCACGGACGTGCTGGTACGCCACCGACACCGGGCTGTCGCCGATGAACGGCGGCCTCGAGGTCAGCATTTCGTAGAGCAGGCAGGCGGCGGAATAGAGGTCGCTGCGGGCGTCCACGGTTTCGCCCCGGGCCTGTTCGGGCGACAGGTATTGGGCGGTGCCCACCACTGCCTGCGTCTGGGTCATCGTGGCCGAGGAGTCGGCGATGGCGCGGGCGATCCCGAAGTCCATCACTTTCACCGAATTGGTGCCCTCGCAATACATCACGTTGGCAGGCTTGATGTCCCGGTGCACGATGCCGGCCTTGTGGCTGTACTCCAGCGCGCCGAGTACGCCCAGGCAGTAGTCGATAGCCTGCCCGATGCTGATCTCGTTCGCGCGGATCAGGTCACGGAGGGTCCGGCCCTCCACGTATTCCATCACGATGTACGGCACCCGGACGTCCTCGCCGGAGCCGTCATGGACCAGGTGCTCGCCGGTGTCGAAGATGGCAACAATCGAGGGATGGTTCAGCGCAGCCACCGCCTGCGCCTCCCGCTTGAACCGGGCCTGGAACTGTGGGTCCCTGGCCATGTCCGGACGGAGCAGCTTGATGGCGACCGTGCGGCCCAGCCGGGTGTCAGTGCCGCGGTAGACGTCGGCCATGCCGCCCCGGCCAATGAGACCGCCCAGCTCGTACCGGCCGCTCAGGATGCGCCGGTTATCCACCGGCAGGCTGTCCTCCCGGTGCAACGGTGTGCGTGGTGACTCATTCACTGGTGATCCCGGCGGCTAAGGAGTACAGGCCGGCGGCGTTCCCGGCACCTGGCCGGTGGCACAGGTTGGCAGCGGCGAAAGGGGGGTGGGACCCGCCTGGGAGGATGTTGTGGGCGTAGGGGTGGGTGCCGCCGTGGTGGGCGCAGGTTTGGGGGCTGTCGCATAAACGACGGTAATGAGCGAACCCTTGGGAACTGTTCCAGTGGGGTTCAGTTCCAGAACGGTACCGGGGGCGTCCGTAGCGCTTTCCTGCGGCAGGACAGTCACCTGAAGTCCCAATCTTTCAAGCTGTGTCCGTACCTGTTGAACATCCTTGCCGAGGTAGCCGGCTGCCACAACGCTGACCGTGTCCTGTGTGGGGGTCGGCGTGGGCGTTGGCGTGTTCCGGGTCTGGGTGGGTGTTGCCGACTGGGTGGTCCGGGTGGGGCTGGCCGAGGTCGACGCGGCACTGCTGGTGCTGCCGGAGGTGGGATTGCCGGACGGCGAGAAAAGGCCCAGCTGGCTCAGGAGGAAGCCAGCCAGGGCGAACAGCAGCAGCAGGATCAACGCCACCAGGGGCCAGGTCCAGGGGCTGCGGCCCTTGCGCCGCGGTTCATCGGCCGGTCCGTCGTCGTACGTTTCCTCTTCCTGGTCCCAGCTCCGCTCGGCCGCCATCGCGTTGCTCCGGGCAAGCGGTCCCTGGGCGCCTTCGCCCTCGGCTGCAGAAGCCCCCGCGGCCCCTGCTGCCATCCCGGCCGCAGCACCGGCCGCGCCGGCACCAAGCACGGGCAAGGCGGAGGTGGCGGCGGGAGAGGAATCGCGCTGGGCGCCAATGACACCGGTGGGGGCGGTGGTGGTGTCCACCGGGGCGGTGATCGGGCCCGTGTCCGCATCAAAAAGGAGCATTCCGGGGACGGCGGCGCGGGCGGCGCCGATGTCGCCGTTGCGGATGGCTTCAGCGGCCTCGGCCAGCTTGATGGCGTTGGCAGGCCGGTTTTTCGGATCCTTGGCAAGCATGGACATCAGGAGCGCACGGACAGGGGCAGGCAGAGACTCCGGCAGTGGCGGCGGGGCGTCGTTGACCTGGGCAAGGGCGATGGCGATCTGTGACTCACCCGAGAAGGGCCGGTGGCCCGACAGGCACTCGTACCCGATGACGCCCAGGGAATAGATGTCGGACGAACCGGTGGCGGTCTGGCCGGTCGCCTGCTCGGGCGCAAGGTACTGGGCGGTGCCCATCACCTGCCCGGTCTGCGTCAGTGGCACTTGGTCTGCCAACCGGGCAATGCCGAAGTCGGTGACCTTGACCCGTCCGTCGGGGGTGATCAGCAGGTTGCCGGGTTTCACGTCCCGGTGGACCAGGCCCTGCGCGTGCGCAACCGACAACGCGCGGGCGGTCTGCGCGATAATCGACAGCGTGCGGTCCGGCGAGAGCACCTGCTCGTGCTCAATGATGCTGCTCAGCGGCTGCCCGGGCACCAGTTCCATGACGAGGTAGGCTGAGCCCTCCTCTTCGCCGTAGTCGAAGACATTGGCAATTCCCACATGGTTCAGCAGTGCGGTGTGGCGGGCCTCCGCCCGGAACCGCTGGAGGAAGCCGGGGTCGCCGGTGTATTCCTCCTTGAGCACCTTGATCGCGACGATGCGGCCGAGGACGAGGTCTTTGGCTTTCCAGACTTCCCCCATGCCGCCGATCGCGATCCGTGTGGTCAGCTGGAATCTGCCGCCGAGGGTGATTCCGGTTGTAGGCCTCACTTATTCAACACCGCCTCAAAAATCTTCTTCGCGTTCGGACTGGTCAGCTGTGCGCCGGTGGTGATGTTCACGCCCTCCATGACGATCGTGACACTCACCTGCGGATTGTTTGCGGGGGCAAAGCCGGTGAACCAGGAGTTGTTGGTTCCGTTCCCGAGCTCTGCTGTTCCTGTCTTGCCGGCCACCTGGACGCCGGGGACCGCAGCACCCTTGGCAATGCCGTCACTGACGGCGCTGGCCATCCACTCCGTGATCTGGCTGGCGATCTGCGGGGTGGTGGACGTGCGCAGCTGCTGGGGCTGCGGTTCGTCGATGACGCGAAGGTCCGGGGAACGCAGGGTCTTGATGAGCTTGGGCTGCATCTGGACGCCCCCGTTGGCGATGGCGGAGGTCATCATGTTGATCTGCAGCGGCGTGGCGCGGACGTCCTTCTGCCCGATGGCCGACTGCGCCAGTCCCGGCGCGTCCAGGTTGTCCGGGAACCCATTGCCCTGGGCGTGGCCCAGCTTCAGCTGGTCGCCCACCTGTTCGCCGAAACCGAACTTCTTGGCCTGCTCCGCGATCGCGTTGCGGCCCAGGTCCAGGGCAATGCTGGCGAAGGGCGTGTTGCAGGACTGCTGCAGGGCGAAGGCAAAACCGGCGGTATCGCGGGTGTAGCAGTTGCCGCCGGCGTAGTTGGGCAGCTTGTACTGGATGCCATCGAATGGCATCTCGGCCGGGTTCGGGAGCACGCTGTCCTTGTTGTACTTGCCGGAGGCAAGCGCGGCGGCGGTATCCACGAGTTTGAAGACGGAACCGGGGGCCAGCAGTTCACCAGTGGGACCGCTGACGTTCTGGTTCAGGTTGATGCCCGGCACCTTCACCAGCTCGTTGATATTGGCGCTCTCGGCGGTCGCATCCTGGGTGGCCACGAGGTTCGGGTTGTAGGACGGCTTGGAAACCATGGCAAGGATGGCACCGGTCTTGGGGTTGGTCACCACGATCGACCCCCGCTGGCCGTCCGGAATCAGGCTGTACGCAAGCTGCTGGATCTGGGGATCGATGGTGAGTTCCACCGACGCGCCCTTGGGCTGGTTCCCCAGGAAGAGCTGCCCCACGCGGTCCAGGAACAACTGGTCGGAGTCTCCTGCCAGTTCGGAGCCCATGCTTTGCTCCAGGCCGGTGGCACCGTAGTTCTTGGAGAAGTAGCCGGTGAGCCCGGCGTACAGTTCCGGCTGCGGGTATGTGCGCTGGAACTTGCACGTCTCCGAGCCGGTTTCCACTGATTCGGCCACAGGGCTTCCGCCAACGATGATGGCGCCGCGATCATTGCAGTAATTCTGCAGGATGGCGCGCTGGTTCAGCGGATTGGTCTTGAGGTCGTCCGCACCCACCACCTGCACAAAACTGATGGCGCCAAAGAGCAGTGCGAACATGGCGACAGCCGCCACCCACGAGTGCCTGATTGCCTGGTTCACGCCTGCTTCACCGCCTCGGTGGGAGTGTCAATGCCGGTTGCCGCCGCGGCGCCGGCCGGAGGCAGCGGGGTGGTGTCCACCGGGCCGCGGGCCGCATGGGAGATCAGCAGGAGCAGTCCAACGATGATCCAGTTGGCCAGCAGCGAGGAGCCGCCGGCGGCCAGGAACGGTGTGGTGAGTCCGGTCAGCGGGATGAGCCGGGTGACGCCGCCGATGACCACGAAGCACTGCAGTGCCACCGCGAAGGACAGGCCGCAGGCGAGCAACTTTCCGAAGGCGTCCCGCGTACCCAGGGCCGCGCGGAATCCGCGGGTGAAGAAGAGCAGGTAGAGCAGGACGACGGCGAACAGCCCGATCAGGCCCAGCTCTTCGCCGAGCGAGGCAATGATCATGTCGCTGTTGGCAAACGGGACCAGGTCCGGACGGCCCTGGCCAAGGCCGGTCCCGACCAGCCCGCCGTTGGCCATGCCGAAGAGGCCTTCAATGACCTGGCGGCTTCCGGTTTCGTAGACCTCGGGCGAGAAAGCGTTAAGCCAGCCGTAGACACGCTGCTGGACGTGGGAGAACACTTGGGCTGCTACGAAGCCGCCGCCGAGGATCAGCGCCAGGCCGATGACCACCCAACTGATGCGGCTGGTGGCGACGTAGATCATGACGATGAAAAGACCGAAGAACAGCACGGAGGAGCCCAGGTCGCGCTGGAAGATCAGGACACCGATGCTGACCAGCCACGCGGTAATCATGGGGCCCATGTCCTTGAACCGGGGAAACTGCAGGGGGCCGATTTTGCGGCCGGCCAGCAGGATGAGGTCCCGGTTGGAGGAAAGATACCCGGCAAAGAATATGGCCAGCGTAATCTTGGCGACCTCGCCGGGCTGGAACGTCATGGGCCCGAACCGGATCCACACGCGGGCACCCAGGATCTCCCCGGCACTGATTCCTGGGACAAGCGGCAGGATCAGCAGCAATGCGCTGGCAGCAAGGGATATGAAGGTGAACCGGCGCAGCACGCGGTGGTCCTTGAGGAAGAACACGACGGCGATCGCCACGGCCATGGCCACCAGTGTCCACCGGAGCTGGTTGTTTCCCGTGTCGTCACCGGGAGCGTCCAGCCGGTGGATCATCGCAAGGCCGAGGCCGTTCAGGGCCACCACGATGGGAAGTATTACGGGGTCGGCATATTTGGCACGGAACCGGAGGACGCCGTGGAATGCCAGTGCGGCTGCTGCCAGCAGGCTGGACTGGAACCAGAAGTCTGAGTCGAAAGCCTTCTCCGCGTCAACGCCCACCAGCATATTGGCACCGATTCCCACGGCAAGGGCCAGGATCAGCAGCGCGAGCTCTACGTTGCGGCGAGGCTTGGGCATGGTGTTTACCTGGCTCATTTGGCCGCCTCGCAGGTGATGGTAGGTGTGGGGGAAGGAGTTGGTGCCGGTGTTGCCGTGGCATCCGCAGCGGGCGGCGGCGCGGCGCTGGCCGCCGGGGAGGCCCCGGGCGAAGCGGAGGCCGACGGCGTGGGGCATTCCTGTTCCGGGGAGGTGGTTCCCGTCAGTTCCAGGTTCTTCACGATCCGCTGTGCGTCATAAAGGTCGTTGGCGGGCACGGTCTGGCGGACGCGTTGCTGGGAGAAGGGTGGAAGCGAATCCATCCGGATCTCCGTCACGGCTTCAAGGGAGGACAGCTGGATGGGGCCGAGCCTTTGGGAGACGCCGTTATAGATGGCCACCCGGGAATCAAACTCGCCCACGTAATAGCGCGTCTGGGTCCACGCGTACCCGAGCCAGAGGCCCACGGCCACCACGACGACGACCGCCGCGGCGATGGACCATGCCACCCAACGCCGGGGACGCAGGGGCACCAGGGTATCGGCCGGGTCGCCGGCCGGTTCGGCCTTGTGCGTGAGGAGGGTGGCTGCGCGCCGTGCCACGGTGCGGCCGGCAACGGTGGGGATGGAGCCGGATTCCGCGGCCGCGGCTGCAGCACCGACAAGATGGTGGGGGCGTGAGGCCAGTTCTTCCCGCAGGACCTCGGCGGAAAGGTGCTCACCGAGGTGCGGGTCGGTGCTGCCAGGTTCCGTCGAAGCGGAATCCCCGCCCTTGCCGGAGGCGGCGTCCCGAGCTTCCTGTCCGGAGGCTTCGGCGGACTTCTCCGCGCCGCCCGCCCCCTGGCCGGAAGGCTTCTGGCCACTTGCCGGTTCCACCGCAGTGTCCCTGGTGGCGGGCGGCACCTCCGCCGCGGCAGCGGGCTTGCTGCCTTGCACGGGCGGAACGATCTCGACGGCGGCCGTGCTGACGTCGTCGGGCGTTTCTTCCGCGATGTCCAGCATCACCACGGTGACGTTGTCCGGGGCGCCGGCTTCAAGCGTCAGTTCCACCAGGGTTCCAGCGCACTCCGCCAGGTCCCTGGTCTCCCGGACCGTCCGTTCAACGGCGTGTCCGGCGACGTAGTTCAGCCCGTCGGAGCAAAGGAGCCAGCGGTCGCCCGGTTTCACGTCCAGCGTGTCCAGGTCCAGTTCCGGGCTGGCGTCGACATCGCCCAGGACGCGCATCAGGACGTTCTTGTGCGGGTGCGTCTCCGCTTCCTCAGGCTTGAGCCGGCCTTCGTCGATCAGGCGCTGGACGAACGTGTGGTCCACGCTGATTTGCTTGAATTCGCCGTCCCGGAGCCGGTAGGCGCGGGAATCACCAATGTGTGCGAAGTGCAGCTTTCCTTCCGCCAGCAGGAGGGCGGTGACGGTGGTGCCCATCCCGGCCAGTTTGGGATTGATGTGCACAAGTTCGGAGAGCAGGGAGTTCGCGGTCTGGATCTCGTCAGCGAGGGTGGTCGAGGCGTCGCCTTCATAGTCCGCCCGGTCCAGGTGGATCATGTCCAGGACCGTGGCCGCAGAAGCCACGTCACCGCCCGCATGGCCGCCCATGCCGTCGGCCACGACGGCGAGATGGCGTCCGGCATAGGCCGAATCATCGTTCTTCGAGCGGATCCGTCCCACGTGGGAGCGGGCCGCGAAGCGCATGATGAGGGGCCGCTCTCCGGGCTTGGGTCCAGGTGCGGGGTTTTCGGTGGCCGCCACGGTTACGGCCTCAATTCAATGACCGTCTTGCCGATTCTCACGGGTACCCCTGGCTCGACCGGCAGGGCACGGGTAAGTTGCTGGTCTCCCAGGTACGTTCCGTTGGTGGAGCCGAGGTCCTCGATGAACCAGCGGCTGCCCTGGGGAAAGAGCCTGGCGTGCCGGCCGGAGGCGTAGTCGTCCTCCAGCACCAGGGTTGCTTCCTGGGCCCGCCCAAGCAGAATTGGGCTCGCGGCCAGCGGAAGGGTCCTGCCTTTGAGCGGGCCTTCCACCACCACCAGTTGCCGGGCCTGTTGCTTCACGGGCGTCTGTGGCGGCTCGGCGAGTTCAGGGTTTCGCCGCACCTGGCGTGCGGACGGGGCGCCCGCGGCTGCCTTGCGGCCCACCATGAGGTCGCGCCGCATGGCGGAGACGATACTGAAGATGAGCACCCAGAGGAGCAGCAGGAAGCCAAACCGCAGCGCGGTGATGGTCAGGTCGCTCATGCGTGGCCACCCGGGCTCGCGGGAAGCAGGCGGAAGATGATCTTTGTCCGTCCCATCGTGATGGTGGAGCCGTCAGTGAGTTCAGTGCTTCCCGAAACCCGCTGGCCGTTGACGTAGCTGCCGTTGGTGGAGCCGAGGTCCACGGCGCTGGTGATGCCGTTGTCCGTGCGGATTTCGAGGTGGCGGCGGGATACGCCGGTGTCTTCGACGTGGATGTCGGCCTCCGAGGACCGGCCGAGGATGATGGAGGGCGCGTTCAGCGAATAGCGCTGCCCCTCGATGTCCAGTACCGGCTGGAGCCTGGCCGGCCGGCGGCTGGGTGCGGCGGGAACGGTGGGTCGGGGCTGGGCGGCCCCGGTGCCCTGCGACTTTTCGGTGGCGGAGGCAATCTCGAAATCGCCGGCCCGCAGCCCGGCGTCGCGCCGGAAGGAGATCCGGACCGGTCCCTGCAGCGTGTATCCCTGGCCGCGGACGTGGTTGATCACGACGTCGCAGAGTTCCTCCGCCAGGGGGGTTCCCCATTCCTGGGCACGCCTGAAGTCGTCATCGCTGAGTTGGACGTCGAAGACATTGGGCACGAGGGTGCGTCCGGCGGCCACGGTGAGGGCTTTGTGGTCCACTTCCCGGCGGAGCCTGCTGGCGATCTCCACGGGTTCAACCTGTGCCTTGGATCCGGTGGAGAAGACACCGCGGACGGCCTTTTCAATGCCGCGTTCCACCTTGTCAAGCAGACCCATGGTCCTTCTCCTTTCCCCCCGGCTCCGGGGCAGTATCCGTTGGAGACCAGCACCTGCATGGCAGTTCAACACCGTGTGGTGTCCCTGCAGGCGGCAGCCACTCTTACATCCGATACTACTGGCCAGCCCTGTGAATGGCCTTAATCAGCACCGGGCATGGGTTGGTAAAGGTTCGGATACATCCGGCTTCCAGCGGATCCAGCGGTGACACGGCGCATGCCTTCCGGGAAGGATTCCGTCCGGTTTTCACATGGTGCCGGACACCTTGCGGAGGCCGATTGGTAATTTGCCGCAGATGTCCGTTATGCTTGATCTCGCTGCTTTTACGAGGCGCGGAACCGGGAAACCGGGGCGGCCAAGTGGGAGAAGTTGCGCGCGAGTGGCGGAACGGCAGACGCGCTGGCTTCAGGTGCCAGTGTCCGAAAGGGCGTGGGGGTTCAAATCCCCCCTCGCGCACGCAATGGAAAGAGCCCCGGTCTTCGGACCGGGGCTCTTTTGCGTTTGCGGCACGAAACCCAGGGTCTGCCGGATTGCACCAACCTTCGGAATTCGCACCCGTGTCCGGACTTCGCACCCCCGCGTCCCCTGGTGCTGCGTCCCGTGTCGGGTGTTGCCGCGCCTAGGCCGGTGGGCGCGCGGAAGCCTTGAACCGGCGTCGTGAGCTTGCAAGGTGGCTGCGCATGGCGGCCGCTGCCGCCGCTTCGTCGCCGTCCGCGATGGCATCCAGGATGGACCGGTGCTCCTGCACCACCTGGTCGAAGTGGTCGCGGGCATAATGTTCGACGCCGGTCATCAGGCGGGTGCGCGGCATGGCGATCATGGTCTGGCCCAGGGATGCCAGGCAGTCCGAGTAATAGGGGTTGCCGGACGCCGCGGCCACGGCGCGGTGGAACTCGAAGTCCGCCTTCATGGCATGGGCGGGGTGGCCGGCGCTTTCGGTGAAGGCTTCCAGCGCCGCCGCCACGGCCCGCAGTTGCCGTTCCGTATGGTTGCGGGCAGCCAGTGCTGCAGCTTCCGTCTCCACCCCCATGCGGAACGCCAGCAGGTGCAGCCTGTCCTCGGTGGTGGCCACCGGACGGGCCCCCGGTCCTGGCGAGGGCCCATCGGTGGGCGGCGTGAGCGCGAAGCTGCCGCGCCCCCGCTCGGTCTCCACCAGTCCCTCTGCCTGCAGCCGGGTCAGGGCGGCGCGCACCACGGTCCGGCTGACGCCGAAGTCGCTGATCAGCGTGTTCTCGCTGGGGAGCTTCTCGCCCGGCTGGATGACGCCGTCGACGATGCGGTTGCGAAGGTCGGCGGCGAGGTCCGCAGTGAGGTTCCGGCTCATGGTTCCAAGATTACGGCGTCAACATTAGGCGCCGAACTCCACGCTTTCGGTGGTCCACGCCCGGGCCTGGTCGCTGAGCGTGATGCCAAGGCCTGGGCGGTCCGGGACGATCATCCGGCCGTCCTTGGTTTCCAGCCGTTCGTTGAACAGGGGGTCCAGCCAGTCGAAGTGTTCCACCCAGGGCTCGCGCGGGTAGGCGGCCGCGAGGTGCAGGTGGATTTCCATGGCGAAGTGCGGTGCCAGGCCCAGGCCGCGTTCGTCGGCGAGGGCGGCGAGGCGGAGGAACTGGGTGATGCCGCCGACGCGCGGGGCGTCCGGCTGGATGATGTCGCACCCGTTGGCGGCGATGAGGCCCTTGTGTTCTGCCACGGAGGCGAGCATCTCGCCGGTGGCGATGGGAGTGTCCAGGGCCTGGGCGAGGTGGGCGTGGCCTTCGAAGTCATACGCATCCAGGGGTTCTTCGATCCAGACAAGGTCGAACTCCTCAAAGCGGCGCCCCATGCGCAGGGCCGTGGCCCGGTCCCACTGCTGGTTGGCGTCCACCATGAGCGGCACGTCCGGGCCGATATGTTCGCGGATGCCGGCCACGCGGCGCAGGTCCTCCTTGCTGTCCGGGAGACCCACCTTGATCTTGATGCCGCCGATACCCTCCTCGATTGACTGCGTGGCGCGGGCCTTTACCTCATCCAGCGAAGCGTTCAGGAAGCCGCCGGAGGTGTTGTAGGTCCGCACGGAATCACGGTAGGAGCCCAGGAACTTGGCCAGCGGCAGTCCGGCACGCTTGGCCTTGAGGTCGTACAACGCGATGTCGACGGCGGCAAGGGCCTGGGTGGCGACGCCGGACCGGCCCACCGAGGCGCCGGCCCAGAGGAGCTTGGTGTAGATCCTGGCGATGTCGTTGGGGTCCTCACCAAGAAGGCCCTCGGCGACTTCCTTGGCGTGGGCGTACTGTGCCGGGCCGCCAGCGCGCTTGGAATAGCTGAAGCCGATGCCGCTGTGGCCGAGCTCGGTGGTGATCTCGGCGAACAGGAAGACCACCTCAGTCATGGGCTTCTGCCGTCCGGTGAAGACCTTGGCGTCGCTGATCGGTACGGCGAGGGGCAGCCGGGCGGTGGACAGCTTGACGTGCCGGATGAGGTCGACAGTGCTCATAAGTTCTCCTAAAGGCGGGACTGGGCTCCTTCGCCCACCCGCTTAGGATATAAGTCAACAACTTGTGTTACAAGTGTCTTTTCCCGCGTGGGGCCTTTTGGCTCAGCCGGCCCGGCCGCGGAGTGCACCCAGTCCGGATATGAGCGCACCGAGCCCCAGGCTGAATGCGGTGTCGGCGGCCCGGCCGCGCTCCTTGCCCGCGGAGCTCCGGACGGCGGTGGTGAAGTGAGGGGTGGAATCCGCCATGGATCCGGAGTCGAAGATGTCTTCCGGGGCAGTGACGTCGTAAGCGGAACCGAAAATGAAGGACTCGAGTGCCACGATCGCGGGCACGATCCGCTCCTGCGGAAACCCGGCGTCAGAAAATCCCTTGCTGACGGTCTCATACATCCCCAGGGTCTGCGGTGCGTCTGTGACCGGCAGGACGGCGATCACGGGTATGAGCGGTGTGTGTTCGGCAAAAACGTCGCGGTAGCTCCAGGCCCAAGTGCGGACGGCGTCCTCCCACGGCCCGGTCTTGAAGCCGGACACATCAACGAGGGACATCAGGTGGTCCTCCACGAGGAGCAGCACGTCCTGCTTGGAGGCCACGTGGTTATAGAGAGCTGAGGGAGCCACATCCAGCACTCTCGCCAGCGCGGCCATGGTCAACCCCTCGTAACCCCTGCGGCTCACCAGCTCCAGTGCCGCGGCAGTGATCCCTGACTTGGCCAGCACTGCCGCGGAGGGTCGCCCCGCCCGCCTCTTCTGTGTGCCGCCGTTGCTGGTGATGCTTCCCGTCGCGGCTGGTACTGCCGGCATTGCTGGCCTTTCGTTGATGGTCTCCAGCATTATTCCATCCGGCACTTCCGCTCCCGGCGGGCGCGGGCTATAGTTCTACTAAATGAATGGCATTCATTTAGTGGTTCCTGCCACTAGGGACCGCAGAGAGGACATCATGCTGAACCTGAACCGCGACGTCGTGGTCGTTGGAGCCGGGCCCTGCGGGCTGACTGCTGCGCGTGAACTGAAGAAAGCCGGCCTGACCGTAGCCGTCCTGGAGGCCCGCGACCGCGTGGGCGGCCGGACCTGGACGGACACCGTGGACGGCGCCATGCTGGAGATCGGCGGCCAGTGGGTTTCCCCGGACCAGACTGCCCTCCTCGAGCTCCTGCAGGAACTGAATCTGGAGACGTACCCGCGCTACCGCGAGGGGGAGTCCATCTACATCGGCGCCGACGGCGCACCCGTGCGCTACACCGGTGACTCGTTCCCGGTGGACCCGGCCACCGCCGTCGAGATGGACCGCCTGGTGGCCCTTTTGGACGAACTCGCCGCCGAGATCGGACCTGCTGAGCCTTGGGCGCACCCCAAGGCGCGCGAACTGGATACCATTTCCTTCCACCACTGGCTCCGGCAGAACTCGTCCAACGAGGAAGCCTGCAAGAACATCGGGCTATTCATCGCCGGCGGCATGCTCACCAAGCCGGCGCACGCCTTCTCTGCCCTGCAGGCCGTCCTGATGGCAGCCTCGGCCGGGTCCTTCACCCACCTCACGGACGAGGACTTCATCCTGGACCGCCGCGTGGTGGGCGGGATGCAGCAGGTCTCGTTGCTGCAGGCAGAGGAGCTGGGCGACGACGTCATCCTTGATTCCCCGGTGCGCACCATCAACTGGGAGCCGGACGCGGACGGCGGCCACCGCGCGGCCGTTGTTTCGGACCGCGCCACTGTGGAAGCCCGGTTCGTGATCATGGCCGTGCCGCCCAACCTCTACTCCCGCGTCTCCTTCAACCCTCCGCTGCCGCGGCGCCAGCACCAGATGCACCAGCACCAGTCCCTGGGCCTGGTCATCAAGGTCCACGCCGTGTACGGCACCCCCTTCTGGCGGGACAAGGGGCTTTCCGGCACCTGTTTCGGCGCGGACGCCCTGGTGCAGGAGGTCTATGACAACACGAACCACGGCGATGCGCGCGGCACGCTGGTGGGCTTCGTCTCGGATGAAAAAGCCGACGCCATGTTTGAGCTGAGCGCCGAAGACCGCCGGAAGGCCATTCTGGAATCCATCGCCGGCTACCTTGGCGTCGAGGCCTTGGCGCCGGAGGTCTACTACGAGTCCGACTGGGGCTCGGAGGAATGGACGCGCGGCGCTTACGCGGCCAGCTACGACCTCGGCGGCCTGCACCGTTACGGCAAGGACCAGCACGCCCCGGTCGGTCCCATCTACTGGTCCTCCTCCGACCTTGCCGCCGAAGGATACCAACATGTGGACGGCGCCATCCGCATGGGCCGCACCACCGCCGCCCGCATCGTAGAAGTGGCAAAGATCCCGGTGGCAGCCAACTGGTAAATAAGCATGCTTACTAATAGGCTGGCGGCGGGGAGCGTCCCCGACTTCAGACGAACGAGGTGAGGCATGACTGACGCACAGAGCATCAGCAAGGTTACTGAGATCATCAACGATTCCAGGATCGGAATGGTCACCACCATCAACGAAGAAGGCGCCCTCGTCAGCCGGCCGCTGGCCGTCCAGGAGGTAAAGGACGACGGCGACATGTGGTTCTTCACCGGGCTCGGCACCTCACAGGTTGCGCACGTCCGCAAGGACTCCCGCGTCAACGTCGCCTTCGGGAAGAACACGGAGTGGGTTTCCGTGGCCGGAACCGCCCAGGTGGTCACCGACCGGGCCAAGATCCACGAGCTGTGGAACCAGGCGGTTGAAGCCTGGTTCCCCGACGGCCCGGACACCCCCGAGGTGTGCCTGCTCCACATTGATTCCGACTCCGCGGAGTACTGGACCAGCCCGGGCGGAACCGCGGCAACGGTCCTGCAATGGGTCAAATCCAAGGTTACGCACAGCCGCATGAGCGTCGGCGAAAGCGGCACCGTGGAGCTCTAGCAGTGCCGGAGATTGAAAGGGGCGGAGCGGCTACGGCTGCTCCGCCTTTTTCAGGGCCTGAAGCACCGCCGGCAGCAGCACGCCATTGCGTCCCCAGACCGGATCAAGGATCTCCACATACCAGGAATCCGCGAGCAGGAGGGCCAGGGAGTCGTTGGTTTCCTCCGCCCAGTCCCGGATCTGCTCCTCCTCCACGGGGTTTTCGCTGGAGCCGAGCACGGTGGTGATCTCCGTCCCCGCAATGGTGACCGGAATGGCAGCGCTGCTGGCCTCGCCGGGGGAGTGGGCCACAGTGACCAGTTCGGTGCGGGTGGAAAGGGCCAGGAGGTCCGCCGCCGTGGCGGCACTGCAAAACCCCGTGACATATTCCCGCTGCGCCCCGGCATCGGCAAGGATGCCCGGCTGGGACTCCCTGGTGAACAGGCCGTTCCGATTCAGTTCGGCCAGTGCCGCGGCAAGGGGGCCGGTTTCGGCGTCGAATGCGGGCGCAAAATGTCCGGGCTGGTAGGAGCTGCCACCCTCCAGCCAGCGGGCGGTCAGCTCACCGGCCCCCTCAAGGGTGGTGGCCTGCCGCCAGACCCCGCGGTCCTCCAACAGGCGGCCGTACTGGTCATGGGCCGGGAATTCCTCAGGCTTCATCCTGGGATGCTATCGCCGCCGGCCCGGCCGGTTCCACCGCTGCCGACACAGCAGTTAATGTCAGGCCTGTCCAGCCGCTTGGGCTGGGGGGATCCCTGCCGCCCGTTCCGCCGCGGCGAGGGATGCGGCCAAGCTGCCGACGGCGTCCGGGTAGTCCTGGTGGGGAACGGTGCGCAGCTCGTCTGCCTTCCGCATGGCCTTGATCAGGGCCGACGTCTCCGGGAGCCGCACATCCGTGAGTGCCGGGTAGTCGATGCTGCAGGCCGGGTCCAGTTCATAGCGGCGCCACCGGACCATCAGTTCGTCGTGCCTCGCCCGGGCAACCTGGTGGGCTGCGAGCTCCCGGCGGCGTTCCCGCCGCGCGGTGCGCCGGGCCAGGAGTCGGGGGGTTCCCCGGTAGGCGGCAATCCCGGAAGCGCCGGCTGCCCCGGCCAGGACCAGTCCCGCCCACGGCGAAAACAGCGCGGGGATCAGCAGCGCAGGAAGGGCCACGCACGCACCGAGGAACAGGTCCCAAAACAGCTGGTCCGCACGCTCAGGTTCCCCGTCTTTTGGAGCCAGGGACCGCCGTCGGACCACAAAGACGGTGGCGGCCACACTGGCAACAAGCACCGGACCACACACCAGGACGGCCCACGCACCGTGAAGCAGGCCCTGTACCAACGACTCGGCCACGCCTGACACCCCGTACCTCCAGCGCCCGTTATTTCCCTAGACACTCGGCCCCGGCCGCAAAGCCCGGACTGGTCCTTCCATTGCACCCTCTTCAAGGCGGAGCGTCAATGGCGGCAATTGGGTAACGCAGCGACTGCAAAACGGCCGTGTGCCGGCGGTAGCGTAGGGCCATGAGACTCAAAATGTGCAGCATCCACGTCCAGGATCCAGCCGCCGCCCACGCGTTTTACACAGGAACCCTGGGCTTCGACACGCTCATGGCCATGCCTGAGTACAACCTCTATATCATCAAGGACCCGGGCGCGGACGACAGCTCCGTAGGTTTGCTACTGGAGCCCAGCGACAACCCGATCGGCGCGAACTATATGAACGCCGTGCGCGAGGCCGGCCTGCCCGCCATCGTCTTCGGAGTCCCGGACGTCCAGGCAGAGTATGACCGTCTGGTTGCCGCCGGTGTCAGCTTCAAGACTCCGCCCACCACCGACCAGTTCGGCACCAGCGCCGTGTTCGACGACGGGTGCGGCAACTACGTCCAGATCCACCAGGACTGACTGCTACTTGGCTTGTGCGCGGGCCTTCTTTGCGGCCTTCTGCGCAGCCTCTTCCTTCACCCGCTGCGCCTCGGCCCTAACGGCTGCGTGCGTGGCGCGCTCAGTGACCAGCCACTGCGGGGGAGCCTGCAGCAGCGCGGTGATCTCCGCCGTCGTCAGTGCTTCCTCCACGCCCGCTCGCGCCAGGCCGCTGATGGAGACGTTCAGCTTCTGCGCGACCACCGGGCGGGGGTGGGGACCGTTCCGGCGGAGCTCGGCGAGCCATTCCGGCGGGTTGGCCTGGAGCTCGGCGAATTCCTCACGGGTAATGGTCGAATCCTGGAACTCCTGCGGCGTTGCCGGCAGGTAGATGCCAAGTTTCTTGGCAACGGTGGCCGGCTTCATGGACTGGGAGTTAGCAGAGGTCATGCTTCAAGGGTATCCGGGCGACGGGTACTGTGAAGACGTGCCCGCCGACAATACCCCTCCAGCAGTCAACGACGCCGCGGCTGCCGAGGCAGCCCCCCGCGAACTGCGAATCGCCTATGTTGCCGGAGTGACCCCCGGCAAGTGGATCCGCCGTTGGGAGGAACGGATGCCGCATATACCTCTGAAGGCATTCATGGTGGACGACGGCGACGCGCAGCTTGCGGCGGTCCGCGCCGGAAGTGCGGACATGGGCTTCGTGCGGCTCCCCGTGGAGCGGGAGGGCCTCAGCGTCATTCCCCTGTACGAGGAGCAGCCCGTGGTCGTCGCACCCAAAGGCCATGAGATCTCGGTGTTCGAGGAAGTGGCGCTTGAGGACCTGGAACAGGAGGCGTTCATGGACGTTCCTGCCCTGGGCGGAGCCGGGCCGGCTCTTGAGCTGGTCGCCGCCGGCGCCGGATTGGTGGTCCTTCCCATGCCCGTCGCGCGGCACTTCAACGTCAAGGACACCGTGGCCCGCAGGCTCACCGGGGCGGCCGGAACCGAAATCGCGCTGGTCTGGCCCAGCGACTCCACCGATGAGGTGCTCGAGGAATTCATCGGGATCGTCCGCGGCCGGACGGCCCAAAGCTCCCGCCAGCCCTCGGCGCAGCCGGTAAAGGTGAAGAAGGAGCCAAAACCGGACCGCCGCGGCGCAGCACCCAAAAAGGCTCCGAAAGTTGCGCAGCGGTACGCACCCAACCCGGACAAGGGCAGGGGCAAGGGCTCCCGCAAGAAGGGCAAACGCTAATCCCGGCAGCTCCCCGGAGCCAAGGGTCCAGGACGCGGCACAGCCGGCCCCGCGTTGCGGAGCCGGCTGTGTCAGTTT
>NZ_JBYQFR010000016.1:0-91748 GCF_058266945.1 Arthrobacter sp. E70 | reverse complement strand
CTCCGGGGCGGTGGCCATGCTGTGCAGCTGGGTGGAGATGTTGCGGATGCCTTCCGCTGCCTTCTGCTGCTGGGTGCCGGCCTGGCTGGTCAGCCCCGCGCGGGCCTGGTGCAGCAGGTCCTGCGCGCCGGCCTTTGCCTCGGAGGCGACGTTCGCGGCTTCCTCCTTCGCCGTCTGGGCAACGCCCTGGGCGGCGGACGCGGCCTCGCCGGCCACGTTGGAGGCTTCCTCCTTGGCGGCGTGTGTCTTGGAGGTACCTGCCGCATCGGCCGGGTAGGCGGCGTGCTGCGGGCTATCTCCTGCTGCGCCGTAGGACTGTGTGCCGTACGGGTCGGTGGTGGCGGGGGTGGGAGTCTGGGGCCATTGGTTCTCTGTCATCTTCGCTCTCTTTCAGAAAGGTTTAGCTGGCGATCAAGAACCAGCAGTGCTGGCAACTTAGTAAGCAGGGTTACTAATTAGATACTAAGCACACTTTCCATTTCGATTGCAAGGGGGTGCCGCATTCTTTTGCCGCCGTCGTCATGTTGCGGGCGGTTGCATCGGGGGCGGATAGTAAGCCTACTTGCAAATCTGATGCTAAGCATGCTTATTGTAGAAGGGTAGCGACGCATGAAGGGGTCAAACCCGTACTTCGCCAACTACAGGAAGGCCGCGGCCGATGACCAGCAATCTCGATCCGGATGCCCGGAGCAGCTACCGCCTGATCACCTTGGCGGCCCGCCTGATCCAGCGGCGGCAGGATGATGCCCTGGCGCCGCTTGGATTGACCCGTGCCGCCGTTATCGCCCTGGAGGGGCTGACGGACGGACCGCTGAACCAGGAGCAGCTCGCGGACACCATACGGGTCCAAAGCCAGACGTTGGGCAGGGTCCTCACGAGGCTGGAAGCGGCCGGACTTATCACCAGGACGCGCCAGGCAACCGACCGGAGGCAGCTGAAGGTTGAGCTCACCGAGGCGGGCGAGAGTGCCGTCGACGCAGCCAGGCAGGCGGAGATCAATGCCTACCCGGACGATCCCGACATCGCCTGGAAGGCCCTCCGCGACGAGCTGACCAAGTTCGTGCGTGCCGTGCCGCTCAACCGGGATACGGGGGTTGTCCCTTTTGTGGCGCCCGAACACCGGGCTGGGCACCGGCCCCAGCCGGGCCGGGCAAGTGGCCTGCGGGCGCGCGATCAGCCCCACCAGATTTGAGGTAATCCACAAGCAGGGGCCGGGCCCGTGGTGGGCCGGCCCCTGCTGTCTGCTAACCGTTGTCCTGTTGGCCTTCTTCCTCCAGCAAGCCACGTTGGGCCAGGTCTGCCTCCTCCGCGGCTTCGGGCGGAAGGGGGTCGGTGGCCGGCGGGACGTCACTGGGCGCATAGTCGGCCAGCCCGGCCGCCACCCTTTCCTGCTCGGCGGCCTTCTGGTAAGCGTCGTCGTCAATTTCTTCGGGCATCTTGCCGTGCCCGGTGCGGGTGGGGTTCGGAAGTGCGTCCTCCTCCGGGACCATCACGCTTCCCAGGACGTCATCAGTATTTTCATCTGCAGTGCTCATGGTGCACCTTCCCTTCGGTAGCTTTCCTGCGTGGGCGTGCTTACGACTCCGGTACCTGGGGCCCGGTGGACCAGCGCAGCAGGGCCGCGGCATCCGAGCCCTCGGGCAGGACCGGTCCGGGAACCAGAAGGACTTCGGCATCCGTCAATGCCGCCGCCCGCAGCAGTGCCGCAGGCGCGGGCACCTTGCCCAGAATGCCTGCAGCCAACGTCTCTTCTTCGCCCAGGGCAACCCACGGTTCGGCGTCCAGCGCCAGCAACGTCCGCTCGGACAGGGCGGCATCATCCAGGATCAGGACCTCGACCTGTGCCTGCTGCAACGCGTGGACCACGGCCCCGATGCCGACGGCGGACTCGGGGTTCCCCTGGCCCTCCTGCACGGCGAGCCGGTCCATCACATCCTGCTGCCCGGCAGCCCAGACTTCGGCCACCCTCTCGTTGACCTGGTCCTCCAGGTTGGCGCTGTCCGCCCCCGCGGTGTGGGTGTGGGAATCCACCTCGGACACGAGAGCCCGGCTGGCATCGGAGAGCTGTTCCTGCACCAGCCCGCGGGCACGGATGTCGCCGGCAAGGACAATCAGGCGGGCTCCGCTGGCACTGGCCACCCTGTCGATTTCCCCTGCCACCTCGTCTGCATTGCGGCGCCAGACATCCTCCGTGTGGTGCTGGAACCGCAGCTCCGACCAGCCGCCTCCGTGGAACTTGTGGACGTGTTCGGTTTCGCCCTCCACCTCCTGGACTGCGGCGGGCGCGCCGGCACCGGCGCGGTACAGCCGGATTTCCCCGTGCTCCCGGCTTACTTCCGCCACGATGTAGGGGAACTCCTCCGGGCGGTGCTTGGCCAGAGGCAACAGGTCCGGGACAGGGCTGACCACAACGCGCTCCGGCAACACCTGCCTTCCCGGCAGCAATTCGTTGATTACGGCCTTGCCCTCACGTACCAGGACATAGCGGGAAACCGGGGCCGGAACTCCCGCCGCCGGCTCGAGCGCCTGCTCCATGGCGTCGAGGTCCGCTGCGGCCGCCCCTTGGGCTTCAAGCTGGGAACGTACGTTGCCGGGCCTGACGTCGCCGGCTTCGAGCGTATCCACGGTTCCGGTTCCGGCGTCGACGTACGCCGCGCACCATGGACCGGGGAGCCGGCACAGGTCCGCATAGGCCTTCAGGCTCCCGGTCACTGTTCCTCCTCCTCGCTGGTGAGGGGTTCCGGTGCCGCGGCCGGGTTGAGCGCCTCGCGCACCTCAGCGGGGTCCGTGTCGTCCGGGAAGGGCTCTGTCTCACGCCATTCCTCCGCATGGGGAGGCTGGTTTCCGTGCACCACCCCCTGGGATTCATGCTTCAGCTGGTCGTCCAGATTCTGGCCATGGGTGGTGTTGCCTCGTTCTGCCATGACGATCTCCTTCGCACGTGATTAGTATCACAGGCTTACTAGTTCGTCATTTCAAGGTAGCACCAAGAAGGGGTGCGTTGAAGGGGTTCTGCACCGCCCTCCGGTCATGCCCGGCAGGCATCCTTGAGGGCCTTGACGGAGTCAGCGGGCACCTGGTCGCCGGACGCCGCGATCTCTCCCAACGGCGTCGTAATTTCGGCCGGAACCCCTGCCGTTCGCGCCGCAGAAACAAGCCCTGCCAGCGCCTGCTTGTCCTCTACGCTCACCAGTCCGTCCTGGATGACGGCGCAAACCTGCCGGTTGACTTCCTGTGCGGCGGCGGAGGCAGCCTTGGACGCGGCGTCGCTGGCCGCGTTGCCGGCCGCGTCCCCCACGGCCCCGCAGCCGGTCAGCAGCAGGATGGATGTGGCGGACAGGAAGGCAAGGCGGCGGGTCATGATCCCCAGCCTACCGGGGCACCGCCACGCCCAGAATGCCGTCCAGCAGCCCGTTCCGGAACTTCCCTTCGGGATCGCCGGCCGCTGCAAACGAACGGAAGTCGCTGAAGCGGGGGTAGAGCTTCTCCCAGTCATAGCCGTCAGGGGAGAAGAGCTTGCCCCAGTGCGGACGTGCGCCGAAGGGCTGCAACGCAGCTTCCAGCTCCGGTAGAAAGGCCTCCACCTCACGCTGCAGCGGCTTCCAGGTGAAGTGCAGGGCGACGCTCTGTTGCCGGTAGAACGGGCTCAGCCAGAACTCATCGGCCGCGCCCGTTCGGACCTCCGAAACGAACAGCAGGGGCGCAAGCCGGTCAGCGAGGGCCCGGACCGCACGCAGGGCGGCGGGAGCGTGTGCCAGGGGGAGGATGAACTCGCTTTGCAGCTCTTCACCCTTGCTCGGAGTGAACTCGTGGCGGAAGTGCGGCAACCGGTCCAGCCACAGCCCGGGTTCGTCCAATTGCAGGGTGCAGTTCTCCGCGGACATGTCGGGCAGCGGATGCCGCGGACGCTGGGCCGGGGTGGCGCCAAAGAACTCCTGGAGCTGCGGTTCCTCATCCAGGGCCTTGAGCCAGACCTGGCTGATGTTCTCCCCGGCGTAATCAGTGAAGAGGCTGACGCTGTAGGCGCTGGAAAGGACGGCGTCGAGGTTCTCCAGGGCACGTTCCCACGGCAGGTCCTCCAGGACGCGCTGGCGCATCCGGAAGCTGGGGCGCACCGCCAGTTCCAGGCCGGTCACGATGCCCAGGGCCCCGAGGCCCACCACGCTGGCAAGGAACTCGTCACCGTCCGCCCGCGAGAGGGTCACCTGCTCCCCGGAGGCCCTGACCAGCTCGATCGACTCCACCGCGCCGGCAAGGGAAGGGTTGTTGACGCCGGAGCCGTGGGTGCCCGTCTGCACCGCCCCCGCCACCGAAATGTGCGGCAGCGAGGCCAGGTTATGGATGGCAAAGCCGGACTTCTCGAGAACCCGGCACAGCGCCCCGTAGCTCACCCCGCCGCTGACGCGGACGGTTTTACGGTCCCGGTCCAGGTCCACCTGCTGCGGCAGGGCATCGAGCAGGACGTGCACCCCGTCAGTGTCGCCCACCGCGTTGAAGGAGTGGCGCGACCCCAGTGCCTTGATCCGGCCTGAGCCAGCCACCAGCTCCGCCAGTTCAGCCACGGACTCCGGCCGCTGGATGCCGGCCGAGGCGTATTCAAGGTTTCCTGCCCAGTTCTTCATTGAGTGTGGCTTTCGGGTTGGCATAGGGGTCCCTCCTATGTCAGCGCTCACAACCGCCCCTGTCAAGGAGTTTCCACTGGCTGGGCGGCCACTTCTCAGGCTCCGGTGGATCGCTCCGGTGCTGTGGTGCGCGGTGGCGGGACGCGGCGGCTCCCGGTCGCCTCGAAGGCCGCCGCCAGCTGGAGCAGTCGGGTATCGCCGTAGGCCCTGCCGGCAAAGGTCAGGCCCACGGGCATGTGGATGTCACCCGTGATACCCATCGGAACGGTAACCGTGGGGATACCAAGGTGGCGGGGGACGAGGTTCCCGTTGGACACCCAGACTCCGTTCCGCCAGGCGAGGTCAGCGGAGGCTTTGTTCGTGTCCGCATCGGCGGGACCAATGTCTGCGGCAGCGGGAAACACTACGGCGTCCAGGCCCAGCCGGTCCATCCATTCCTCCAGGTCCACCCGGCGCGTCTCCTCGAGCCCCTTCAGCCCTTCCCCAAGGTGGGGGATGTCCGTCAGTGCCGGTTCTCCGTGTTCCCGGATCCACGCGGGATAGTCGCCGATGTCGTCGTCGAATCCGTCATAGCGGTCCGGCAAAGATCCCGCCGGGGCCGGGAAGATCGTGGCACCATCCACATCGGCCAGCCGGTTGAGTGCGGGGTCGCCGTTGGCCTCAAGGAAGTCGTTCCACGCCCACGCCGAAAGGTCCACGATCTCGCGTCGGAGGTACTCCGGGGACACCAGGCCGCGGGTGGCAATGGTGGGCGCACCCGGGCGGTCGCCTTCGTAGTTGGACACCACCGGAAAATCGACGTCCACCACCTCGGCGCCAGCGGCTTCGAGGTCCCGCCGTGCAGCCTTCCACAGTTCGATGATGGAGGCGCGGGTTTCGATGCGTTGTCCCGTGGGGCCGCCGATGCCCGGTGCCTCCGCCGTCCCGGCCTCGGGGTCCTCGTTGATATACATGCGCGGGATGCCCAGGCGTTTGCCCGCCAGCACCCTTTTGGCTGCCGCGGCGTCGGGCACGGCCAGGTCGAGGTACGACGGCGGCCGGACGGCGGATGCCTTGGGCACCTTGACCCAGGGCTGGGTGCGCCAGAAATCCCCGCGCGTTTCGGTATCGTCCGCCACCACAATGTCCAGGACCTCCAGGAGGTCCGCCATGGACCGGGCGTGGGGAACCACCACGTCCATGGTGGGCACCAGGGGCCAGTTGCCGCGCACCGAGATGACGCCGCGGGAGGGGGTGTAGGCGCACAGGGCGTTGTTCGACGCCGGAGCCCGTCCGGAGGACCACGTTTCCTCCGCCAGGCCAAAGGCAGCAAAGCTGGCTGCCGTTGCCGTGCCGGAACCGTTGGAGGATCCGGAAGCGAACGCCGCCGTGAGGAATTCCGCGTTATACGGGCTTTCGGCGCGACCATATACCCCGCGCTGCATACCTCCGTTGGCCATGGGTGGCATGTTGGTCAGGCCCAGCAGGACGGCCCCGCCAGCGCGCAGCCGCTCAATCGTGAAGGCATCCTTTTGCGCCACCAGGTCCTTGAAGGCAGGTGAACCCGCAGCCACGGTGAGGCCGCGTACCTGGTAGCTGTCCTTGGCGGTGTAGGGGATGCCGTCCAGGGGGCCCAGGGTGAAGCCCGCGGCACGGCGCCGGTCGGACGCCTGCGCTTCCGTGATCGCTTCGGGGTTCATCACAACCACTGAATTAAGGCATATGCCGGAGGAGTCATATTTTTCGATGCGCTCCAGGTACAGGCGCACCAGCTCTTCGCTGGTGACCTCGCCTGATTCCAGGGCTGCCCGGAGCCGGGCGATGCCCGCTTCCACCACGTTGAACGTACCCGGAGCAGCCTGAGTCCGGGTCTGCTCGGCAAGCCTCATGCTGCGCCTCCTGCCGCTGCCGCTGCCACTGCCGCGGGCTGCTGCTGCGTGATGCAGTGGATGCCTCCGCCGAAGGCGAAGATGTCGCGCGCATCAACCAGTTCCACGGTCCTGCCCGGGTAAGCGCGTTCGAGGATGCCCTTGGCGATGGCGTCGTTCGGGTCATCGAAGCTGCAGAGCACCACAACGTTGTTGGCCACGTAGTGGTTGATGTAGGACCAGTCCACGAAACCCTCGTCGTCCCTGAGTACCGTGGGGGCGGGAACGTCGATGATGCGCAGGGGCCGCTCCCGGGCATCCAACTGCCCGGCCAGGACGGTCTTCAGCTGGAGGTAGACGGCATGGTCGGGGTGGGCGGGGTCGTCCTGGCGGTGCAGCAGGACGGTGGCCGGCCCGGCGAAGGCGGCCACGATGTCCACGTGGCCGCGGGTCCCGAACTCGTCGTAGTCGCGGGTGAGCCCGCGGGGAAGCCAGATGGCCTTGGTGGTTCCCAGTGCTGCGTGGATTTCCGCTTCGACCGAGGCCTTGGTAGCCCCCGGGTTGCGTCCCGCATCGAGCTGGACTGTCTCGGTGAGCAGGACGGTCCCCTCGCCGTCGACATGGAACCCGCCGCCCTCGTTGACCAGCCCGCTGGACCGGACTGGAGTCCCGGCTTCCGCTGCGACGGCTCCGGCCACCAGGCGGTCCTTGTCCCAGTCGGCCCAGTCCTGCGCGCCCCAACCGTTGAAGATCCAGTCGACGGCGGCCACCGAACCGTCCGCCCGGTGCGTGAACGTTGGGCCGCTGTCCCGCAGCCAGGCGTCGTCCAGCGGCACCTCCAGCACGGTGATGCCGTCGCCCAGCCATTCCCTGGCGGTTGTCGCGTCACGCGGATCCGCTACGACCGTGACGGGTTCATAGCGGGCGATGGTGCGGGCCACCCGGGTCCAGGCTGTCCGTGCGCGGTCGAGGGTGGGGCTTCCCACGCTGCCGAAGGTTTCGTTGGGCGGCGGGAAAGCCATCCACGTCCGCTGGTGGGCCTCCCACTCGGCGGGCATGCTGCCTGCGGGACCGGCGGAAGGCTGGGAGGGGGCGGCGCTGCCCTCTGCGATCGTCGAATAAATGAATGCCATTCATTTAGTATGGACAGCGTTGAAGCATCGCGCAAGAGGTTTCGCCTGGTTACTCCCCGGCGGGCCGCTCCACAGCCGCCAGGATGGCCCCGGCAAGCTCAGCCGGCTTGGTGAACTGCGGCCAGTGGCCCGTGGGCAGGTCCACGTACTCCACATCCCGGATCCGGGCCAGCTCAGCCACATACGGGTGTTGGGCCGCAATCCACTCCCGGAGTGTCGCGGACGGGAACTCACAGGCGATCACCGTGGCCGGAACCTCGTAGCGCCGCTCGTCGTGCAGGTGCTGCGGGCCGTACGCCACCCCGCGGGGCTCAGGTACGGCGCGGGCACGGAACGCCCGCCGGAGCCCGTCGTCGAGGTCCACGAGATCCGCGTCGTCGAAAGTGTCCCAGGCCGGGAGCGGCACGTCGTCGCCATCAGCCTGCAGTTCATCGTTGATGGCCCCGCCTTCACCCAACGGCCCGCTGTCCACGTAGATCGCGCGCAGAACCCTTTCCGGCCGCGCGTCCACTGCGCCGTGGATGATGGCGCCGCCGCCGGAATGGCCCACCAGGACCACCCTGCCGGGGATCGCGTCCACGGCGTCCACCACGGCGTCGATGTGGTCCTGCAGGGTAATGCCCGCGCGGTTGGCGCCCACCGACTCCTTCCCTGGAAGTGTCAGGGGGTGCGGGTGGTGGCCTGCCGCCTCCAGCACGGGCGTCACGTCCTCCCAGGACGAAGCGTCCAGCCAGAAACCGGGAACCAGGATGATGTCCATGACCGAACCCTACTCCGCGGCCTGCCACCGCGTCAGCGCCGCCGTTTACGCCCCTTGCCGGAGGCCCTTTCCTGCCGTTCAACGCCCTCGCGCTCTGCCCAGCGCTGCGACTTCCCGGCCGAGACCACCTTCTGGTGCCACTCCCGCTGGTAGGCCCGCTGCGCAGCGACGTCCGAACGCCGCGCCAGCGATGCCAGCTCCCGCCGCATCTTCAGATAGGAGTTCCAGCGGCGCTCCGGGAGGAGCCCGGCATCGATGGCATCCCGGACTGCACAGCCGGGCTCGCTGTGGTGCGCGCAGTCTGCGAACCGGCACCGGCCGGCCAGCTCCTCCACGTCCCCGAACATTTCGCCCAGCCCGTCCTCGGCGTCGAACAGCCCGAAGCCGCGCACGCCGGGCGTGTCCATCAGCACCGTTCCGTTGGAGAGCGGCACCAATTCCCGCGACGTGGTGGTGTGCTTGCCCTTGAAGTCGCCGGACCGGACTTCACCCGTGTGCTGGACCTCGCTGCCCACCAGGGCGTTGATCAGGGTGGACTTGCCTGCCCCGGACGGGCCGAGGAGCACCACCGTGCCCCCGGGCGGGATGCGCCCCAGCAGTTCGTCGATGCCGTCACCGCTTTCGGCCGACGTGGTGACCACGTCCACGCCGGCGGCCTGCAGGATGACTTTCCCGACGACGTCGTCCGCCACCTGGACCAGGTCCGCCTTGGTGATGACCACCAGCGGGGTGGCACCCGAATTCCACGCTGCCACCAGGGTGCGCTCCAGCCGGTTGTGCGTGAGGGGCCGGTCCACAGGCACCACCACACCCACCGTGTCCATGTTCGCGGCGAGGACCTGTTCGGCCGATGAGTCCTCGAACGCCCGTTTTCGGCTGAGCGCGGACACGCGCGGCAGGACGGCCAGGATCTGCCGCTCGCCGCCGCGGTTGGGTCCGGTCCAGACCCAGTCCCCCGTGACCGGAACATCTCCGGTCAACGGGTAGGGCAGGTGCAGGAGTCCGTCATTGACCGCGACGAGCAGCAGGTTGCGGTCCACCCGGACCACCCGCCCGCGCCCGGTGGCGTCCGGACAGGGGTTGGCATTGAAATGACTGGCGACGGCGGGTGTGTAGCCGTAGGCGTCGGGGCCGTCAGCCGATTCGTTGTTGGTGTTGTCCAGGGGTTTGCCTGAAGAAGAATGCACGATGGTTACCTCGGGAAGGCCCCCGGGCATTGGCCCGGTTCTCCCGACCGGTAGAGTCAGGCAGCGGGGATGCGCGGGGAGGAAGTGGTTGGGTTGATGGGTGCGGTGCGCCCGGGGCGCGCTGCAACTGCAGTCATCAAAACCACCTCCCTTCCCTCGTGCGGGTCCCCGTCTTCCTGCCGGGGACGGCAGCGGGGGAACGCGTCCTACTCTAGTGCCCGCCGCCGTCGGGCACTAGGGTCCGGCGCGGAAAAGCGGCTACGTGCTCGTGGCGTCCTGCACCTCGCCCACCAGCTCCTCGATGATGTCCTCGAGGAAGAGCATCCCGGTGGTCGTGCCGTCGGCGTCGAACACGCGGGCCACATGCGCTCCGGTCCGCCGCATTGCCGCCAGCGCGTCCTCGAGGTCCGCCCCGGCAAACGCCGATGCCAGCCGCCGTATCCGCTTGGCCGGCACCGGTCGGTGGAACTTCTCCGCGGAATCCAGGTCCATGACGTCCTTGAGGTGCAGGTAGCCGCGGGGTTCGCCGGCCCCGCTGGCGAGGATGTAGCGGGAGTAGCCGTGTCCGGCCACGGCCTGCCGGATGTCCGACGGGGTTGCGGATTCAGGCAACAGCACGATGTCAGGCAAAGGCACCTGGACATCAGCCACGGTCTTGGCGGTGAATTCAAACGCGTTGGTCAGTGCGCCGGTGGTGTCCTTCAGCAGGCCGTCCCGGGTGGACTGCTCCACAATGGTGGCCACCTCGTCCAAGGTGTAGGCGCTGGCTGCCTCGTCCTTGGGCTCCACCCGGAACAACCGGAGGACCGAGTTGGCGATCCCGTTCAGCATCCAGATCACCGGCTTGAAGACCCTCGCCACCATGACCAGCGGGGGAGCGAGGACCAGCGCGGCTCGGGTGGGGACGGAGAAGGAGATGTTCTTGGGCACCATCTCGCCCACCACCACGTGCAGGAAGGTCACCAGCAGCAGCGCCGTAACGAAGGAGACGACGCCGACCGCCTCACCGGACAACGGCGTCAGGCCCAGAGGCATTTCCAGCAGGTGGTGGATGGCAGGCTCGGAAACGTTCAGGATCACCAGCGAGCACACCGTGATGCCCAGCTGGCTGGCAGCCAGCATGAGCGTGGCGTGCTCCATGGCCCACAGCGTGGTCTTTGCCGCCTTGCTGCCGGCCTCGGCCCTGGGTTCGATCTGGGAGCGGCGGGCGGAAATGACCGCGAATTCGGCGCCCACGAAGAAACCGTTCACCAGCAGGAGCACGGCCAACCAGGCGATGCCGGGAAGGTACTCACTCATGGGTCAGCTCCTGGGTCAGCGTGTCAACGATCCGGTCATGCTGGCTGCGCGGTGGTTCGCTGGAAGCGCCGGGTGTGTACCGCAGCCGCTCCACGTGCATGCCGGACACGCGCTCGACACGGAGCGTGCCGCCGTCGACCTCCACCTCGTCGCCCAGCTCCGGGAGGCGGTCCAGCCGGTCCGTGACGAACCCGCCCACGGTGTCGTACTCCTCACCGTCCGGAACCTCGATGCCGGTGCGGTCCAGCAGCTCGTCGGGGCGCAGCGCGGCGTCGAACGTGACGGACCGGCCAACACGGACCACGCCCGCCCGTGCCCTGTCGTGCTCATCCTCCAGCTCGCCGACGATCTCTTCCACCAGGTCTTCAAGGGTGACGATGCCGGCGGTGCCGCCGTACTCATCGGAGACGATGGCCACCTGCAGGCCCTGCCGGCGGAGCAGGCCCAGGAGCGTGTCCACGCCCATGGATTCGGGCACGCGCAGCGGCTCGACCATGAGGTCCGCCGCGGCCACCCCGACCCGTTGGCCTGGTTCCACGGCGAAGGCCTGCTTCACGTGCAGTACCCCCAGCACCTCGTCCCGGTCGCGGCCGATGACCGGGAACCGGGAGTAGCCCGTGGACGTGGCCAGGGCGAGGATGTCCTCGGCAGAATCGGCCGTGCCGACGGCCGCCATCCGGACGCGCGGTGTCATGACATCCGCTGCGCTGTATTCCGAGAACCGCAGGGTGCGGTGCAGCAGGGTGGCGTGGTCAAGGTCCAGGACGCCCTCGACGGCGGACCGGCGCACCAGGGAGCTTAGCTCCTCCGCGCTGCGCGCACCGGACAGCTCTTCCTTCGGTTCGATGCCGAAGCCGCGGATGATCCTGTTGGCGGTGTTGTTGAACAGCAGGATTACGGGTTTGAACACTGCGGTGAACAGGGCCTGGAACGGGACCACCACCTTGGCAGTTGCCAGCGGCAGCGCCAGGGCGAAGTTCTTGGGGACAAGCTCACCGACCACCATCGAAAAAACCGTGGCCAGGAAGATCCCGGCCACTGACCCGACGGCGGGCACGAGTGTTTCGGGAACTCCCAGGGAGGTGAGTGGGCCGCTGAGCATCCGGCTGATGGCCGGCTCGAAGGTGTAGCCCGTCAGGAGGGTGGTCAGCGTGATGCCCAGCTGCGCACCCGAGAGGTGGGTGGATGTGATTTTCAGGGCTTTGATGGTGGGGCCCAGGTGTTTCTCGCCGCGGGCCTGGCGGACCTCGAGGTCATGCCGGTCCAGGTTCACCAGGGCGAACTCCGAGGCGACGAAGAAGCCGGTGCCGACGGTCAGGACCAGGCCGATGCCCAGCATGATCCATTCATACATGGGGGCGCCCCTCTCCTGTGGTGGCCGGATTTCCGGTCAGGCGGCAGAGGGGCCAGGGCATGTGTGAGGGAGGGTCGTCCATATCCCGTACAACTCCCCGGCCGGCGGGGGAGTTCCCCGCTGGTGTCAGAAGGGACGTTCCAGTGCCCTGCGCTGGCGTGCGGAAAGGGAGGAGACGTAGCCGCAGTTGGTGCACGTGATGCGGAATTTCCGGGACACCGTGAGCACGGGGATGAAGAAGAGCGTGAACTTGGTGGCCTGCTCCTCCAGCAGGTGGTGGATGAAAGCGCCGCAGTTGCGGCAGGTGGCGGCTCGGCCCGGCAAGGCCTTGGAGACTGTCTTGAAGCCAAAGAGAAGGAGCATGGCGGCCCTTTCGTCGTCCTGTGCTTAACCCACCCTAGGGGAGTTTCACAGCCTTTCCCCAGGGGTAGGGATGCTTCTGCACGCTGTGGGTGGAATGCGATACTTTCCGGGGACACATCCGGGCTTTGGGGGGACTTGGGGGAAATGGTTCTGGATACGGCAACCCTGCGCATTGCTTTTGCCCTGATGGCCCTGGTGCTGGTGGTGCTCTTCTACTTTTCCGCTTACCGGGTGACGCGCTCGCCGTACGCCGCGTGGTGGTGTGGCGCGCTCCTGTTCTTCCTCACCGGGTCCGGCTGCTTCCTGCTGGACGGCACCCCCCACCAGGTGTGGGCCAACCCGCTGGGGAACACCCTCCTGGTGCACGGCGGGGTTGCGGTCTGGGCGGGAGCGCGTTCGCTGCGCACGGTGCCGCCGCCGAAGTGGGCCTTCACGGGCATTCCGCTGGTGACCCTGGTTGCATCCCTCCTGGACCACCCCGCCACCAACACCTGGTCCGGCGGGGCAGTGTTCCTCGCCGCCATGAGCCTCACCGTCGGGCTGACCTCCCGGGAATTGTGGCGCCTGGAGCCGGGCTATTCGCGGGTCAGGATCCCCCTGGCGGCGGCCGCTGCAGGCGTTGCCCTTTTCTACTTCTTCCGCTGGCTGGTCTTCCTGGTGGAGGGCCAGGACGGCCAGGTCTTCACCGCGGTCTTTGGTTCGGCCATCACCACCTTGGTGACCATGCTGCTGCTGGTGGTGGTGTCCTTCAGCATGGCGGCGCTGAGCACTGAGCAGCAGACGCGCGCCCTGCGCGTGGTGGCAACCCGGGACGACCTGACCGGCCTGTTGAACCGCAAAGCGTTCCTGGACCTCGCGGCGGAACGGCTGGCCGACCGCGGCGTTACCCGGGGCTCCGGCGCACTGATCCTTGCCGACCTCGACCACTTCAAGCGGGTCAACGATACGTACGGTCATGCGGCCGGGGACTTCGCGTTGCAGGCTTTTGCCGACGCCTGTACGGCCACGGTGCGTTCCACGGACCTGACAGGGCGGTACGGCGGCGAGGAGTTTGTCATCCTGGTCCCCGGGGCCAGTGCCGAGCGCGCGGAAACGATCGCCGAGGAAATCAGCAGGCGCCTGGCCGGCGCCGACACGCTGGCTGGCATGGAGATGCCGACAGCGAGCTACGGCATTGCAGCGTACGACGCCGGGACCTCCGACGTGGACCGGCTCGTCGCGTCAGCGGACGCAGCCTTGTATGAGGCCAAGTCCCGGGGCAGGAACCGTGCCGTCCGCAGCGACGGGACGCATTAGCGCGGCACGGCTCCTGGCACCCGGTAAACGGGGCCCCGTTACTTCGGCTGCAGAGCGCCGGCCTTTTCTGCAAGGGTGGTCAGCGGGACGCTTTCCGGCCGGTCAACGGTGCTCCGGATCGCTACCGTCATGCCGCTGTGCGCGGCCTTCAGGACAGATTCCATGACCTCCAAGGCGTGGTAGGCCAGGGCGCCGCCGGCGCGGGGCTCCTTGCCGGCCGGAGTCGCGGCGAGGTCCGCGATGCCGAACCCCCGCCCGGAATCCACGTACCCGGCGGATACGGGAAGGGTCTCCCAGTCCTCGGCGCCGAGGGAGAAGAGCTGGACGTCGCCGTCGAAGTGGTTGGGGTCCGGCACCACCAGCGATCCGCGTTCACCATGGATTTCAATGTTGGGGGACTTGGACTTCACCGCGTCGAAGCTCATGAAGAGGGTCGAGAGCGCGCCGGAGGCGTGGACCAGGACGCCGGTGACGTGGGAGTCGATGTTTACCGGCACTTTTTCGCCCTGGCGGGGACCGGAGCCGATGGTCCGTTCATTCCGGGTGTGGCTTGCCGCGCCCAGCACCGAGACGACCGGGCCCAGGAGGGTCACCAGAGCGGTGACGTAGTAGGGGCCCATGTCCAGGAGCGGGCCGCCGCCGGGCTGGTAGTAGAAGTCCGGGTTGGGGTGCCAGCGCTCGTGACCCGGGGTCACCATGGTGGCGGACGCCGAGATGGGGGCGCCGATCAGTCCGTCGTCGATCGCCTTGCGTGCAGTCTGGATGCCGGTGCCCAGGACGGTGTCAGGAGCACAGCCGACGACGACACCCGCCTGGCGTGCTGCCTCCAGCACCTGGCGTGCCTCTTCCGTCGTGGCCGCCAGCGGCTTTTCGCCGTAGACGCTCTTTCCGGCCGCGATGGCCTTCAGCGCCACGTCGGCGTGGGCGGCGGGAATGGTCAGGTTGAGGACCAGGTCGACGTCGTCCGCGGCGAGCAGTTCCTCGACGGACAGGGCGCGGACTCCTTCGTAGTCGTCGGCCACGGCCTGGGCGCGGGCCGGGTCGAGGTCCGCAACGGCCACCAGGTTGACCTGGTCGAGCCGGCGGAAGTTGGTGAGGTACTGCGCGATGATGGCTCCGCAGCCAATGATTCCGACGTTCAACGGCTTGCCCACAGCAGGCCCCTTTCGATGATGGTGCGTACGTTCTGGTCCTGCAGGATTTCCACCCGGTGCCCGGGCGTGCAGACGAAGATGCGGCCCTTGCCCCACTGGCGGGTCCAGATGGCAGGGGAGGTGACTTCCCGGTGCCAGGGGTCCCACTCCCGGACTTTCTGGGTGGTCGTGGCGAGGACGTCGATGTAGTCGTCCGCCAGGACCCAGTACTGCTCGGTGACCAGGTCGAAGTCCTTGATGCCCTGCGTGATGGGGTGTTCCGCGGCTGCCGGCAGCATGTTGACGGTGTACGGCACGTAGTTGTCCGACTGCTCGCCGATGCACTCGTCCGGGTGCTTGCCGGGGTGGCAGGCGAACTGGCCGCCGATCAGGTGCAGGTAGTCGGAGGTGTTGCGGTAGGAATCGGCGATGCCGCCGTGCCAGCCGGCCAGGCCGGTGCCGTTTTCCACGGCTGCGCGCAGTCCGGCGAATTCGTCCTTTTCGATGGTGCTCATGGTCATGCACTGCATGATCAGGTCCACCCCCGCCATGTATCCCGCGTCGGCGTAAACCTTGGGGGACTCCTCTACCCGGACGTCGTAACCGTTGTCCTTGAGATAGGGGATGAAAAGCTCGGTGGCCTCATAGGGCTGGTGGCCGTCCCAGCCGCCGCGGACGACCAGGGCATTCTTGCGTTCTGACATTGGGTTCCTTTTGGTTGGCTCCCGGCCTTCACCGGGGAAGTGTGGGTCAGCGGCTGGAGAAGGCGGCGTCGAAGGCTGCGGCCGGCGGCGCGATGCGGGCCAGCTCCTGCACCATGGCCAGGGCCTGCGGGGCTCCGATGAGCCGGTCCATTCCGGCGTCTTCCCATTCGATGCTGGTGGGGCCTTCGTAGCCGATGGCGTTCAGGGTCCGGAAGATGCGGTTCCACTGCACGTCGCCGTGCCCTGCCGTGACAAAGTCCCAGCCGCGGCGGGGATCAGCCCAGGCAAGATGCGAGCCGAGGCGGCCGTTGCGGCCATCCAGCTGGCGTACCGATTCCTTGACGTGGACGTGGAAGATCTTGTCCGCGAAGTCCTGCAGGAACATAACGGGATCCAGGTCCTGCCAGATGAAGTGCGAGGGGTCGAAGTTCAGGCCGAAGTTCTCCCGGTGGCCGATCGCCTCAAGGGTCCGCTTGGCGGTCCAGTAGTCGTAGGCGATTTCGGACGGGTGCACTTCCAGGGCGAACCGCACCCCCACTTCGTCAAAGACGTCGAGGATGGGGTTCCAGCGGTCCGCAAAGTCCTGGTATCCGGCGTCGATCATTTCCTGCGAGGCAGGCGGGAACATGGCCACCGCCTTCCAGATGGAGGAGCCGGTGAAGCCTGTCACCGTCTTCACTCCGAGGCGGGCGGCCGCCCGGGCAGTGTCCTTCATGGCGTCGGCGGCGCGACGGCGCACGCCCTCAGGCTCACCGTTGCCCCAGATGTCCGCCGACAGAATGCCCTGGTGGCGTTCATCGATAGGGTCGTCACACACGGCCTGGCCGGTCAGGTGGTTGGCAATGGCGAACACCTGGAGGTTGTTCTTTTCGAGGATATCCAGCCGGCCCTGGAGGTAGTTGTCGTCCTCCGCTGCCCGGCGCGGGTCCAGGTGGTCGCCCCAGCAAGCGATCTCCAGGCCGTCGAAGCCCCACTCGCCGGCGAGCCGCGCCACCTCCTCGAACGGCAGGTCCGCCCATTGGCCGGTGAAGAGCGTGATTGGTCGTGTCATCATTTTTCCTTGGTCGCTTGAAGCTGGTCATGGCCTTTGCAGAGCACTGCTCAGACCTTTTGCCACTGGCAGGAATTTGCGGCGCTGGATTCCACGGCAGCGAGGACCCGCTGCACCTGCAGGGCGTCCGCGAAGGACGGTTCCGGCTGGCGGCCTTCACCAATGGCGGTGACGAGGTCCACCACCTGGTGGGTGAACCCGTGCTCGTACCCCAGGCCGTGCCCGGTGGGCCACCAGTTGCCGACGTAGGGGTGCTCCGGTTCGGTGACGAAGATCCGGCGGAAGCCGGCGTCCGGGGATTCGGCGGCGTCGTAAAAGGACAGGACGTTCATGTCTTCGAAGTCGAAGGCCAGGGAGCCTTTGGTGCCGTTGACTTCGAGGCGCATGGCGTTCTTCCTGCCCAGGGCGTAGCGCGTTGCCTCAAAGACGCCGATCGCACCCGCCGAAGCGCCGCCGTCGAACTTTGCGCTGAAGATGGCCGCGTCATCCACGGTGACCTTTCCGCGCGGGGCGTCGCTGCTGAGGTCGCCGTGCCCGCCGAGGCCCACCAGGTCGCCGGCCAGCGGGCGCTCGGGAACAAACGTTTCCAGCAGCGCAGAGACTCCACTGATTTTTTGGCCCGTGACCCACTGCGCGGCGTCGATGCTGTGTGCTCCGATGTCACCCAGCGAGCCGGAGCCGGACTTGCTCTTGTCCAGCCGCCAGGTCATGGGGGCGTTGGCATCCGTGAGCCAGTCCTGCAGGTACTGGGCGCGCACGTGCCGGATCTCGCCGAGCCTGCCCTGGTCCACGAACCGCTTGGCCAGGGCCAGCGCGGGGGTGCGGCGGTAGCTGAAGCCACACATGGCGAAGACACCGTGCTTGGCCGCGGTTTCCGCGGCAAGGGTCATCCGTTCGGCTTCCTCCACGGAGTTGGCCAGCGGCTTCTCACACAGCACGTGCTTGCCGGCTTCAAGGGCGGCGATGGCAATCTCTGCGTGGGTGTTGCCGGGGGTGCAGATGTCGATGAGGTCGATGTCGTCGCGTTCGATCAGGCGCCGCCAGTCGGTCTCAACCGACTCCCAGCCCAGCTTGTCTGCTGCGGCGCGCACGCCGTCGGCATTCCTGCCGGCCACCGCGGTCAGCCGTGGCTGCAGGGGCAGGTCGAAAAACCGCGGCGCGGTGCGCCAGGCGTGGGAGTGGGCCGCACCCATGAAGGCGTAGCCCACCATGCCGACCCGCAGGGGCTTTGCGGTGGTCATGTTTAGAGTCCTTTCTGGAAGTCCCGGGTATTACTTGCTGAAGCCGGCGGTC
The DNA here is from genome assembly GCF_058266945.1 of Arthrobacter sp. E70. Taxonomy (NCBI): domain Bacteria; kingdom Bacillati; phylum Actinomycetota; class Actinomycetes; order Micrococcales; family Micrococcaceae; genus Arthrobacter; species Arthrobacter sp. E70. The sequence continues at coordinate 73,706 of NZ_JBYQFR010000016.1, read as the reverse complement.
AGGCCTGCGAGCAGCTGGCGCCGGCCGACGACGTACAGCACCAGGATGGGCAGGGTGCTGAGCACCACGGAGGCGAGTACGGCCGGGATGTTGACGCTGAACTCACCTTGGAAGGTCCACAGACCCAGGGGGAGGACCCGCAGGCTGGGGCTCTGGGTGAGGACCAGCGGAAGCAGGAACCCGTTCCAGACGTGCAGGCCGTTGTAGATGGCAACGGTCACGATGGCCGGGCGGGTCAGGGGCAGGGCGAGCCGCCACATCGTCTGCCACTCACTGCAGCCGTCCAGCCGCATGGACTCGAACAGTTCGTTCGGGACGTCGCGGATGAAGTTGGACAGGATCAGCACTGTCAGCGGGATGGCAAAGGCTATGGACGGCAGCATCAGCGCCAGCAGGCTGTCGTACAGGTTGAGCCGGATGATCATCAGGTAGACGGGGATGATCGTGGCCTGCAGCGGAATGGCCAGGCCCATGAGGAACATGCCGTTGACCAGCTTCAGGAACCGGCCGGCCCCGCGGACGATGGCGAACGAGGCCATGAAGGAAATCAGCACCGTCGGGATCACGGAACCGAGCGTGACGATGGCGCTGTTCATGAAGTACTGGGCGAAATCCGCCTCAAGGACCAGTTGATAGTTCTCCAGCGTCGGCTCGGTGGGCAGGGCCAGCGGATTCTGGCCGAAGTAGCCCGCCTGCGTCTTGAGGCTGGTGATCACCACGTAGTAGATCGGCAGGATGATGATGGCCAGCCAAAGCCAGCCGCCCAGGCCGCCGGGGATGTTGAGCCGCCTCAGCCGCTGACCCATTCCCCGGCTGGCGGCCGTGGAGCCGCCAGCCGAAGCGGTCCCGGCCTCCTGCGCATTGCTTTTCAGGACGGTACTCACCCTACAAACCTTCCAATTGGCTGCCCTGCTTGTCCTTGCCTCCAAGGCGCTGGAGGAACAAGGCAAGTGCAAGGCCGATGATGACGAGAATGACGGCGATGACGCTGGCCGGTCCCATGAGGTTGGCGCGGAAACCCCTCAGGTACATGTCCAGGGCCAGGATCCGGGTGGAGTTGCCCGGCCCTCCGCCGGTCAGGACGAAGATCAGGTCGAAGTAGGTCAAGGAACCCACCACCATCAGCGTGGAGGAAGTGATGATGGTGTACTTCAACTGCGGCAGGGTGATGTGGAAGAACTGCTTGATGGTTCCGGCCCCGTCGATCTGGGCTGCCTCGTAGAGGGACTTCGGGATCTGCCGCACGCCGCCTTGGTAGATGAGCGTGTGGAACGGCACGAACTGCCAGGCGATGACGAAAATGACCAGGCCGAGGGCGAGGTGGGGCACACCCAGCCAGTCCTGCGCCAGGAAAGGCAGCCCGAGGCCGGTTGCCAGCCCGAAGTTGGGGTCCAGCAAGGCCTTGAAGGCGATGGCCACCGCAGCGGACGAGAGCAGCAGCGGCAGGAAGTACAGCACGGCCAGGGCCGCGCGGTACTTCTGGCTGCCCGCGGTGAAGACGCCCAGCAGGAGGCTGATGGGAGTCTGCACCAGCCACGAAACCATCATGATCAGGAAGGTCAGGCCCAGGGCGTTGTACAGCCCCGGATCTGCGAGGACGGAGAACCAGTTGTCCAGGCCTGCCATCCCGATGGCGCCGATGCCGTCCCAGCTGGTGAAGCTGAGCATGAACACTCCGGCCAGCGGGATGACGGCGAACACCAGGAAGAAGAACAGTGCGGGTATCGTCAGCCATGCCAGGGCGGCCTTGCGTTGTTCAGTTGGCTGGGACTTGGTTTCCCTGACGGCCGCCCTGGGCGCGGTGGAGACGGTGTTACTCATTTGCCCAGGGTGGCATTCATGTTCTCGGCGAACTGCTGGGGCGTGATCGACTTAAGGAACAGCTGGTCGATGTTGTTCAGCAGGGCTTCGGCCGCGGTGGGGCTCAGGGCCTGGTCCCAGGACTGCTGGAAGCTCGGGGCGTTCTTGGCCAGGTCGTAGACGAAGTTCAAGAACTCCTTGTCCGGCGAGGTGTTGAGCTTGTCCTCGATGCCGTTGACGATGGGCACAGAACCGGAGTTGATGTAGGCCTCGACGACCGTGTCGGTCAGGATGCCGTCCTTGAAGAACTTCTTGGCTGACTCCTTCTCCTTGTCGCTGGCCTTGGAGGAGATCGACATGTACGAGGCGGGGTTTCCCACGCCGTTCTTGGGATCACCCTTGCCGCCAGGGATGGTGGGGAAGTGGACGAAGCCGAGTTTTCCGTCCTGGACGAAGTTCTGGCCGGCCTTCTTCATGGCGCCGTAGGTCCAGGAGCCGTGCAGCATCATGGCTGCCTTGCCCGAGAACAACAGGGCCTGGTCTGCCTGGGAGTCGGCGGTGATGGAGGAGAAACCCTTAATGAAGCCTTCGGCGGAGACGAGTTCCTGGATCTTGGTGCCGGTTTCGATCACGGCAGGGTCCATCCAGGCATTGGGCTTGCCCTCGAAGATCGCCTTGAAGACGTCGGCGCCGCCAATGCGGTCCAGCAGGTACTCCAGCCACATCATGGAGGTCCAGCGCGACTGGCCGCCCAGGGAGAAGGGTGCCACGCCCATGCCGTTGAAGGTCTTGACCAGCGACATAATGTCGTCCCAGGTCTTGGGCGGCTGGACGCCCGCCTTCTGGAAGAGTTCCTTGTTGTAGAACAGGACGATCGGGGCCACGTACTGGTTGGGCAGGGCGTAGATCTTGCCGTTGACGGTGGCTGCACCGAACGAGGACGGGAAGAGCTTCTTCTTCAGGTCGGGGTTCTGGTCGAACCAGGCGGTCAGGTCCTCAACCTGGTTGGCTTCCGCGTAGGTCTTCAGGCCACCGCCGCCCCAGCCGTAGATGATGGTGGGCGCCTGGTTGGCACCGATGGCGGTTTTGATCTTGGTCTTGTACGCGTCGTTCTGGAAGAAGGTGACAGTGATCTTGTCGGCCGAATTGGCCGAGTTGAAGGCATCCACGGCCTTCTGCATGGTGGTCTGGTTCGGCTCGCCGGTCAGGTACCACATGCTGGCGCCGCCGCTGCCGCCGTTGCTCGCCGCGCCCGGCCCGGAAGTGCCGCAGGCCGAGGTGGCGGCCACTGCAAAGGGGGTCAGCGCAGCAAGGGCGAGGAAAGAGCGGCGCGAGGTCTGGGGTTGCTTCATTGCTTCTCCATTTGAATTCTGCTGTCGAGGATGCGGGTGACAGCTCCGACCCTTAGTTCGAAACATTTCGAACGGTGATTTAAGTCACGCTGTAAACTAAAACCTCAAAAGGGCGCGTGGTCAAGGGGATCGTGGAGGATATTTTTGGGATTCCACAGTTTCTGTGGGCTTCCTTGACCGCGGATGCCCGAGTTCTGCACAATGAAGCTTCCTCGAACTTCGAAAGATTGCGAACTGATGACGACAAAATCGCCCGAGCGAACCAAGCCCACGCTCGCCAGTGTCGCAAGGCAGGCGGGGGTCTCGGCGCCGACGGTCTCGAAAGTGGTGAACGGCCGTGACGACGTCGCCCCGGAAACCAGGGCCCGGATCCTGGCAGTGCTGGAGCAGGCGGGGTACCAGTCACCTCTTCAGCGGCGGGCCGCCGTCGAAAACGGAACTGTGGTTGAGGTGGTCATCGATGTCCTGGACTCCGCCTACACCATCGAGGTCCTCAACGGCATCCTGCAGTCGGCAGCGGCTGCCGACGCCGAAATCCTCGTCAGCGTGACCGGCCAGTCCGTCCCCGGCCGTCGCAGCCCTGAACGCCGCGCGCAGCGGATGATGGAAGAGGGCCGGACGGGGATGATCGTGGTCACGTCGGCCTTCAGCGAAGCGCAACTGCATGCTTTCCGCCGCCGCCAGATTCCCGTCGTCGTCATCGATCCGCTTAATCCCCCGTCCGCTGACGTCGTGAGTGTGGGCGCCACCAACTGGGCCGGCGGCAAGGCGGCCACCGAACACCTGCTGGGGCTGGGCCACCGCCGGATCGCCTACATTGGCGGCATCGAGGGCTCTGAATGCAACCAGGCCCGGCTTCACGGGTACATGGCCGCGCTCATGGCCCAGGGCATCAAGGTGGACCCGCAGTACATCGTGTCCGGTGGCCGGTTCCGGACCGAGAGCGGGGTCAACGGGTTCAGGGAGCTGCTGAAGCTTGACCACCTCCCCACGGCCATCTTCGCCGGCAGCGACACGATTGCCTTGGGTGTCCTCAGTGAGGCACGGCGTCATGGGATCCGGATTCCCGAAGACATCAGCCTGATTGGTTTTGACGGCACAAGCCAGGGTGAACAGTCGGTTCCCTCCCTGAGTTCAGTGGCGCAGCCGCTGGAGGAGATGGGCAGGGCGGCACTGCGGGCACTGCTGCGCCAGGCGCGCGGGGAAGTCCTCGATTCCCACCGTGTTGAGCTGGCCACGCAGGTGATCGTCCGCGAATCCACGGCCCCGCCGGCGGCTTGAACTGCCCGCCTGCCGGCGCCCCGCCATCAGAGAGAGACGTCAACGCATGAAAATCACCAGCCTGGACACCGTTGTCGTCGACTTCTACCGGACAAACCTCATCTTCGTCCGGTTGAGTACCGACTCGGGTCTCACCGGCGTCGCTGAAGCAACCCTTGAGGGCCAGGAGCACGCGGTGCGTGGCGCCATTGCCGTGCTTGCAGACGCCGTCCGCGGCAAGGATCCGACCAGGATCAGTCAAACGATCTATGAACTCAACAGGGATGCCTACTGGCGGGGCGGGCCGGTGTCGTTGACAGCGCTCAGTGCACTGGAGATGGCGATGTGGGATGTTTCGGCCCGCGCTCTGGGGGTGCCGGTCCACCGCATGCTTGGGGGACAGGTCCGCGACAGGGTCCGCGCCTACGCCAACGGCTGGTTCTCCGGAGCCAAGACGCCTGAAGAATTTGCCCAGGCAGCTGTACAAACAGTCGCCCAAGGCTTCCGCGGACTGAAGTGGGACCCGTTCGAAGCTGCAGACCTCACTTTGGGGCCAGGAGACCTTCGGCGCATGCTTGAGCCCGTGGCCGCTGTGCGGGAGGCCGTGGGCGACGATGTGGAGCTTTTCATCGAGGGGCATGGCCGGTTCGATGTCCCGACCGCCATCCGGGTAGCCCGCGGGATCGAACAGTTCCAGCCGGTATTTTTCGAAGAGCCCTGCCCGCCGGACAGCCTTGATGCGCTCATTGAGGTCCGCTCCAAATCCCCTGTTGCGATCGCCGCGGGAGAGCGCTGGATGGGACGGAACACCTTCATTCCCGCCTTGGCGCGCAAGGCAGTGGACTATATCCAGCCCGATGTCACGCACGCCGGCGGCCTGCTGGAACTTTCGTTCATCTCCACGCTTGCCGCGGCCCATTACGTCCCGTTCGCACCGCACAACCCGAGTGGGCCGCTCAGTACCGCGGCAACTCTGCAGTTGGGCGCTGCGCTGCCGAATTTCCGGTACTTGGAGATCATGGCAACGGACGTGCCTTGGCGGAGTGAGATCTCCACCGAACTTCTCCAGCTGACGGAGGAGGGCGACATCCTCATCCCGGAAGGCCCGGGCCTGGGCATCGAACTCGACTTCGAGGCCATAGCCGAGCACCCCTACACCCCGCACCCGATGCGGATCTTCAGTGACGCGGTTGCCGACATCCGCCCGCCGGATGCGCGGTCCTACTTCGACCTTGAGCCTGTGACGGCAATCCGGCCGGCGGGTGACGGGGTTGGGTCCACGGCAGGTTTTTTGCGCTGACGTGGGGATCTGCCACTCAAGCGCGTTGGCGGAACACAGCAGCGGCGGCCTGGACTCACATGGTTCCAGGCCGCCGCTGGCAATGCTGCCGGTGCTACTGCTGGTATGCGGGGTGATGGCTGTCCCGCGCTTCTCCGCCCGGGTTTGCCTTCAGGAGCGTGGACTGCAGTGCAAAGTACGAGGGCTTACGGGTGTAGTCCTCCCACATCACGGTTGCCTCGCCCTGGCCGGTGAAGAAGACAGGGACCCATGAGTACTTGTCGTTGAAGCCCCAGATGGTGAAGGACCTGCAGTCCTCGACGCCCAGGCATGCCTCCAGCGCCCTTTGGTAGTAGCTGGCCTGCTTGGCCAGCTGCGCCTCAGTCGGTTTGGTCCCTGCAGCAATGTTCATACGGACATCGATCTCAGTTACTGCGGTCTCCAGGCCGAGGTCATCGAAGCGCTGGAGATTTGCCTGCATGTCGGCGGGGAAGCCGTACTGCGTGCTGAGGTGGCCCTGCACGGCGAAGCCATCAACCTGCACCCCTTCCGCCAGGAGCTTTGAAATAAGCCCAACGTAGGCAGTGCTCTTGGGGTTGATGCTTTCCACGCCATAGTCATTGAAAAAAAGTTTCGCGGCCGGGTCGGCTTCGTGGGCCCACCGGAAAGCGTCGGCGATGATCCCCGGTCCAAGTTCACGGATCCAGATGTTGTCCGTGGTCCGGAGGCTCCCGTCCCCGTTGAGGATCTCATTCGCCACGTCCCACTGCTGGATCTTGCCCGCGTAGCGTCCTACAACGGTGGTGATGTGGTCCTTCAGGATCGAGCGCAGCTCGTCCTTGCTGAAGTTGCCCTGCTCCAGCCAGGCAGGGTTCTGGCTATGCCAGAACAGCGTATGGCCACGCACCACTTGGCCGTTCTGCTGCGCGAACTCGACGATCGCGTCCATCTCGGCGAAACGGTATTGGTCGCGCTGCGGGTGGATGAATTCCCATTTGGCCTGGTTTTCCGGGGATACGGAGCTGAACTCTGAAGCCAGGACGTTGCGGTACTGCTGGTCAAAGGTAAACGGGTTGGGGTACGGCATGTTTTCGTGATGGCCGCCGCCGGCAACTGCGGTGCCGATCCGAACGTCCTTCGGGGCTGCCCAGCGCAGCGTGTCCTGCTTGGCCAGGCCTGGGGGCTGCGGCTTGTCATTGTCCCCCGCGACTGCAGGCAGTCCAGTGGGGAGGACGAACGCCGACGCCATGATGGCAGCGGCGACAGTCTTGGCGACCTTCATCGAGATCTCTCCTTTGAGGTACAAGTGAGTGGTGCGCTGAGTCGCACCTAAAGTTTCCGGAACTTTCCGGAAGCGGGTGGTTGTAGACTAGGAAGCTTTCGGAGGACGCGTCAAGGGTTTCGACAAAAGTTTCGCCAGCAGGCCGCGGTTGCGGGAACCTATACTTGCAGCGAAACCAGGAGGAATGCGTGCACGAGACCCAGCGCCCGGCAGTGACGATCTCGGCCATTGCCGCCGAGGCCGGCGTCTCTGTCCCCACTGTGTCTCGCGTACTCAACGGCCGCGGCGATGTCTCCCCACGTACCCGTGAACGGGTGGAAGCGCTGCTGCGCGACCATGGCTACCAGCGGCGGGGCGCCCGGCCCTCGATGCGGTCAGGCCTTATCGACCTCGTGTTCAATGACTTGGACAGCCCTTGGGCCGTGGAGATCATCCGCGGCGTGGAGGAAGCCGTCAACGAGGCCGGTGCCTCCACCGTCGTCTCAGCAATCCACCGCAGCGCCAGCCCCACCCCGACGCGGCAGTGGCTGGATAACGTCAGTGCCAGGGCGAGCGACGGCGCAATCCTGGTCACAACGGACCTCGACTCGTCATTGCGCGCCGAACTCGAGCGGCTCGACGTTCCGGCGGTGGTGATCGACCCTGCCGGTGTCCCTGACCTGGACGTCCCGACCATCGGCGCCACGAACTGGACGGGAGCGGTGGGGGCAACTGAACACTTGACCAGCCTTGGCCATCAGCGGATAGGTTTCGTGGCAGGGGTACCCGGGCTGTGGTGCAGCCGCGCGCGCCTTGACGGCTACCGGGCGGGCCTTGATGCTGCCGGTATTGCCTTCGATTCCGCCTTGGTAGTGGAGGGCGACTTCGACTATGAGTCCGGGTTCCGCGCCGGCCGCACGCTGCTGGAGCTTGCCAGCCCACCGACAGCTGTCTTCGCGGCCAGCGACCAGATGGCATTGGGCGTGTATGAGGCAGTGCGCAAGAAGGGTCTGAGGGTTCCTGAGGACATCAGCGTTGTGGGCTTCGACGACCTTCCAGAAGCTCGATGGGCCTCTCCTCCGCTCACGACAGTCCGGCAACCGCTCGCGGACATGGGCAAAGTGGCGGCGCGGACGCTGCTTCGGATGGTGCAGGGCGAAGCGGTAGAAAGTCCCCGGCTGGAATTGGCCACCAAGCTTGTCCTCAGGGAAAGTACCACTGCGCCGCGCTTGGGCTGATCCCTGCCGCACGTCGGGGCGATGGTGTTTCGCGGCCTACCCTTGACGCGTCGCGGGCCCGCCCCTAGGCTGAGCGCATTCCGGAAATTACCGGAAATACCAGAACGCGATTTTCAGCTATTGGACCCGACTCCCCGCTGCGGCGCAATGCGTCCACGCGCCCGAACCGGCCGAACAAAGCCAGTCCGATAGCGCAGTGGTGCTGCCGTAAGACGCCTTTGGCACTCTTTGAAAGCCGAAACGACAAGAAGGAATGCCATGGACTTCCCAGCCCGCCCGCGCATGCCGCGAAAAGTAGCATTGCCCCTGGCCGCAACCGTGCTGGCTCTTGGTTCAGCCGTCCCTGGAAGCCTTTCCGCGTCTGCACCCGCCCACGCGGACCAGGCAACAGCAGCAATCGTTGATTCCACCAGGCACGAGGGCAAGTACCTGAGCCTGACCTTTGACGACGGTCCCGACCCGATTAACACGCCCAAGCTCTTGGCTGTTCTCCAAAAGCACCACGTCAAAGCAACTTTTTGCCTTTGGGGAGACCATGTGAAGCAGCATCCGGAAATCGTCCGCATGATTGCCGACGCGGGCCATCTGCTGTGCAACCACACCATGCATCACGACGACATGGCGACGTGGAGTCCCGAGGCCATCAGGGCGGATCTCGAAGAAACCAGCGCGGTCATCCGCGAGGCTGTCCCCGGCGCTGACATCAAATACTTCCGGGCCCCGTACGGCAGCTGGGGCCGGACGCCCGAGGTGGCGGCCGCGATGGGCATGCAACCCCTCGGCTGGGCTACAGCGGTCGGCGACTGGGAACCGCCGGGAACCGCGGAGCTGGTGCGCCGCCTGCGGGAAGGCATCACCCCCGGGGGAGTTGTCCTGCTTCACGACGGCGGCGGGGACCGGACGCAGACCATAGAGGCAGTTGACCAGATCATTCCCGAGCTAAGGTCCGAGGGGTGGCGCTTCGACAAGCCCGCCCGGCGCGGCTAGGCCGTACGACGGCCCGGTGGTCAATTGGGCCTGGCACCCAGCCGCCGGTTCCGGGGGATCTCTGTCGCTTCCCGGCACGGCCCCACCGACCCCCGCCGCACCAGGGTGGCGGTGAACTGCGCGGGAGCGGCAGGTGGCTGCCCTTCCATTTGGCGGATCAACGCCTTGGCCGCGGCCACGCCCATGTTGTAGACGGGCTGGGCGATGACGGTAAGGGGCGGGGTTGTGAGCCTGGTCCAGGCGAAGTCGTCGTACATCAGGAATGAAACATCCGCTGGAATGGACAGGCCGAGCTCCTGGATTGCCTCCACCACGCTGAGTGCGATCAGGCCATCGGAAGCCACCACGGCCGTGGCATGCCCCGGGCCGCGCAGCACTTCACGGGTGATGCTGCGGATGGAGTCTTCGTCGCCGGCGTTCAGCCTGACAAGGTCCTCCGGGAACGGCAGCCCGGACTCCAGGAATGCTTGCCGCATCCCCTCGATGCGGTCGGCTATCTGGGATGACTCCAGGGTCATCCCCGGCGTGTAGGGAGCGTCCGTCCGCAGCGTCGAAATGAAGGCGATCCGCCGGTGTCCGGCGTCGAGCAGGTACTGCGTTGCTTCCCGCGAAATCCTTGCCATGTCCACGGCCATGGTCTCCACAGGCATTTCCCCGGCGGTGCGGTCGATGAAGACTAAGGGCCGTCCGGACCGGTGCACCTCTTGGAGGTGACCGGTATCCAAGGATGACGCCGGGGCAACTATGAGCCCGTCCACGCGTTTGTCCAGCAGGACCCGGACGGCGTCCACCTCCGCAGTGCGGTCCTCGTCGGTATTGACCAGGATGACGTTGTAGCCGGCCTTCTTCGCGGTGTCCGTGATCCCGCGGGTAGCAAGGCCAAAGTGCGGGTTCTCGATATCGCCAACCACGACTCCGATGGTGTGGGACTTCCCCGTGTTCATGCTGCGGGCGAGCTCATTGGGCCGGTACGAAAGCGACTCCGCCGCGGCAAGGACGCGTTCGCGCACCTCGTCGCTGACTGCTCCGTAATTGCCCAGTGCGCGTGCGGCCTGGGCCTTGGAGACCTGGGCGGCCTTTGCGACGTCGGCAACGGTTACGTCCCGACGTCGTGCTCCTTCAGCCTTCATCTTCACCTTTCGAAGGGCTGTTGACGGCCCCTGTGACTTCGGCTACATTTCTATCCATCGATGTGAGTCCGGTCTCAATCCTAGGGTGTGAGACCGGACTCAACAAGAGCATCGGCGACTTTCTTCGGCGGCCATGACAGCACCGCCTCCCTCCCAACGATTGGACAACGCTGTGAAGAAAAAGAATTTCCGACCGGCAGGAATCGCGGCGGCAGCAATAGCGGCGGTACTGGCGCTTTCCGGCTGCGGCTCCACCTCCGCGGCCTCCAGCACGGAAAACAACCCGTACGGCCTGATCCAGCCGGGCACCATCCGGGTGGCCAGCCTGGGCGACTCAAAGCCGTACACGTTCGCCGACGCCTCGGGTAACTTCACCGGCTTCGACGTCGAACTCTTCAAGGATGTGGCCCACCGGGCCGGCGTGGACAATGTCGTCTTCACCGGTCAGGACTTCTCAGGCCTCCTTGCCGCAGTTGCCAACGGGCAGTTCGATGCCGGCGTCGCGGCGATCGGCATTACGGACAAGCGCAAGGAAACCGTGGACTTCTCTGACGGCTACCTCGCGGGCTACCTGACGGTCATCACCACCAAAACCTCGGGCATCACCAGTGCCGACGGGCTGGCTGGAAAGCGCCTGGGCGTCGTCCAGGGGACCCTCCAGGAGGCCTACGCGGTCAAGAACTTCACGTCGGCCAGCCTGGTCCGCTTCCCGGACAACAACACTGCCATCGCGGCGGTCAACAGCGGAACCGTTGACGCCCACTTCCTGGACTACGAGGCCGCCAAGGCCTACGAGGAGCAGCACGGCCTGGTCAGCGCCGCGGACATCCCGTCCTTCGACGCACCCGCCGGCTTCGCTGTGGCCAAGGGCAAGACGGCGTTCAAGGAAGCCCTGAACAAGGGCCTCGCCGCAGCCATGGAGGACGGCACGTGGAAGAAGCTCTACCAGAAGTGGTTCCCGGGCTCCCCGATGCCCGAGCAGTACCTGCCCAAGGCCGAACAGGGCGCCTCCGCGTCTGCCTCGCCGGCGCCGAACAAGTAAGCCGGCACGTAAGCCCGGCGCATAAGCCTTCGGGTGCACAGCCGGGCGGGCCGCACTGCGCACCCGCCCGGCATTCCACAACACACAACGTCTGAGAGCAACCATGGACTGGCTCAACACCATCATCCGTACCTTCTTCGACTTCGGCGCGATGGCCGAGGTCCTGCCCCAACTCCTGACGGTCGGCCTGCTGAACACGCTGATCATCTCCATCGCCGCCACCGTCCTTGGCACGGTGCTCGGAATGGTGGTGGCCGTCATGGGCATCTCCCCGTCCACATGGCTGCGGGTACCGGCCCGGATCTACACCGACCTCTTCCGCGGCCTGCCCGCCATCCTTACCATTCTGCTGATCGGGCAGGGTTTCGCCCGCCTCAGCCAGTCAATCTTCGGCCCGTCGCCCTACCCGCTCGGGATCATCGCGCTGAGCCTGATCGCCAGCGCCTACATCGGCGAAATCTTCCGCGCCGGCATCCTCAGCGTGGACAAGGGCCAGGGCGAGGCCTGCCGTGCACTGGGCATGAGCTACGCCAAGTCCATGGCGCTGGTGGTGGTGCCGCAGGGCGTCCGCCGGGTGCTTCCGGCCCTGGTGAACCAGTTCATCGCCATCGTCAAGGACTCCTCGCTGGTCTACTTCCTGGGCCTGCTGGTCACCGAACGCGAACTCTTCCGCGTAGGCCAGGATGCCGCCGTCCTCTCCGGCAACCTCTCACCCCTGGTGGCTGCCGGCGTCCTTTACCTGGTGATCACCGTCCCGCTGACCCACCTCGTGAACCACTTCGACAACAAGTTCCGCACCGGCCGCCGCCGCCCCGCACCGCCCACGAGCGGCCTGAAGGAAGTCAAGGAACTGGACGCGGCCTCGCCGCTGACCACCGGGAGCAACACATGAACACGCCCACTAAAAACATCAGCGCTACGCAGTCGGACCACAAGACGTTCCACGGCTCAAGCCTGGAACTGCGTAACCTCACCATGGCCTACGGCGACATCAAGGTTCTGCGCAACGTGAGCCTCACAGTGGCTCCGGGCACCACCACCTGCATCATCGGACCCTCGGGATCCGGGAAGTCCACCTTGCTGCGCGGCATCAACAGGCTGCATGAACCGCAAAGCGGCGACGTGCTGCTGGCCGGCGACAGTACCCTGGGCACCAACCCGGACACCCTGCGCACCCGCATCGGCATGGTCTTCCAGCACTTCAACCTTTTCCCGGACCACACCGCCGAAGAAAACGTGGCCCTGGCACTCTGGGCCGTGAAGGGAATGCCGAAATCCCAGGCCATGGCCAAAGCCCGCCAGCGCCTTGCCGAAGTAGGGCTGGCCGAACGCGCCGACCACCGCCCCCGCGACCTGTCCGGCGGCCAGCAGCAGCGCGTTGCCATCGCCCGCGCCCTGGCCATGGAACCGGAAGTCATGCTCTTCGATGAAGCCACCAGCGCACTGGACCCCGAACTCGTCAAAGGCGTCCTGAACCTCATGGCAGGCTTGGGCCGCCGCGGCATGACCATGGTGGTGGTCACCCACGAAATGGGCTTCGCCCGCAAAGTCGCCGACCAGGTGGTCTTCATGAACGAAGGCGAAGTCGTCGAAGCGGGCACCCCCGCCCGGCTCTTCGACAACCCCCGCAGTGAACGCCTCCAGCGCTTCCTCTCCGAGGTGCTCTGATGGGAACGGTTACAGCGGCACCCATCCGGACCGCCGTCGTCGGCTTCGGCATCTCCGGCAAGGTCTTCCACGCGCCGCTGATCGCAGCCAACCCGGAGTTCTCGCTGGACGTCATCGTCACGGCCCGGCCCGAACGCGCCGCGGAGGCGGCACGGCTCTACCCGCAGGCACGGATTATCGGAACCAATGAGGAACTTTTCGCCCTCGCCGCAGACCTGGACCTGGTCATCCTGGGCACCCCGCCCCACACACACTACGGGCTCGCCTCGACGGCCATCGCCTACGGACTGCACGTGGTGGTGGACAAGCCTTTCGTGCCCACATCCGCCCTGGGTGAGGAACTGGTCAGCAGGGCGGCCGACGGCGGGGTGCAGCTTACGGTGTTCCAGAACCGCCGGTGGGATGCCGACTTCCTGACCCTCCAAAAGGTCCTGGCCTCCGGGGCCCTCGGGGACGTGCGGAGCTTCGAGTCGCGGTTCGAATGGTGGCGGCCGGAGGGCTTCGGCAACTGGCGGGACACGGTGACCCTCGCCGAAGGCGGCGGCATCCTCAACGACCTCGGAGCCCACCTGATCGACCAGGCCATCCAGCTGTTCGGCCCGGTGGAACGGAGCTACGGCGAGACGGCCAACCGTGGTCCACATCCGGACGCGGCCGACACCGAGGCCTTCGTCTCACTGCTGCACGAGTCCGGCGTCCGCTCCCGGCTGTGGATGAACGGGATGGCCGCCCAGGTGGGCCCGCGTTTCCACGTCCTCGGATCCGAGGCCGGGTACACCAAGTGGGGACTGGACGGCCAGGAACCTGCCCTCGCAGCCGGGATACCGCCGTCGGACCCTGCTTACGGCGTGGACTCCCAGGAGTCTTGGGGGCTCCTGGGAGTGGACGGCCGCACTGCGCCCGTACCCGCCGAACGCGGCGACTACCCGAAGTTCTACGTCCAGCTGGCATCCGCCCTCCGCGGGAACGGCCCGCTGCCCGTCGACCCCGCCGGGCCACTCGAGGTACTGAAGGTCATCGAAGGCCTCCACGCCCTGGCCTGACGCCCCTCCCCGAATCTTTTTCCGAGGACGCACCGTTTGCGTCCGAACCCACCCATCTTCCAGAGAAAGGGACGAACCATGTCCTCTGCAGCACCTGCCAAGCGCGTCGCCGTCATCGGCGGCGGCATCCTGGGCGTTTCCACCGCCGTACACCTGCTCCGCGAGGGAGCCTCCGTGATCCTGCTGACCGAGCGCGGCCTGGCCAGCGAAGCCAGCGGCCGCTCGCTGTCCTGGCTCAACTCCGCCGGCGAACGGTCCACCCCTTACCACCAGCTCCGGGTTGCCGGCGTGGACCGCTACCGCACGCTCTTCGCCTCCGATCCCAGCCGGGAATGGCTCCAGTTCGGCGGCGGCCTCATGTGGAACGCCGCGGGCCAAAGCGAAGCGACCAAGGCACGGCACGCCTATGAGAAGTCCATTGGCTACGACTCCAGGCTGCTTGCCCCTGAAGACATCACCTCAACCACCCCCGGCATTGATTCCAGCGCCGTCCCGGAGAACGCCATCTTCAACCCGGGCGAAGGCTGGGTCAGTCTGCCGGACCTGATCGACTTCCTGATGGAGGAATTCCACGCCCGCGGCGGCGAACTGGTCCTCAACGCCGGCAAGGCCTCCGTGATGGTGGAGGGCGGACGCACCACGGGCGTGGAGACCGCGGCGGGCGGGACCTACCCGGCCGACGCCGTCCTGGTGGCATGCGGCGCAGCGACGCCCGCCGTCGTCGAACCCCTGGGTGTGCACATCCCCAATGGTTCGCCGGTGTCCATGCTGGTGGTGACCAAGCAAGTGCAGCACGAGGTCACTGCCGTGATGAACACCCCGCGCGCTGCGCTGCGGCCCAACCCGGGCGGCACGTTCGCGCTGGATCACGACTGGTATGAGGAGCACATCACGGAGCACGCCGACGGCTCCTTCACCATTCCTGACGAAGTGGTGCAGGAACTGGCCGATGAGGCGTCCAAGCTGGTGGCCGGCAACCCCGAACTGAAGCCCGCCTCCTGGAAGATGGGCTACAAGCCGATTCCCGGCGACGGCGAGCCGGTCCTGGGCGAGCTGGGCCAGGCGCCCGGCTGCTTCGTTGCCTTCACGCACTCTGGCGCAACCCTGGGCCTTATCGCCGGCGAACTGCTTGCCGGCGAGATTCTGACCGGCAGGAAGCACCCCATGCTGGCCACCTTCCGGCCCGGGCGCTTCTCCTAGCCCGTGCGGCAGGAGGCGGGACCGCGCACTGCGGTCCCGCCTTTACCGTGCCGCCAGTCGCTTAGGCGCCCAGGTGGCCGGTGAGGCGGCGGTGGAAACCGGTGCTGCGCTCATCGAGGCCTTCGATCGCCACCGTCGCCCCATGGCTGGCGTATTTGGTTTCGATGGAGTCGAGCGCGGCCACGGTCGAGGCGTCCCAGATCTGGGCGCGGCTGAGGTCGATCGTCACCGAGCCGGGGTCGTCAGCGTACGCGAAGTGCTCCACGAGGTCATTGCTGCTGCCGAAGAACAGCGGCCCCACCACCTCATACCGGACGCCCCCGCCGTCGGCTGCCAGGGTCCGGTCGACGGTGATCACGTGTGCCACGCGGCGTGCGAACAGCACCATGGCCAGGACGACGGCGACCAGGACGCCGTAGGCGAGATTCCCGGTGAGGACCACCACGGCGACCGTGACCACCATGACGATCGTCTCCGGCAGGGGCATCCGTTTCAGGGTGGATGGCTTCACGCTGTGCCAGTCGACGGTGGTCACGGCGACCACCATCATGACCGCCGCCAAGGCAACCATGGGAATCTGGCCCATGATCGAGCTCAGCCCCGTCACCAGGGCCAGCAGGAACAGCCCGGCCACGACCGTCGACAGGCGGGTGCGGGCCTGGCCGGTCTTCACGTTGAGGACGGTTTGGCCGATCATGGCGCAGCCGGCGATGCCGCCGTAGAAGCCGGCGAGGATGTTCGAGACTCCGAGGGCCCAGGACTCGCGCCCCTTGTGGGACGGCGTATCGGTGATGTCGTCCACGAGTTTCGCCGTGAGGAGCGTTTCCATGAGGCCGACGAACGCCACGCTCAGCGCAGTGGGCAGGATCAGCTGGAAGGTGGCGAGGTCAAGGGGAACCAGGAACGGGGTGATGCCGGGCATCCGGCCCGTGAGCGGCCCTTCGTCCGCGACGTTGGGGACGGACAGGCCGGCGATAATGGCGATGGCCGTGACGACGACGATCGCCACCAGCGGTGACGGAACCACCCTGGTGAAGCGCGGCAGGACGAAGATGATCGCCAGTGTGGCAGCGAACAGGACGTAGGCGAGCCAGGGAACGTTGAGCACATGCGGCACCTGCGCGACGAAAATCAGCACGCCCAGCGCATTGACGAAGCCGATCATGACCGAGCGCGGGATGAACCGCATGAGGCGGGCAAGGCCGGCAAAACCGAACACCACCTGGATTACGCCGGCAAGGAGCACCGTCGGCAGGACGTACTCGACGCCGTGTTCGTGGACGAGCGGGGCGATGACGAGGGCCACGGAACCGGCCGCGGCGGTCACCACGCCAGGCCGCCCGCCAAGGACCGACATGGCCAAGGCCAGCACGATGGAGGCGACCAGGCTCACCATCGGATCCACCCCGGCAACGATCGAGAACGAAATGACTTCCGGGACCAGGGCGAGGGTGGTGACCAGCCCGGCGAAGACCTCTCGGGAAAGCTGCCGTGGAGAGCGCAGTGCGGTCAGGACGGTGGCGGGCTGCCGGACGGGGCGGGGAGGGTCGGCGACGGCCATGGAGCGGCTCCAGGGACTTGGCTCTGGTAGGAAGAGCGGTGGGCAACGTTTATTGCGCGCCACGATGCGCACGGGTCCAGCCCTGCCAGGGGAGACAGTTGGGCGGAGCAAGAATGCAGCGGAGACTCCTGCCGCATGTGCAACACTACCCTCACACGGCAGCGCCCCGGCCGCGGCCCCCGGCAGCTCGAAGGCCGGCTGATAAAATGGCCGGGTTGCGCAGGGCGGCCGGGTGCTGGTCCAGCCAGCGCCGTATCAACGTAGGGGACCAGACGAACATCATGACGGCAGGCGGGTCACACCTCGGGACTTCGGAGAGCCAGGCCGGCGTGCCGGGGCAAACCTCCGGAACCGCCAAGCGCCGCGCCTACGTTGCCGTCATCGAAGGCTTCATCGGCTCCCTGATGATGTTCATCGGCTCCATCGGTACGGGCTGGATCGCCAACGGGTCGCCCATGATCCGCCAGCCGGTAGTGATTGCGCTCCGCACCGAAGGCTGGGGAGTGGCCGTGTCCACCGTCCTGCTGACGGCAGGTGCCATGCTGCTCATCCGCTCCTGGCTGCGCCTCGGCCAGCGGCTGGGAGACTGGGGAGCGTCGTCGCTGCGCAACGTGGTGGTCGCCATTTCCGCCTGGTCCCTGCCGCTCGTGTTCTGCGTCCCCGTCTTCTCCCGCGACGTCTATGCCTACACCGGCCAGGGCCGGCTGGTGATGGAAGGCCAGGACCCGTACCGGGTGGGCATCTCCACTCTGAGCAACTGGTTCTCACTCGGGGCCGATCCCGCCTGGGCCGAAGCCCGGACGCCGTACGGGCCGTACTTCCTCTGGCTGGCCAGGGCGGTGGTCGGGATCACCGGCGCCCAGCCTGATGCTTCCGTGCTGCTGTTCCGCCTCCTGGCCGGAATCGGCGTCGTACTCTGCATCATCTTTATCCCCAAGCTGGCGGAGCTGCATGGCATCAACGGCGCACGGGCGCTGTGGATCTCCGTGGCCAACCCGCTGTTCCTGATCAGCTTCATCGCCAGCGCGCACAACGACGCACTCATGGTGGGACTCGCCGTCGCCGGTGTCTACGCTGCGGCCACGCGCCGGCATCTGCTGGGCATCCTCCTGGTGACGGCGTCCATCGGCATCAAACCCATCACCGTGCTGCTGCTGCCGTTCATCGGCCTCATGTGGGCCGGCCCGTCGGCCTCCTGGCTGCGGAGGTTCCTGATGTGGGGTGCGACGGCGGGCATCAGCTTTGGCGTCCTGGCGCTCAGCGGAGTGCCATACAACCTGGGCATGGGCTGGACCTGGGCGATCATGGACCCGACCCCCGGCTACACGGGCTACTCGCCGTCGGGTTTCCTGGGCCAGCAGGTGGAGGTCCTGGCCAACGTCCTGGGCCTGCCCGGCGGGACCCTTGCCACGTGGCTGCGCACCGGCATGAAGTGGACGGCCATCGGGCTGGTGCTGCTGCTGATGTTCCGCGGCGACTACTCCCGCGTGGTGCGCCGCATGGCGTTGGCGTTCACCGCCGTCGTGATGCTTTCACCGATCATCCAGCCCTGGTACATCCTGTGGTTCCTGCCGTTCCTGGCCGTAACCGGGATCCGGGACGACTGGCAGATCCGTTCCCTGTACGTGGGGGTGACGTTCTTCGTGGTGTTCGGAGCCCAGGACCAGCTCTCCGTCTGGTCCTTTGTGGAACTGCCGGTGGACGCGTCCTCCTTGGCGTTCTTCACCGCCCTGGCGTTCACGTTCTACCTGCTGGTCCTTGACGTGCACACCCGCAAGCTGCTCATCGAGGGCAAGCCGCTGGACCTGGCCCGCAGGGGCTGGCGCTGGGCGGCGGAACACGCCGCGGCCCGCCGGGCAGATGCGGCGCGCCGCGCTGATGCCGCGCCGTCCGCCGTCGACCGCTCCGACAGCCGCTAGGCTCCCGCCGGAACCTGCGCCGGCGCCTTCCGGCCCAGCTCCGCCGTTCGCTTCACCGACCACCAGAGCAGCACCACCAGCAGGACATTGCGGGTGGTCAGGATGGCGGCCATGACCGGGTGGGCATGGATGAGCGGGGTGTAGAACAGCGGGTAGATCACGAACGTGGTCATCGCGATGCCCATCAGCAGGGCCGCCGGGACCTTCCAGCGTTCCCAGTCGTGCGTGAGGCCGGCGATAATCACCGGCGCAAGCCAGATAATGAACTGCGGCGAGCCCACCTTGTTGAACACGATGAACGCGGTGACCATCATCAGGGCACCTTCGAGGAAGAGTTCCTCGCGCTCGGCTCCGCGGCGCATCGCCCGGAACAGCAGGAAGGCCGCAATGGCAGCGGCGAGGACCAGCAGCGGCTGCATCAGGAATGCGGCGGTGCTGGCGCCCGGACCGTACACCTCGGTGGAGTTGATGGCCGTGTTGTCCGCCATCTTCGAGCCCGCGATGTGGAACACGCTCAGCCACACCCAGGGGGTGGAGAACGTGGCCTCAAGCTGCATGCCGCGCTCGCCCTGGTTCAGCAGGAAGTCCATGATGTGCGGCAGGCCGCCGGACAGCCACGTGCCCAGGGCCACGACGGCGGTGACGGCCGCCCCAGCGAGCACCACCTGGATGCGCCGGTGGCTGGCAATGACGATGGGCACCAGGACCGCGGCGGGCCACACCTTGATCCAGGTGGCGATGCTCAGCAGGGTGCCGGCCACCACGGGCCGCTCGGCGGCGTACAGCAGCGCGATCAGTACGATCGGGGCGGTGATGCCCTCCACGCGGGCGAAGCTGAGGTAGCCCATGAAGACGGTGAAGAACAGCCACCACCAGGCCGGTGCAACGCCCGCTACCTTTCGCGGGCCCCGGGTCAGGTAGAGCAGGCCGACGGCGTTGAGCGCGGTAATGATCAGGAACCAGACCAGCAGGTAGAGGCTGGGCCCGGCGATGTTCGCGAGGAAGATGGGGATCTGCGCCAGCACCGGGTAGACCCAGGGGCTGATCTTGCCGGTCAGGTCCGCCGGGTTGTAGCCGGCCGTGGCCCACTGCCGGTACTGCTCGGTGTCGCTGAACGTGTCGCCGTTCAGGAAGAAGGAGGCCATCCAGCCCAGGAAGTACAGATGGACGACGGCGAAGCCCCACCAGACGCTGGACGGGCGGGCAAACCAGTCCACCACTTTTGCCGGGAGCAGTTTGGTACGGACCGTCACCAGGCGGTCAAAGAACCTCGTGGAAATCTCAGGACTCCTTGAGCGCGGGGGCGGGAGCGGCGGTCTTCTTGCCCAGCGAGTACAGGCGCCGGACGCTCCACAGGAACAGCACCACCAGCAGGACGTTGCGGATGGTCAGCACCAGCGCCATCCACGGGTTGTTGTGGCTGAGGGCGTCGTAGAACAGCGGGTAGATGAAGTACGTGGCCACGGCGATGGCGATCAGCATCAGCGCTGGTACGCGCCATTCACGCCAGCTGTGAGCCAGCCCCACGGCCACGGCGGGGCCAAGCCACACCATGAACTGGGGGGAGCCAACCTTGTTGAAGACCACGAACGCGGTGGCCAGGGTCAGGGCGCCGGCCAGGAGCAGCTCGGTGCGGTCCACGCCGCCGGCCACCTTGTGCTGCTTGCCGTTGTGCAGCGCCCAGAAGGTCAGCCCGGCCACCAGCAGGGCGGCCAGGACCAGCAGCGGCTGCATCAGGACCGACATGGTCGCCGTGCCGGGACCGTCCACCTGCATGGAGTTGATGTCCGTGTTCATGTACATCCGGGAGCCGCCCACGTTCAGGACGGAAAGCCAGAGCCAAGGGGTGGTGAAGGTAGCCTCAAGCTGCATGCCGCGGTCGCCCTGCTGCGTGAGGAAATTCAACAGCTTGGGGACGCTGCCCAGTGCCGCTGCCAGCGCGACGACGCCCGCCGTCGTCGCGATTCCTGCCAACACCACCAGCAGCCGGTTCTTCACGACGGCGAAGAGGGCCAGCATGATGGCCGCAGGCCAGACCTTCACCCAAGTGCCGATGGCGAGCAGGACGGAGGCGATGAAGGGGCGTCCCACGCCGTAGGCCAGGGCCACCAGGACCAGCGGGGCGGTCAGGCCGTCCACGCGGGCGAATCCCAGCCAGCCCATCAGGAAGGTGAAGGCAAGCCACCACCAGCCGGCGGGGATGGCGTTGGCGTTCCGGCCGCGTTCCGTCAGCTTCAGCAGCGCCCAGCCGTTGAGGAGCGTGGTCATGAGGACCCAGAGGAAGAAGAACGGTCCCGGGCCGGCCAGTCCCGCGATGGCCATCGGGATCAGCGCCAGGATGGGGTAGACCCAGGGGCTGGGGCCGCCCCGGAGGTTCGCATCATTGAAGCCGGCCATGGCCCAGTCGCGGTAGATGAACGTGTCGCTGAAGGCCTCGCCGCGCAGGGAGAGCGACGCCGCAAAAATGAGGAAGACGAGGTGCACCACGATGAAGCCGCCCAGCAGGCCGCGCCCGGTGTTCAGTGCGCCACGTACCTTGTTGGGGAGGATGACGTTGCGGATCCGGGTCAGATTGCCGAAGAAAGCGTCGGTGGAGATGGCGGAATCCTTGTCAGGTCGTTGCACAGTCAGCGGGCGCGCAAATGGCTCAGGTCATGCCGCGAAGCGGGTTTGCAGGGGCATTGGAGGGCCGGCATATCGGCTTCCGCTCCCTGTTCAACTCTAATTGACGGCGCCTAACCGCCCGTAATTGACAGGACAAAGTGAAGGCGCCCGACGCTGACCTGCGGTTTTTATCTAAAGTTGCTGGCCCTTAAATGCTCAGGCACCATGGTCCGAGGCACTGAAATGCCTTACCGCCTAAGCAGCCAGGGGGAGCGCGTGGCGGCGTACTGCCCACCCACCCCTGAAAGAAACAAGGCAAGACCATGAATTTTCCGCTGACCCTCACCGTATCCGATCGCCAAAGCATGGACAGCGAGCTCGACGCCGCCGTCTCCGCCGCCAAAGCCCACGCCCTGATCGGCAAGCGCCATGGCATCCTGGTGACCCGCCACGGCGCCAACAAGTTCACGGTGGACCTCAGCGACGCTGTGCCCTTCGGTCTCACCCGCGAACACCAGGCCTGGTAGGCCGCTGCTTCCGGCCTAACTGCCGGAGCTGTTACCTTCCCCGGACACCCGCCCGCTGCGCTGTTGCAGCCGGTCGATGTGCTTTGATGCCTCCGCCTTGCTGAGGTCCGCGGGAAGTTCCTCCCCTGCCTCCCGGGCCAGCGTGTCAAGGTAGCTGCGCTGCGCCGCCGTCATCGGCTCATCGCCGGTAACCCAGTCTTCCGGGTCGCGGTTGAGTCCTGCGTCCGGCTCAGGGGTAGGGCTGCCGAGTGTTTCCTGGTTGCTGTCGCTCATGGCACGAGTCTAGGACGGACCTCCGACATTCCGCAGGGGCTGTCCGGGCGGGGCCGCCCGCCCGGACAGCCCGGGCGTCACTTCATGGACTTCTCCGCGGCCGATGCCCCGTCATTGCTGCCTGCCTTGCGCCACAGGGGCTGCAGCGACTCGAGTTCCTCTGCGGTGGCATTCCGGAACGGCGGAACTGCGGGCGCCGGCACCTCGGGGCGGCTGCCCGCGCGCCGCGTGGCGAGGAGGCTCGCGCCGATGGAAATGCCCAGGATTGCGGTGATGACCGCGAGGGAAACCGGCGTCGGGATGTAGTAGACCTCAATCTTCAGGGCCATTTTCACGCCCACCCAGATCAGCACCAGCGCCAGGCCGGCTTTCAGGTACACGAACCGGTGGATGAGGTCCGCCAGCAGGAAGTACATGGCCCGCAGACCGAGGATCGCGAACGCGTTGGCGGTGAAGACCAGGAAGACCTCGTCCGTGACCGCAAAGATGGCAGGAATCGAGTCGACGGCAAAGATGATGTCCGTGACCTCCACCAGCACCAGGACCGCCAGCAGGGGAGTAGCCAGCAGCGCGCCGTTCTTCCGGACGAGGAAACGCTGGCCGTGGAAAGCGTCAGTCATGGGAACGTGCCGCCGGAACAGCCGCAGCGCCCGTGATTTCGCCGGGTCGATGTGCTCGTCCCGCTGCCTGAGCATCCGGTACCCGGTGAAAAGCAGGAACGCCGCGAACAGGTAAAGAACCCAGTCGGCGCTGGCGATGATGGCTGCGCCGGCCGCGATGAACAGGCCGCGGAACACCAGCGCCCCCAGTACGCCGAAGAAGAGGACCCTGTGCTGGTACTCGCGGGGAACGGCAAAGAACGTGAAGATGATGGCCCAGACAAAGACATTGTCCACGGCAAGCGACTTCTCAATGAGGTATCCGGCGAAGTACTGCTGCCCGAATTCAGCGCCGTAGAGGCTCCAGACAAGACCGCCGAAGGCGACTCCGAAGAGCACCCAGACTGCAGACCATGCTGCGGCCTCGCGTACGGTGATGACGTGTGCACGCCGGTGGGCGAGAAGGTCGAGGGTAAGCATCAGGAGGATGAATCCGATGACTGCGAACCACATCCAAAGGGGGACGTTCAAGGGGGCACCTGCTTCCAGTCAGTAACTACCAACTGGAGGTCTCTCCCGGCCATCGACTGGCCCGCCCACCGGAAGGCTCAGGGGCCTTCGTACTGACGATGGGCTGGAGTGGGGGATACTCCCCTCCGTATGACTAGGGTACAGAATCTTCCCTGCCCTGGGGAGGGGCACGTGAGTGCCAGCCTCCGGGATAGCGCTTGCCCATTGACGTAATGCACGTCACCTTCTATATTTGATGAATCGATTCAAGAGCTGACGCTCCCGGCCTGCCCCGGGCCATGTGGGCGCAGACGTAGCCTCGAACGCTGCTGAACCAGCGGTTCCGGTTCCTTGCCAATGAAGACGAAGGACACAAGCACATGAGCACCACCACACCCCGCATCCCGGCCCGCCGGGAAGCGGGCACCGGTTCGCGGGATCCGAGGAAGGCTGCGATGAGCGGCTGGATCGGCAGCGCCCTTGAGTACTACGACTTTGCGCTGTACTCGCTCGCCGCGACGCTGATCTTCCCCGCCATCTTCTTCCCGTCGGAGAACCCCACCGTCGGTATCATCGCCTCTCTGGCCACCTACGCCGTCGGCTACGTATCCCGGCCGGTCGGCGCCGTCGTCCTGGGTGCCTATGGTGACCGGCACGGGCGCAAGAAGGTGCTCGTGTTCGCCATGCTCCTCATGGGCTTTGCCACCTTCGCGGTCGGATTCCTGCCCACCTATGGGCAGGTGGGCATTCTCGCCCCCGCGCTCCTGGTGATCCTCCGCCTGATCCAGGGCTTCGCCGTTGCCGGCGAGCTTGGCGGCGCCAGCGCGATGATCGTTGAGCACTCGCCCGACGCCCGGCGCGGCTTCTTCGCGAGCTTCAGCCTGCAGGGCACCCAGGTGGGGTCGATCCTGGCCACCGCCGTCCTGCTCCCGCTCGCCGCCATTCTTCCGGCCGACCAGTTCGGCACCTGGGGATGGCGCATCCCGTTCCTGCTCAGCGCCGTCGTGATCTTGGCCGGGTACTTCATCCGGCGCCGTGTGCAGGAGCCGCCCGCCTACGTGGCACAGTCCGGGACCGCCCAAGCCACACGCCGCTTCCCGCTCGTCGACCTCCTCCGGACGCGTCCCGGCGTCCTGGTCCGCTGCATCCTGATGACCTTCACGAACGTCATCGGCATGGCGACCCTCATTTTCGGTGTCTCCTACGCCACCCAGAAGGGCTACGGCAACGGCTTCTCCAGCAGCGAGTTCCTCTGGGTCACCCTGGTGGCCAACATCGCGGCCGTCGTGACGATCCCCCTGTTCGGTGCGCTGTCCGACAGGATCGGCCGGCGCACGCTCATGGCTGGCGGCGGCGTCGTCGGCGGCCTGCTGGTAGGCGGGTACCTGTGGGCCATCGAGCAGGGGAGCCTGCCACTCGTCTTCGCCTGCGTCGTGGTCGTGCAGGGCATCTTCTTCCAGATGTGGAACGCCACCTTCGCCACGTTCTTCCAGGAGCAGTTCCCCATGCGCATCCGCGTGACCGGCTTCGCGGTGTCGCAAAACATCGGGCTCATGATCGCGTCGTTCTTCCCGAGCATCTTCACTGCGATCGCGCCTCCGGGCTCCAGCAACGTTCCACTGACCATTGGCCTGACCACGCTCGGCATCTGCCTCGTCTCGGCGGTGGCCACCTTGATGTCCCCGGACACCAAGGGCAAGTCGCTTGCGGACCTCGAGGTGCAGAAGGCGGGCGCTGGCGCCTAACAGGTTAGGGAGAGCCACAAAGGAACGGGACAGCATTGCTGTCCCGTTCCTTTGGTGCGTGCACGGTGGCTACCTGTATATATGTATACAAGTATGATGGCTCCGGAGGTACATCATGCCGGAAGCACGCACCCGGAACACGGGCGCACACGTTGTCTACGCCGAACTGAAGCGCAAGATCCTGAGCCTGGAACTGAAGCCGGGGGAGCGGATTTACGAACCTGCCATGGCGGCGGCGCTGCAGGTCAGCCGCACGCCGCTGCGCGAGGCCATCCGGCGTCTGATATCGGAGGGCCTCCTGGAGCAGCAGCCCACGGGCGGAGTGCTGGTACCCGGGCTGGATGAGGCAGCGATTTCAGAACTCTACGAGGTCCGCGCGGCGATGGAATCCCTCATGGCGCGCAGCGCCTGCATCAAAGCGACGCCGGCGGACATCGAAGCACTTGAAGGAATCCTCGAACGCAACACCGCCCTGGTCAAATTTGCCGACGAGGCCATGAGGCAGGGCATGGCGCTGCACGCAAAGGTCGCCGCGATCGCCGGAAACTCCTGGGCCCGCCGCTTCCACGAGCAGATTTCCAGCCACATGGAGCGGTACCGGCACTTCACCAACAGCACCCAGGAGCGCAGGGACCAGGCCCTGGCCCAGCACCGGTCCCTGGTCGAAGCCCTGGCCGCCGGCGACCCGGAAAGGGCCGCCAAACTGGCCTTCGACCACGTCATGGGCGCGCGCGATGCTGCGGTCCGTGCCATGTCCGGCAACACCGCGGACAGCAACAGCGTGGCCAGTTCATGATCGGTGAACTCGGGCGCCGCTCGGCCACGGCCCTCCTCATCCATTCCGCCCTGATACAGGCCGTCACCTTCCTGGTCCGGCCAGCCGCCACGTACCGCGCGCTCGAGCTGGACGTCCCGGGGTTCGCCCTCGGCCTGCTGGCGGCCAGCTACGCCGTCTTTCCCCTGTTGCTCGCCGTCCCCACGGGCGCCCTGGTGGACCGCCTGGGTGAGCGTCGGCTCATGGCCGCCGGGTCCGCCGTCGTCCTTGGCTGCTCCGCCTTCCTGCTGCTGTGGGGTTCATCGATCACCGCACTGGTCGTCGGCACCGCGCTGCTGGGCGCAGGGCAGCTGGCGTGCGTGGTGGGGCAGCAGGCGGTGGTGGCCAACAATGCGGCCTCATCCCGGATGGACTCCGCCTTCGGCTACCTGACCTTCGCCGCTTCCCTGGGGCAGGCGCTCGGGCCTCTGGCGATTTCGCTGGTGGGAGGGGCCTCGGTGCGTCCCGATACGCAGGCGATCTTCCTGCTCTCCGTCGTCATGGGCCTGGTGCTGTTTGCCACCACTTTCCTTGTGTCGGCCCAGGTCAGCGGTGGGCAGAAGAAGGCCGTGGCGGCTGTGGGCAAGGGCAGCGCCGTGTCACTGCTGAAGGCCCCCGGCGTCGCCCGGGCACTGGCCACCAGTGCTACCGTCCTGGCGGTGGTGGACCTGACCGTGGTCTACCTCCCCGCGCTCGGTGCTGACCGCGGGTACACCGCGGCAACGGTCGGCGCCATGCTGACCGTCCGCGCCGTCTTCTCCATGGTTTCCCGGCTCCTGCTGGGCCGGGTGTCCCGCAGGATCGGCCGGATGAGGCTGCTGGTGGTGAGCCTTGTCCTGTCCACCGTGGCGCTGGGCGTGGCAGCGATCCCCATGCCGGCGGGGCTGCTGTTCGTGGTCATGGCCGTACTTGGGCTGGGGCTCGGCATCGGCCAGCCCTTGACCATGTCCTGGCTATCCGCACAGGCCCCTGCCGGGCAGCGCGGGCGGGCGCTTGCCCTCCGGCTCGCGGGGAACCGGGTGGGCCAGGTGGTCCTGCCGAGCGCCATCGGTGGTGTCGCTGCCGGACTTGGTGCAGGGGGCGTCTTCCTCGCCTCGGCGGCCGTGGTGGGCGGTACGCTCCTGCTGCTTCGCGGCGTGCAGCTGGACTGAATCGCGTTTTCACGCCGAAGAGGTGGGGTCAGTAAACGGAGCCCTCGAGCAGTTCGGAGAGCCGGCTGGCGGCACGGCGCAGTTCCGGAACGTTGGCTTTGATTTTCTCCTCGGTCGTCGCCTCCGCCGGGCAGTTCAACGCCATTGATTCGTTGGCGCGGCCGGCTCTGTTCGTCAATGCCACCCCTACGGAGAGCACGCCAACCACGCGCTCATTCGCGGAATAGGCGTAGTCACAACCAGGCTCGGGCAGCCGGGACTTCAGTTCCTCAACCGTGAATCCGGGCTCCTCGTGACCGGAGGCGATAGCGGCCGCTACCACCTGCTGGAGTTCGGCATCAGGGGCGCCGGCGATCAGGATCTTTCCGGCCGCGCCACGCGTCAGCGGCAGGCGCTTACCCAGGGGCAGGTCATACTGCATGGGCGCTTTGCCTTGAACCCGTGCTACCAGGATCCGCTCAAACCCGAGGCGGGTGTGCAGGGAAACAGACATTCCGGTCTGGGCCGCGAGCTGCTGCAGAACCGGCCGTCCCGCGACCGCCAAGGGATCGTTTTCCAGGAAACTCTTTGCCGCCGGCAGGACTGCGGGACCGATCCGGTATGACTTGTCCGTCTGGCTTACCATCCCGAAATCCTGCAGCACCCGCAGGATCCGCAGCGTTGTGGGCAGGCTCATGCCGCAATTCCGCGCGAGGTCGCTGAGCCGCTGCGGCCGTTCCGCCCTCTGCAGTTCGGCAAAGACCTCCATTGCCCTTGAGAGGGAGCGCATGTTCGAGGACTTCACGCCCTCTTCTGCCGGACCGGGCGTGGTGGAAGTCGTCTTCGCCATCCTTTCATTCTATGTAAGTTCCTTGCGCTTGACAGCACCTGTGTCTCCTGTCACTATTTCTCAGTACGCAATATAGTTTCATTGTATGAAACGCAATGACGCGCAGTGAAAAGGAACCCCCAATGACAACGGAGTCAGTCGCGACGAAACCCGGGAGCACCGTACGGGTGGCCCCCACCGTGCTGGCAGGAATCGGCGCGTTTGCTGCCGTCGGCACCTACGTCCTGGTCAGTTCAGTCAGCCTCGGACTGTGGACGTCGCTCGGGCCGGGTCCGGGCTTGTTCCCCTTCGCCATGGGGGCCGTCCTCGTGGCCATGGCGCTCCTCTGGCTGCTCCAGGAACTCCGCAACCCCAGCGAAACCGCACCCGGAATCGACCGCGGATTGGTGGTCGGCGTCGTCGCCAGCCTCGTGATCCTTGCAGCCGTCATGGACCTGCTCGGCTTCCAGCTGAGCATGTTCGCGTTCCTGCTGTACCACCTGAAAATTCGCGGGCGCAGGACCTGGGTCTCCGCGCTGATCATCGCGGTGGCCGGAAGCTTCGGAGCGTTCTATGCCTTCAATTACGGCCTGAACGTCGCGCTGCCGGTGTCCGCCCTGCCCTTCCTTAACGCGATCGGACTCTAGACGTGGATACCCTCAACGAACTCCTCAACGGCTTCGCGGCCGCCATGACCTGGCAGAACCTGCTGTTCGCCTTCCTCGGCTGCCTGCTGGGCACCATCATCGGCGTGCTGCCCGGCATCGGGCCGGTTGCAGGCGTTGCCCTGCTCATCCCGCTCACCCTGAACATGGACGCCACCGGGGCGATCATCATGCTGTGTGCCATTTTCTACGGCACCGCCTACGGGGGAACCATCACCAGCGTGCTGCTGAACACCCCCGGAGAAGCGGCCTCCGCGATCACCACCATTGACGGCTACGCCATGACCAAGATCGGCAAGGCCGGCGCCGCCTTGACGATTGCCGCCGTCGGATCCTTTGTTGGTGGAACCATAGCCACCCTGGGCCTTGTGGCCGCAGCCAAACCGCTGGGTGAACTCGGCCTGCTGGTGGGGCCACCGGAGTTCTTCGCGCTGATGGTGGTGGGTATCTCGCTCCTGGTGGCGCTGGCCGGGAAATCGATGGTCAAGGCCGTCATCTCGGGTGCCCTGGGCCTGCTGATTTCCATGGTGGGCATCGACCCTGTGGCCGGCGCCCCGCGCTTCACCTTCGGAATGGACCGACTCCTGGACGGCGTCAGCTTCGTGGCCGTGATCGTGGGCGTCTTCGGCCTCTCCGAACTTTTGTCCTACCGCAAGGGCGACCAGCCGGCAGCGGTGCACGCGCCCAACCTGCGCTCGCTGCTGCCCACCGGCAGGGAATGGCTCCGCAGCGCCCCGGCGATGGCCCGCGGAACCGGCATCGGCTTCGGCCTGGGCCTCATCCCGGGCATGACCGGCTCCGTGTCCTCCCTGTTGTCCTACGGGGCGGAAAAGAAGTTCTCCCGCAACCGCCACGAACTGGGCAAGGGCGCCATCGAAGGCGTGGCAGGCCCCGAGACGGCCAACAACGCCCACGCCAACGCGGCCCTGATCCCGCTGTTCACCCTCGGCATCCCGGCCTCACCCACCATCGCCGTGCTGATGGGCGCCTTCCTGCAGCAGGGCCTCACCCCGGGACCCACCCTCTTCACCGAGAACTCCGAGATCGCCTGGGCAATCATCGCCAGCCTCTTCATCGGCAACCTGATCCTGCTGCTGCTCAATGTCCCGCTCGTGGGGCTCTGGACCTCCATCCTCCGCGTCCCGTCGTCGATCCTGACCGCCCTGATCCTGCTCTTCATGGTCATCGGCGCCTACACCATCAACTTCAGCGTCTTCGATGTCTTCGTGATGATCGGCTTCGGCCTCCTCGGCCTGGCCCTCCGGCACCTGGACATCCCGCTGGCACCCATGGTGCTCACGCTGGTCCTCGGCCCGCTGATGGAACGGTCCCTGCGCGAGTCCCTCGAGATATCCCAGGGCGACTTCAGCATCTTCACCAGCCGTCCCATCTCCGCGGTCCTGATCGGCCTGGGCCTGCTCATCGTCTTCAGCCCGCTGCTGAAGCTCCGCAAGCCCAAAGCCCTAAACGAAGACCCCGAAACCTAAACCCAACCCGGATCCCCACCTTCACATCCCCGCCTTCAAAGGAGAAGAACCATGAAAACCCGTATGCGCCTCGCCGCCGCCCTCGCCGCGGCATCCCTGATCGGACTGACCGGCTGCGGTGCCAACGCCGGAGCCACCGGAGCAGCCGGCGCGGCCGGCAGCGACTTCCCAAAGAAGGGCAAGTCGATCGACCTCATCGTGGCCTTCGGATCCGGCGGCGCCGTGGACACGGCAGCACGGCTCATCCAGCCGGTCCTCGAAAAGGAACTCGGCACCAATGTGGAGGTCATCAACAAGCCCGGCGCCGGCGGGCAGATCGGCTACACCCAGCTCACCAGTGCCAAGCCGGACGGCTACACGATTGGTGCCACCGGTTCGCCGTCCGTTGTGGTCTCGCCCCTGGATCCGTCCCGCGGCGCCAAGTACACCCGCGAAAGCTTCCAGCCCCTGGGCCGGCAGGTCATCGACCCCACCGTCATTGCCGTCCAGCCGGACAGCCCGTACCAGACGCTCAAGGACCTCCTCGACGCGGCCAAGGCCAATCCCAAGTCCATGACCGCCAGCACCACCGGGCTGCAGACCGGTGAACACTTCGCCCTGGCCCAGATCCAGGAAAAAACCGGTTCGGAGTTCGCGCCGGTCCACTTCTCGGAGGGGGCCTCACAAGCCACTACCGCCTTCCTGGGCAAGCACGTGGAGGTCCTGGTGGCCAACGTGAGTGACGTGAACGACCTCAACAAGCAGGGCAAGGCGCGGGTGCTGGGCGTCATGTCCGAGGAGCGTGCCCCCTCCCTGCCGGACGTCCCCACCTTCAAGGAGTCCGGCTACGACATGACGGCGGGAACAGCCCGCGGCTACTCCGCGCCGGCCGGCCTGCCCGACGACGTGGCCAAGAAGCTCGAAGCCGCCATCCAGAAGGCCATCGAGGACCCCGCCGTGGTGCAGAAGATGAAGGACCTTGGCCTGCAGACCAGCTACCTGAACAGCGCCGACTACCAGACCTTCTGGGCAGGCCAGGAAGGGGACTTCAAGAAGGTCCTTCCGCTGGTCCAGAAAAAAGACTGACCCCGCCCACCTGAACGGAAAGATTTATCATGACGACTCCAGCCCTTGACGCCACGGACGCGGACTTTGCACGTCCCCAACGGGACATCATCGAACGTCTTGCCAAGCTGCCCGCAGCCAACATCGGCGATGCCATGGACCGCCTCGGCGTCGCGGACTCCGCCATCCAGGCCGTCTGGCCCGGTGCAAAGTTGGCCGGGCCGGCGTTCACCGTGTGGACCCGCCCGGGCGACAACAAGGGCATCCACCAGGCCCTGCAGCAGGTCCGTCCCGGAGACGTCATCGTGGTGGCCGGCGGCGGCGATGAATCCCGCGCCCTCCTCGGCGAACTGATCGGCGAGCGTGCCATTAACCTCGGCGTGGCCGGCTTCGCCCTTGACGGAGCAGCGCGCGACGCCGAGGCGCTGGGCGAGATTGGTATGCCGGTCTTCGCGCGGGCTACTTCGCCCGCCGGTCCCTACAAGGACGGCCCGTTCAGGCTGGGAACGGCCGTCGCCTTCGGCGGGGTTCCCGTCCTGCCGGGCGATGTCATTGTCGGTGATTCGGACGGCGTGGTGGTCATCCCGCGGGAGCGGGCCGCCGCCGTCGCCGAGGCTGCCGAAGCAGTCTTCGAGGACGAGACAAACCGCCGCCAGGCCATCGTCGCCGCCCGCAATTGAACCTGAACAGTTCTAGAGAAGGAACAGAGCAAACCATGACAGCGTGCACCGTCATCGGCCTCGGCGAAGCCGGAGCCACCTACGCCGCCGCCCTGACCGCGGCAGGCCACACGGTCACCGGCTTCGACCCGGTGGCCCCCACCACCCCGGACGGTGTCGCCCGGGCAGCAACCGCAGCGGAAGCCTGTGAAGGCGCGGACATCGTCCTCGTCATGACCGGTGCTGCCGCCGCCCGCAGCGTGGCGGAGGAGTGCTTGCCGGTCCTCGGCGCCGGCAGCGTCTACGCCGACTTCACCTCGTCGTCGCCCGGCGTCATGCAGGAGCTCGGGCAGCTTCCCAGCAAAGCCGGCTTCGCCGACGTCGCCATCCTTGGCCCGGTGTCGGCTCTGGGGGAAAAGACGCCGCTGATGGTCAGCGGCCCGGGAGCGCAGGCTGTAGCAGATTTGCTGCGCCCGCTGGGTGTCGACGTCGAGATCACCGCAGGAGGGCCGGGCGCGGCCATGGCTCACAAGCTGCTCCGCAGTGTCCTGATGAAAGGCCTGGCAGCCGTGGTCGTCGAAGCCGTCAACGCCGGAAAAGCAGCAGGACTGGAAGAATGGATCCGCGGCCAGATCGCCAGCCAGCTCGCCGGCGACGGCCAGGCCGTCATCGACCGCTTCCTGACCGGCACCCCCAAGCACGCGCTCCGCCGGTCACGGGAGATGCAGGAGACTGCCGCCTACCTTTCCGAGCTCGGGGTGCACTCGGAAATGACCGCAGCGTCTGCCGCCGCACATGCGCGCATCGCTGAGCAGGACTCCGCGCCGGTGTTGCGCTGACCGCAAGGTCGGACAGAATCAATGAAGAGGACTGTTTTGGCTAACCGCGCAAAGAACCGCACCGCAACGTCAGGAGCATGGACATGACCGGCGTCTGGGCCCTGGGGGCATACCTGGCCGCCATCCTGCTCTGGACTACTCTGATCAAGCGCAGCGTGGGGGAAGCCATGATCCTGGGATTCCTGGTGGTGCTCCCGTTCACGGGTGCCGCCGCCGCCCAGGTCGGCTGGTCGGCGCTCTATTCGGCGGCGACCGACGAAATTGTGTACGCCACCATGGCATTCGTGTTCATGGGCTACCTGCTGGACAAGGGCGGCGTCCTGGACCGGCTGATCGACCTGCTGAACTCGCTCATCGGCGGGGTCAAAGGGGGCCCGGCCTGGGTTTCCACGGTGGCCTCCGCAGGCCTCGGCGGTGTGGTGCACAACCAGGCCGCCATCGCCGCCACAGTGGGCTCGGTGACCATCCCGTGGATGGAAAAGTCCAAACTGGACAAGCCGGCCGCGGCCACCCTGGTGGCTGGCAACGCCGGGATGGGCATCACGTTCCCGTTCAGCGCCTCCATGTTCGTCCTGGTGGGCTCCGCCACGGTGGGGCCCCTGCTGGACATCAACGCGCTGGTGCTCCCCCTGTTGTTCGGCGGCCTCTGGTGCTTCCTGCACCGCCTCATCATCACCTGGCTGCTGATCCGCAAGAGCGGGATGTCGCCGCTCGATCCGGCCCACCGGCTCTCTGTCCGGGCCGCCTTTGGGCAGGGCTGGGCCACACTCCTGCTGTTCGTCGTCGTCGCCATCCCCCTGGTCATCACCTCCGGCTTCCTCACGCCGGTACTCTCGGACTGGACCGGCGGCGACGTCAGCAAGTCCGTCAGCGTGATCGTCTGGATTCCCGTGGTCCTTCTCATCACAGGCGCGCTGCTGGGCCGGAAGCAACTGCCGCGCACCGGCCGCGACTGGGGCAACCTGCTGCAGGGCTCGGCCCCGCGGTTCGGAATCGTCGGCGTCACGGTGCTCTTTGCCTTCGCCGGAGCCAACGCCCTCGCCGCCACGGGCCTCCCCAAGCAAATGACGGCCCTGCTGAACGGGATGAACCTCCCCCTCTGGCTGCTCGCCATCCTCATCGGGCTGATCGTCATCGCCGTTGCAGCCCCCCTTTCGGCCACGGCAACCATGGCTGCCGTTGGCACGGTCGGCGTAGCAGCCCTTGTCGCGGCCGGCGTTCCGGCCACCACCGCCGCCGTCGCCGTCCTGGTCTTTTCTTCCTGCGAGGCAGCGGTCCCACCCGGCGGTGCACCGCTGTATGTGGCCTGCGGCATCGCGGACGTCAATCCCATCAAGACCTTTGCCCGCCTGCTCACGCATTACGCCCTGCCCCTGCTGGTCATCGGCGTGCTGATCATTCTTGGCATCCTGCCAATCTAAGGAATCACCCATGAACACACTTCGACGGGTTACCGAACACGTCTTCGTGATCACCCTCGGGGCACTTCTCCTCGGCGGCGTGCTGTTTGTTGCCGGACAGGCCGTCGGCCTCGTGGCCGGTCGGGGCGAGTGGCTCCAGTTCTTCAACGAAGTCATCAAACCGCCCGTCTGCATCGCGGCCTCGATCTGCGCTGTGGCCGGGTTCCTGCTCAGCTACAAGCGCCCACAAAAACAGGCGACGCAGCACCAGGAAGCCACCACGCGATGACCGGGCACGCACCGTTTCCGAGCTTCGCCGATCTACTGACGCGCGACGGCGCCCTGGCGGGAACATCCTGGGGGCTGTTTCCGGAACCCGAACGCGGCATGCCGTCCTTCATCACGCCCGCTGCCATCCTGGAAGCCAGGAACAGCATCCGGACGGGGACTGTCTTCGGCCTCGACTACCCCGCGGACGCATTCGACCCCGGGATGTCCCTCAAACGAAGCGCCCCACGGCACACCATCTACTCCTCCCACCCGGCCCACCGCGATGACTACCTTGACGGGTACTACCTGCAGGGCTCCACGCAGATTGACGGACTCAGGCACCGGAGGGCGGATGACGTCGGGTTTTACAACGGCACCGCGGATGACCGGATCACTGAAGGCACTCCGGACCTGGGGATCCAGGAATGGGCGGAACACCCCATCGCGGGCCGGGGCGTCCTGGTGGACCTGGACGGCTTCCGGAACAGCCTGGGGGAGCCCATCGACCACGCAGCCGGGGAACCCCTGACCCTGGACCTGGTCCAGGCCGCCATGGAATCCCAGTCCCTCACTGCCCTCCCCGGAGACATCCTTATGCTCCACACCGGGTGGTGCGAGTGGTTCCTTGCCCTTGATCCCGCGGAGAAGCAACGCATCCGCGAGAGCCGCAAGGCATCGGGCGTGGCCCAGTCGCGGGATTTTGTCGGCTGGGCATGGGACAACCGGTTTGCGGTGGTCGCGGCCGACAACTTCGCCTTTGAATGCCTCCCGGCCACTCCCGAAAGCCCCTACCAGAGTTCGGCTCCCAACGACCACGGGATGATGCACCAGCAACTCCTGGCGAAACTCGGCCTGCCCCTTGGGGAATTGTGGAAACTTGGGCCCCTTGCGCGGCACATGCGGACAACCGGCAGCTGGGATTCTTTCGTCACCATCAAGCCGCTGAACATCACCGGAGGCACCGGCTCCCCGGCCAACGCCACCGCCGTCGTTTGAAGGAGCACAGGATGACCAAGGTAATTGTCGTAGGAGTGGACGGCACCGAGAGTGCCCAGCGTGCTGCGGAAACAGCTGCGGACCTGGCCTCGGCCCTGGGAACCACGCTGCATGTGGTGACCGCGTTCCCAGGGGACCGCGCCGAAGTCCTCGGCCTGGGCAATGACGACAGGGCGTTTTCGGAAGAGCGGTACGCGGAAAAGGTGGCACGGGAGTCGGCAGATGGCATCCGGTCGGGCCAGCTTCAAGTGGAGCACTTCGCGGTCCGCGGCGCGGCAGCCAAAGCCTTGATCCAGCACGCGGAGGAACACAACGCCCATATGATCGTCGTGGGCAGCCGGCGTATGAGCGGGATCGGCCGGGTCCTGGGCAGTGTTGCGAACAGCGTGGCGCACAGTGCACCGTGCGAAGTTTATATAGCCAAGACTGATTAGCGGCGGCCGAGCTACGGCAGCCTCGACGGCCGGAGCAGGCTCGGCTCTCCCGCCCGGGCGGGGTCCAGCAGCACCGGGCTGACCAGCACGGCCGGCCCGTGGTGCAGGACGCCGCTGGAGAGGGCCCGGCAGCGGATGCCGCCCCGGCCGCGCATCGCGGGGTGCGCGCCGGGGGCAAGCATCTCGTTCATCCACGCACACGGCTGGGCGTGCCGGCCGCCATGGAATTCCACCAGCGAGCCGCGGGACTCCAGCGAAAAGTCCTGCCCCAGCAGAGGGGCCAGCTGGGCCCCGCGGAGCACCACGTTCCGCCGCGTCAGCAGCGGATCGAAGGGCGCGGCGCCCAGCTCGGCCGCGATGGCCTCGAGGGATTCGACGGCGAACAGGGTCACCGCCGCGTCCATATGCGCCGCCTTGCCGAAGAACCGGTCGCCCACGATGCCTTTGCCCGCCACCACCTCCGCCTGTTCTGCATCGGTTGTGGGAACGTCGGCGGCACCGTCCCGGGCGCGGCCGAAGTAGGCGTGCGCCGGGGAGACCAGCAGGTGCAGGATCTCGACGTCGTACCGGTAGTTTTCGGGCATACCCCTACAGTAAGCGCGGACTCAGGCGCCCACATATGCCGCCAGGTGCTGCCCGGTGAGCGTGGACCGCCCCGCCACCAGCTCAGCCGGCGTGCCCTCGAAAACGATGCTGCCGCCGTCGTGCCCTGCCCCCGGGCCGATGTCGATGATCCAGTCGCCGTGCGCCATCACCGCCTGGTGGTGCTCGATGACGATGACCGACTTCCCGGAGTCAACCAGCCGGTCCAGCAGGCCCAGCAGCTGTTCGACGTCGGCCAGGTGCAGGCCAACGGTGGGCTCGTCCAGGATGTAGACGTCCCCGGCCTCGGCCATCTGGGTGGCCAGCTTGAGCCGCTGGCGCTCGCCGCCGGACAGCGTGGTCAGCGGCTGGCCCAGGGTGATGTAGCCGAGCCCCACGTCCGCCAGGCGTTCGAGGACCTTGTGCGCCGCGGGCGTCTTGGCCTCGCCTTCGGCAAAGTAGGCCAGCGCCGCTTCCACCGACATGTCCAGGACATCGGCGATGTTCTGGCCGCCCAGGGTGTACTCGAGAACGGCGGCCTGGAACCGGCGCCCCTCGCAGTCCTCGCAGGTGGACTCGACCGTGGCCATAACGCCGAGCTCGGTGAAAATCACGCCCGCCCCGTTGCAGGTGGGGCAGGCGCCCTCGGAGTTGGAGCTGAAAAGGGCCGGCTTGACGCCGTTGGCCTTGGCAAAAGCTTTCCGGATAGGCTCCAGCAGCCCGGTGTAGGTGGCCGGGTTGCTGCGCCGGGACCCTTTGATGGCGCCCTGGTCGATCACGATCACGCCCTCCCGGCTGGCCAGCGAGCCATGGATCAGGGAGCTCTTTCCGGAGCCGGCCACGCCGGTGACGACGCAGAGCACGCCCAGCGGCACATCCACGTCCACGTCGCGCAGGTTGTTGGTCGACGCCCCGCGGACCTCCAGCGCCCCGGTGGCCTTGCGGACGGAGTCCTTCAGCCGCGCCCGGTCGTCCAGGTGGCGTCCGGTGATGGTGCCGCTGGAACGCAGCCCGTCGACGTCGCCCTCAAAGACAATCTCGCCGCCGCCGGTTCCGGCGCCCGGGCCCAGGTCGACGACGTGGTCCGCAATGGCGATCATCTCCGGCTTGTGCTCCACCACGAGGACGGTGTTGCCTTTGTCCCGCAGCTGCAGCAGGAGCGTGTTCATCCGCTCGATGTCGTGCGGGTGCAGGCCGATGCTGGGCTCATCGAAGACATAGGTGACATCGGTGAGGGAGGAGCCCAGGTGCCGGATCATCTTGGTCCGCTGCGCCTCGCCGCCGGACAGGGTGCCGGCCGGGCGGTCCAGGGAGAGGTAGCCGAGGCCGATTTCGGCAAAGGAATCCAGCAGGTCCCGCAGCCCGGCGAGCAGCGGACGGACGGAGGGCTCGTCGAGGTCGCGGATCCACTGCGCCAGGTCGGAAATCTGCATGGTGCACAGGTCCGCGATGTTCTTACCGTTGATCCGCGAGTTGAGCACCTCCGGCGTGAGCCGGGTTCCGCCGCAGTCCGGGCAAACGGCGAACGTGACGGCGCGCTCCACGAAACGCTTCACGTGCGGCTGCATCGCCTCCACGTCCTTGGACAGCATGGACTTCTGGATCTTCGGGATGATGCCCTCGAACGTCAGGTTGACGCCCTCCACCTTGATCTTGGTGGGCTCGGCGTAGAGCATCGTGTCCAGCTGCTTCGCCGTGAAGTTGGCGATCGGCTTGTCCATCGGCAGGCCCATCCCCTCGAAGAGGCGGCCGTACCAGCCGTCCATGGAATAGCCGGGGACGGTGAGGGCGCCCTCGTTCAGGGATTTCGAGTCGTCATACAGCGCCGCCCGGTCGATGTCGCTGATGTTGCCCATGCCCTCGCAGCGCGGGCACATGCCGCCCAGGTACGTCACCTGCCGGACCACGTTCTTCTCCACCCGGCCGCCCTTTTCCGTGCTCATGATGCCGCTGGCTTTGCGGGTGGGTACGTTGAAGGAGAAGGCGGTGGGCGGACCCACATACGGCTTGCCCAGGCGGCTGAACAGGATCCGCAGCATGGCGTTGGCATCAGTGGCGGTGCCCACCGTGGAGCGCGGGTTGGCCCCCATCCGTTCCTGGTCCACGATGATGGCCGTGGTCAGGCCCTCCAGCCGGTCCACGTCCGGGCGGGCCAGGCTGGGCATGAAGCCCTGGACAAAGGCACTGTAGGTTTCGTTGATCATGCGCTGCGACTCGGCGGCGATGGTGGCGAACACCAGGGAGCTCTTGCCGGAGCCGGACACGCCCGTGAAGGCGGTGAGACGGCGCTTGGGCAGCTCCAGGCTGATGTCCTTGAGGTTGTTCTCGCGCGCGCCCTGGACCCGGATCAGGTCATGGCTATCGGCAATGTGCACCTGCGTGGTCTCAATGTCTGCGTCCGTGCTCATGAAACTCCCCCTCCTGGTGGCGGCACCTAAGGCGGGCTGCGCTCGCAGCCTGCCGTCGGCGTCGTCCGTTATATACGTTGCTGTTTATATGCCTACGGCTGCTGGTTGATGCGGACGGTGTTGCCGGCCGGGTCGCGGAAGGCGCAGTCCCGGATGCCGTAGGGCTGGTCGATGGGCTCCTGGACCACGTCTGCCCCGGTGGCCTCCACCTTGGCAAACGCGGCGTCGACGTCGGGGGAGGAAAGGACGATGGTGGCGTAGGTGCCCTTGGCCATCATTTCGGTGATGGTGCGGCGCTCGTCCTCCGTGATTCCGGGGTCCACGGCGGGCGGGTGCAGGACGATGGAAACGTCCTTCTGACCGGCGGGCCCGACGGTGATCCACCGCATGGTGCCGCGGCCCACGTCGTTGCGGATCTCGAAGCCGAGGGCGTCACGGTAGAACGCCAGCGAGGCGTCCGGATCGGTGGCGGGGAGGAAGGTTGAGGAGATGGTGATGTTGTTCATGCCAGTCATGCTAGTAACGGCTCATGGGCGGGCGCTTCTCGATTCCTGACCGGTCTGGTGATCTGCTTCGCCACGCACGCCGGGATCCCCGCCGTGGCCTCCGCGGCTTCCTGTTTGTAGACGCTCGGCGGCATGCCCACCAGTTCGCTGAAGCGGGTGCTGAAGGTGCCCAGCGAGGAACAGCCGACGGCGAAGCACACCTCCGTGACGCTGAGGTCGCCTTTGCGGAGGAGCGCCATGGCGCGTTCGATGCGGCGGGTCATGAGGTAGCTGTAGGGGGATTCGCCATAGGCGAGTTTGAACCGCCGGCTGAAGTGGCCGGCGGACATGTGAACGTCCCTGGCCAGCGACTCGACGTCCAGCGGCTGGGCGTACTCCCGGTCCATCCGGTCCTTGACGCGCCGGAGCTCGGTGAGCTCGCGCAGGTAGGGGTCTGGAGCTGTCGTGGAAGTCACATCTCAGATCGTGCTACGCGGCGAAGGTGATGTCCAGAGCGCGATATGATTGGCCTGCCGGACAGCAGTCCTCGCCCGAACAGGGCTCGAGTAAACGCAGCATCCGGCACACCAACTCTTAAATCACCTGCAAAACCCCTGCCCAATTGCTGTGCGCGGGTAACACCTTGAAAGGACGCCATGGAACTGCTGTGGGAAATCGCCGGCTGGGCTGGAGCGGTTGCGATTCTCAGTGCATACCTGGCCGTTTCCATGGGGTGGCTGAAGGCTGGGAAGGGCTTCCAGGCGGCCAACCTGTTCGGCTCCGTGGCGTTCATCATCAACGGAACCCTGCACCACGCCTGGCCGTCTGTGGTTACCAATGTCGCCTGGTTCCTCATCTCGGCTGTTGCGCTGGTGCGCATGCGTTCCGAGGAGACGCCCGCACAGCCTGCTGTCGAAACCACGCACGTACAGTACCCGGGTGTTCCTGACTCCACCGGCCAGCTTGCCGTCGTCGAGGCACTGACCGACGCCATGCCTGTCGTGGCGTCTGCGCCTTCCCTGGCGGATACGCACAGCCTCGCGGTTTAGCGCACCTTCGCCGGAGTTACTGATACTCCCGGTGCTCTGCTGACGACGCGCTGTTTATCCTATTGACAGGACAAAGTGCCGCCCGTACCTTTTTTAGAGCGCTCCACTTCTTGTTCGGGGCCTTTTCAAAGGAGAGAACTGCATGCGGCTGGGCGTCTACAACGCAATCCTGCACGACCGTCCCCTGGCGGAAGCCCTGAAAGTCATTGCCGATCTCGGCCTGGCCGGCATTGAGATCAACACAGGTGGCTTCCTTCCCGCCGTGCACGTGCCGAACTTTGACGAGATCCTGACCAGCGACGCTGCACGGGATGAGTACCTCGCTCTGTTCGAGGGCACTGGAGTTTCCATTGCCGGCCTGAACTGCAATGGCAACCCGTTGCACCCCAACCGGGAGATCGGGGAAAAGCACGCCGAGGACATTCGACGCTCACTCCGGCTGGCGCACCGACTGGGCCAAGATCGCGTGGTCACCATGTCCGGACTGCCGGGCGGTGAACCCGGCGCCACCGTGCCCAACTGGATCGTCAATGCCTGGAACTCGGCCGCCCTGGACGTCTTGGACTACCAGTGGGAAATCGCCGCAAAGTTCTGGAAGGAGATCGACCAGCTGGCCCGGGAACTGGACGTCAAGGTGGCCTTGGAGCTGCACCCGCAGAACCTGGTCTTCAATACCGCAGACGTGCGGAAGCTGATCGAGCTCACCGGCGCCACCCATGTGGGCGTGGAACTGGACGCTTCCCACCTGTTCTGGCAGCAGATGGACCCGGTGGCCGTGGTCCGCGAGCTCGGCCCGCTGGTGTTCCAGGCCGCTGCCAAGGACGTGCGCATCAACAAGGCGAACGCCGCGCTCTACGGCGTGCTGGACAACAGCTTCCGCCGCCTCTCCCAGGACGAGGACCGCACCAACCTGGGCGGCGACGAATGGGTCAACGAATGGCCCAAGGATTCCGCCTGGGACTTCGTGGCCTTGGGCCGCGGCCACGACACCGCGTACTGGACGGAGTTCCTGCGGGCCCTGTACGAGGTGGATCCGGAAATGCTGGTCAACATCGAGCACGAGGACGTTTCCCTGGGCCGGATCGAGGGCCTGCAGGTGGCGGCGAAGGTGCTCCGTGATGCTGACTCGGCGCTGCGCGCATCCCTTGTGGGGCGATAGCAGCAGGTCCCCCGGCCCTTTGTAGTCTGTAGGGGTGACCGAGAGCCCTGAGCGGATGAACCTTGCGCAGCACGGGGATGTCAGCTTCGCCACCGCCGAGGACGGAACCGAGTTGGCGTGGCGGTCGGAAGGTGCGGGGGAGCCATTGCTCCTCCTCGCCGGGCAGGCCACGGGAATGGCCGGATGGGGGCCGACGGCTGACGCGCTCGCCGCGCATTTCCGGGTAATCCGCTTCGATCACCGAGGCATTGGGGCCAGTGGCAAAGGGCTGGCGGAGCGGTACACCACCAGGCTCCTGGCTGCCGACGCGCGGAGCGTGCTGCAGGCGGCGGGCGTGGACTCGGCGCACGTCTACGGCCACTCCATGGGTGGCCGCGTCGGGCAATGGCTCGCCATCGACCATCCCGGCAGTGTCCGGGCCCTGGTCCTGGCTGGGACCAGCCCCGGCAGGTCGGGCCAGGGCGCGGACGCGGACGCCATCAGCGCGCTGCTCAGCGGAGACCCGGCGTGCCTGTCCCCGTTCTTCTTCGACGCCGCGTGGGCGGAGCAGCACCCTGAAGCGGTGCAGGCCTTCTTCGCTTCGAAGTCTTCCGCCTGGGCCAAGTCGCGCCACTTCGCGGCCAGCAACGACCACGACGCACTGGCGCACCTGCCGTCCATCACTGCGCCGACGTTGATCCTTCACGGAACCGGGGACCGGTTGTCCCCCCTCGATAATGCCCGGATGCTGCAGCGAAACATCCCGCATTCCACGCTGGTCAAGGTCCCGGGCGCCGGCCACGGACTGCATCTGGACCATCCGGCAACAGTCCAGTGGATTCTGGATTTCATCCAGAAACGTGTCATAACCGGAAAAGCGCTTCAGTGACTCTTCATTACGCGGCTGCCGTGTTGCCCTCGTCACATCCATTTGCTTCTGCGGGCCACTCCTGACCAACCTTGCATCACATCTTTTTTCAGCGCTTGTCAGCGCGTGCCCAATGGAGGGACACCACCTATGACTGACGTTCTCTGGTTTTCTGACCTCGGCCTGTCCGACCTTGACCAGGTTGGCGGCAAGAACGCATCGCTCGGAGAAATGGTCCGGAATCTTGCCTCAGCAGGGGTTAAAGTACCGGGCGGTTTCGCCACCACAGCAGACGCTTACCGACGGTTCCTTGGCGAGTCCGGCCTCGACAGCCGGATTGAAGGAATCCTCGACGGCCTGGACAGCGGCGATGTGGCCGCTTTGACCGTGGCAGGTAAGCAGATCCGCGACCTGATCCGCGACACCCCCTTCCAGCCCGGCTTCGAGGAGCAGATCCGGTCCGCCTATGAGCGGCTGACTGCCGAGCATGGCGGGGACGTGTCCTGGGCGGTGCGCTCCAGCGCCACGGCCGAGGACCTGCCTGATGCTTCCTTCGCGGGGCAGCAGGAGACGTTCCTGAACATCCGCGGCGTGGAGAACATCCTGTTCGCCATCAAGGATGTCTTTGCCTCGCTCTACAACGACCGGGCCATCGCCTACCGCGTGCACCACGGGTTCACCCACTCGGAAGTTGCACTCTCGGCGGGCATCCAGCGCATGGTGCGCTCCGACGTCGGCGCTTCCGGTGTCATGTTCACCATGGACACCGAATCCGGCTTCAACGACGCCGTCTTCATCACCTCGTCCTACGGCCTCGGCGAGGCCGTGGTCCAGGGCGCCGTGAACCCGGACGAGTTCTACGTGCACAAGCCGGCCTTGGCGGCCGGCCGTCCCGCCGTGCTCAAGCGCGGCCTGGGCGAGAAGGCCGTCCAGATGACCTACACGGACTCCAGCGAGGTGGGCAGGACCGTGGACTTCGTCCCCGTCCCGCAGGACCTGCGCCGCCGCTTCAGCCTGACCGACGCCGAAGTCGAGCAGCTTGCCCGCCACGCGCTGGCCATCGAGGCGCACTACGGCCGTCCGATGGACATCGAATGGGGCAAGGACGGCGTGGACGGGGAGCTGTACATCCTGCAGGCCCGTCCCGAGACCGTGGAGTCGCGGAAGGTGTCCGGCAAGATCTCCCGCTACACCCTCAGCGAGCGTTCGGCCGTCCTGGCCGAGGGTCGTGCCATTGGCCAGCGCATCGGCGCCGGGCAGGTTCGCGTGCTCACCTCAATCGACCAGATGGCCTCGTTC
Source organism: Arthrobacter sp. E70 (assembly GCF_058266945.1). NCBI lineage: Bacteria > Bacillati > Actinomycetota > Actinomycetes > Micrococcales > Micrococcaceae > Arthrobacter > Arthrobacter sp. E70. Next base: position 30,312 of record NZ_JBYQFR010000016.1, on the reverse strand, counting down.
CAGACCGGCGACGTCCTGGTGGCGAACATGACGGACCCGGACTGGGAACCGATCATGAAGAAGGCCGCTGCGATCGTGACCGACCGCGGCGGACGCACCTGCCACGCGGCGATCATTGCCCGCGAGCTTGGCATCCCGGCCGTCGTGGGCACCGGCAACGCATCCCGAGTGCTGGCTGACGGCACCCCGGTCACGGTCTCCTGCGCCGAGGGCGAGGCGGGCTTCGTCTACGAAGGCCTGCTGGACTACACGCTGCAGGAGACCAGCCTGGACACCATGCCGCCGGCACCGGTGAAGATCATGATGAACGTGGGGACGCCGGAGCAGGCCTTCAGCTTCGCCAAGCTGCCGCACCACGGTGTTGGCCTGGCCCGCCTGGAGTTCATCATCAACCGCCAAATCGGCATCCATCCCAACGCCCTGCTGGCCGTGGCTGGCGAGATCGAACGCCCCGCGTCCCTCTCCGACTACACGGTGCGCCAGATCCGGGAGAAGACCGCAGCCTACGACGGGCCGCGGGACTACTACGTGAAGCGCCTGGCCGAGGGCATTTCCACCATCGCCGCAGCCTTCGCCCCGGAGCCGGTCATCATCCGGATGTCCGACTTCAAGTCCAACGAGTACGCCAACCTGCTGGGCGGGCCGGCGTTCGAACCTTCCGAGGAGAACCCGATGATCGGATACCGGGGCGCCTCCCGGTATCTTTCGGATTCGTTCCGGCAGGCGTTCGAGCTGGAGTGCGAAGCCCTCAAGTACGTGCGTAACGAGATGGGCCTGACCAACATCAAGCTCATGGTCCCGTTCGTCCGCACCCTGGACGAGGCCCGCGGCGTCACCGAGCTGCTCGCGGCCAACGGGCTGCGCCGGGGCGAGAACGGGTTGGAAATCGTAATGATGTGTGAGCTCCCCGCCAACGCGCTGCTCGCCGACGAGTTCCTGGAGTACTTCGACGGCTTCTCGATCGGATCCAACGACCTGACTCAGCTCACCCTGGGCCTGGACCGTGACTCGGCGCTGGTGGCCGAGGGCTTCGACGAGCGGAACCCGGCCGTCATCAAGCTCCTCGAGATGGCCATTTCCGCATGCCGGGCCAAGGGCCGGTACGTGGGGATCTGCGGCCAGGGCCCCAGCGACCACCCGGACTTCGCCGAGTGGCTGCTGGAACAGGGCATCAGCTCCATCTCGCTGAACCCCGACGCCGTCACCGACACCTGGCTGCGCTTGGCCCGCGCCGGCAACCGGTCCGCCGTCTAAGTGGCAGACGCCCACTTGAGTGACGCTGTGGGGGCGGGCAACCCGTCCGCCCCCACGGTGTTCTTTCTTTCCGACAGCACCGGCATCACGGCCGAGACGCTCGGCAACACCCTGCTGACCCAGTTCCCCGCCGGGCGGCTGGAACGCCGGACGATCCCGTTCATCACCACGGTGGAGCAGGCGCAAGAGGTGGTGGCCGTGATCGACGAGCTCGCGGCCGCGGGGCCGAGGCCGATCATCTTCTCCACCACGGTCGGGCAGGACATCCGGGCCGTGCTGTCCCGGAGCCGGGGGCACTTCTTCGACCTGTTCGGCGCGCACATCGGCCAGCTGGAGCAGGTCCTCCATGCCTCGGCCAGCGGCGTGCCCGGCCAGGCGCACGGCGTGGGCGACGCGGTGCGCTACCAGTCGCGCATGGCCGCCGTCGAATACGCCATAGAGCACGACGACGGGCAGTCACTGCGTGCGCTGGAACGCGCCGAGCTGATCCTCATCGCGCCGTCGCGCTGCGGCAAGACGCCGACCACCATGTACCTGGCGCTGCAGCACGGCATCCTCGCCGCCAACTTCCCGCTGGTTGAGGAAGACTTCGCCAGCATGTCCCTGCCCAAACCCCTGCAGCCGTTCGTGCACAAGTGTTTCGGGCTGACTTCCCTGCCTGTCAGACTGAGCCAGATCCGCCAGGAACGCCGCCCGGGCAGCGACTACGCATCCCTCTCCCAGTGCACGTATGAGCTGCGGAATGCCGAAGACATGTACCGGGTGAACAACGTGCCGTACGTGAACTCCGCGTCGATGTCGGTTGAGGAGATCTCCGCAACCGTTCTCCAGCGGATGCAGCTGCACCACTGAGATTGGGTTGCCGCCCCGGTGTGTCAGATTGGGCTCTAGGACTGTGTCCTTCGGGTGTCTGCGAATGGCGAATCTGACCCCAATCTGACGCTTCTTTCGCTGTTTCCTGACGTCAGGTTGGGGTGTACGTAAACGTTACGGCTGCGACGGCCGACCGTCCAGACGAGGAGTAACTCCCGTTCACACCGAACGACGAAAAGGTAGCCCTTGCTATTGATTTCCCTCGCCAAAATGTCCACGCAGTGGCGCCTAGGGCGACAGTCTGGCGACGCACGGACGTAAGGGTAAGACGGAATCCCGCGCCGAAGCATTGTCAGAACCAATCCTTGCAAAGCGTGAAGTATGCCGCCTGGCCAGGAGGCCAATGGCAGCGAAGGTACCTCCGAATGGTGCACACAATAGGGGCCTCGCGGCACCACTTTGTGATACTTATAGTACTCATTCGCGCAACATAGGGAGAGCATATGGGCCAATGTGTCATCATCAACGTCGAAGCCCCCGCACTAGCGGATGCCTACAGCGCCCCAGGAATAGCTGGTCAGCCATGTCAGGCGTCCGGTCAGTTGCCTATGAATGTTGAGTCAGGCGTCATCGAGGCAACAACGATCGGAGAGCAGACTGTCTCATCCCCTGCTACTCAGCTTGGCCTGGGAGATTGGGTGGAAATGGACGGGCTGGCGGTTTGCGCCCCATGAGTTATCCGGCATCCATACAGTGGAAGCGGCTGCTCCCAGAAGCCCTCGGCCTTATCCGTGAGCACCTTGCGTGTACGCCACTTGTGAAAGTTTCGCTAAAAGGCTTCGATGCACCCGCGTATCTCAAGCTGGAAACTTTGCAGCCCACAGGTTCTTTCAAGGTCAGAGGGGCTCTTGCAGCTGTGGCGGCCGCCAAGCGCAGCGGACTTTCCGTAGTTTCTGCATCGGCCGGCAATCACGGTCTCGGCATCGCATTCGCCGCGGACAGACTGGGGGCAAAGGCAACCGTCGTTGTTCCGGAGAACGCGTCTACTGCCAAGGTGAACGCTCTGCGGGGTTACGACATTGACCTACGGCTCATTGGGAACAGCTACGACGCCGCAGAAGAGGCGGCCCTCTGCATAGCCGAAGAAACGGGCGGCAGGTTCGTCTCGGGTTATAGCGACCCTGAAGTCATCGCGGGGCAAGCCTCCGTTATCACGGAAGTACTGGCACAGCTCGATGGTGAATTTCGTATCGTTGTGCCCGTTGGCGGAGGCGGTCTGGCCTCGGGCATCGCCCTGGGTGCTTCCGATCGGGTCACCGTCGTTGGCGTCGAATCAGAATACTCGCACGCCGTCTCAGTCGCGATGGCCCAGGGACGAAATGTTCAAGTGGCCATTGGGGCCACAATCACCGACGGTACCGCGGGAAACATCGCTCAAGATGCCTTCACCCCGCAAATTCTGCGCGAACACGCGGTTGTGATGGTCCGGGCAGAAGAGCCGGCCGTCAGATGTGCCGTCCGCGACTTGGCCTTGCACCATGGCGTCGTCGGAGAAGGAGCGGCAGTGATGGGTGTGGCTGCGGCAGTTACCGGTTACATACCAACAGACCTGCCCACAGTCTTTGTCATCACAGGCCGGAATATAGCGACCGACCGATTCTTGGACCTGGTAGGCGCATAAAACGCACCAAAATCCCTGCGCAGTAGACCAAGTCGGCAAGGCAACGCGGCTTTTCGTCGTCACTGCGAACAGCAGGGCCGTCGGCGGACTGCCGTTCGAACCCGCGAGTACCGCGATACCGCCTGGTCCCGAGGGTGCTTCACCTGCGTCTCGCCCCGGAGGCGCCGAACTTCGGTTGAGAATTAGCATTGCACCTCGTGAGTGAAATATTGCTCTTTTTCCTTGCCCTATTCGAGTGGGCGTAGTCTAATGGGTGTTATATTGCTCACACCGAGTAATCGGGACGTCATGGTGACGTCAAGATACACGCCCCGGCTACCCGGGCAAGACCATGGAGTAGACATGCGAATGTTGCCGAACCCCACTGCCATTCTGCGCACAGCAGCTGTTGGTGCTTTAACTTTTGCCGTGTCTGCGGTTGCGCTGACCGGTTGTGCTAATCCTTCGGTGAATGCTGCCGGGAGCACCGCAGCTCCCCCGTCTGCAGCCATTCCCACGGCGGCCAAGGACGAAACCCTTGCTGCCCTGGTTCCGGAAAAGCTGCGGAATGCCGGCACAGTCCGGGTCGCCACCAACGCCCCGTTTGCGCCGTACCAGATGTTCGCCGGCCCGGGCAGCCAGGAATTGATTGGTCTGGAAATTGACCTGGGCCATGCCATTGGAGAGACCCTTGGTGTCCCTTTCGAATTCTCACAGCAGCCGTATGACGGCCTCATCCCGGGGCTGCAGGCGGGCAAGTATGACGTGCTAATGGCTACGCTCTTCGACACGGCAGAGCGTGAAAAGCAGCTGGACTTCGTGAACTACGCCCGGTCAGGTTCCGGCATCCTGGTGAAGAAGACGAACACTGACATCAAGACGTTGGATGACTTGTGCGGCAAGGGCGTGGCAGTTCAGAACGGTTCCCTCCAGGCGGACCTCGTTTCTTCGCAGAGCGGGAAGTGCACCGCTGCGGGTAAGGCTGCCATTGACATCAAGGCTCTCCCGGCCTTTTCGGATGAGCAGCTCGCTTTGAACAGTGGTTCCATCACCGCAATCGTGGGGGACCTGCCTGCGTTGGCCTACGCGGCTACGCAGGATTCGACCGTGCAGGTTCTCAACGACCCGGCGGCACCGGGCGGCTATGAGAGCTCACTCATTGGCATCGGAATCCCCAAGACAGAGAAGCAGTTTTCCGATGCCGTGGAAAAGGCGGTGCAGAAATTGATGGACAACGGAACATACCGGGCCATCCTCGATAAGTACGGCGTGGGCCAGACCGCTCTGGATAAGGCAACAACTAACCAGCACGGAGGCTGATCATGTCGGTAAGCGTGCAAACTGAGCGCAGGGTGGACGATTTCGAAGTCCGCAGACTGCGCCATCCCTGGCGGACTGTCGCAGCGGTGGTTATCGGCCTCGCGGCGCTGGGAATTGCCTGGGTCTTCGCGGCCAACCCCAACCTGGACTGGCCCACCGTGGGTGCCTACCTGTTCGCGGAACTGACCATCCGTGGGTTGTTGGTCACCCTCTACCTGACAGTGATCAGCATGGTCATCGGTTTGGTGGGCGGAACGATCGTGGCGATCATGACCCTGTCACACAACTGGGTGCTCCGGGCCGTGGCAGGAGCCTACGTCACGTTGTTCCGCGGGATTCCGGTCCTGGTGCAGATCATCTTCTGGGGCTTCATCGGGGCATTCTTTCCTTCCATCACTATCGGCATCCCCTTCACCGACACGGTCTTTTTCTCATCCCCGACTTCAGCGCTGATCAACTCCACCACCGCGGCGATCCTCGCCCTGGGCCTTAATGAGGCTGCCTACGCTTCAGAAATCGTCCGCGCCGGCATCCAGTCGGTTGATGGCGGACAGCGTGAGGCAGCGTCAGCGCTGGGAATGAACAGGGCCGTGACGATGCGTCGGATCATCCTGCCCCAGGCCATGCGAGTTGTCGTACCGCCGATGGGCAATGAAGTGATCTCCCTGCTGAAAACCTCGGCCCTGGTGTCCGTGATCGCCGGCAATGACCTGATGACGAACCTCCAGCAGGTTTACGCACAGAACTACAAGGTCATTCCCCTGTTGGTGGTCGCGTCCATCTGGTACCTGATCGTCACCACTTTGCTCTCGCTGGGGCAGAGCCAGCTGGAGAAGAGGTTCGGCCGCGGTGTCCGTCCCTCTTCAACCCCCCGTCTGAAACGAGGAGCACGATGAACGACATCATGGTGCTGGCGGATAACGTCGGCAAGAAATTCGGACACCACGAAGTCCTTCGGGGAGTCGACCTGACCGTCAATCGCGGCGACGTGACCTGCCTGCTCGGTCCAAGCGGTTCAGGCAAAAGTACACTCCTGCGGTGCATCAACCACCTCGAACGCATCGACTCCGGTCGCCTCTACGTCGACGGAGACCTGGTCGGCTATCGCGAAGAGGGGAGGATTCTGCACGAACTGGATGAACGCGCCATTGCCCGGCAGCGGTCAAAGATCGGCATGGTCTTCCAGCGGTTCAATCTTTTCCCCCACATGACCGCCATCGAAAATGTCATGGAAGCACCCCGGAGGGTACTCAAGGAGTCGGCCTCCAGTGCCAGTGCAAGGGCCACGGCCCTCTTGGAGCAGGTAGGACTGGGCAACAAGGCGCACCATTTCCCCGCTCAGCTTTCCGGTGGTCAGCAGCAGCGCGTCGCGATCGCCAGGGCGTTGGCGATGAAACCGGAGCTGATGCTCTTCGACGAGCCCACCTCTGCCTTGGATCCTGAACTGGTGGGCGAAGTTCTCAAGGTGATGAGGGACCTGGCAGCTTCCGGAATGACGATGGTCGTCGTGACCCATGAGATGGGGTTCGCCCGCGAAGCGGCAGATCAGGTCGTCTTCCTCGACGGTGGGGTCATCGTCGAGCAAGGGACACCGGACGAGGTTCTGCTCAGCCCCCAGCACGAGCGGACCCAGTCGTTCCTGTCACGGGTACTGTGAACACCATCAACGCAACCCCGCCGACGCCGCGGGCCCAGCCGGGTTCGGCTGGGCCCGCGGATCGGCAGGTGGGTTCCGGCTTCGAGGAAGTCGTGGAGATCTGTCGGGATCTCATACGGATCGACAGTTCCAACTATGGGGACGGGTCAGGCCCGGGGGAGAGGGCAGCAGCCGAGTACGTGGCCGCCAAGCTCGCTGAGGTGGGCATTGCGTCCACACTCCTGGAACCCGAAGTCCGGCGTACCAACCTGGTGGCACGGGTTCCCGGCCGGACCGGCCCTGCGCTGCTCGTCCATGGACACCTGGACGTAGTACCAGCCGACCGGGCGGTGTGGGCGGTGGATCCGTTCGCCGGTGAAGTGATCGACGGGTTCCTTTGGGGGCGGGGCTCCATCGATATGAAACACATGGTCGCAATGATCCTCACGGCCACCAGGGAAATGCAGCGGCGGAGGGTGCAGCCTCAGCGCGAGCTTGTTCTGGCATTCCTTGCCGATGAGGAGAACGCCTTCACCCTGGGTTCCCGGTGGCTGGTGAACAACCACCGGGACCTTATCGCTGACTGCACCGAAGCCATCAGCGAAGTGGGCGGCTTTTCAGTACAGATCCGGCCGGACCAAAGGATCTACCTGCTGGAATCCGGGCGAAAAGGTGTCGCGTGGCTGCGCCTGACAGCCCGGGGGACCGCAGGCCACGGCTCCATCACCAACCCCCGCAACAGCATCGGCATCCTATCGGCAGCCGTGGCACGCATCGCGGGCCACCAGTGGCCCCTGCGGCTCACCGACGTGTCCGGGCAGATGACAGAAGCCCTCGCAAAACTTGGCGCACCTGACCTGTCGGGTGATCCTGACACGCTCCAGGACAGTGTCCTCGCGCCAGTTGCCGGCATGCTGACCTCATCCCTGCGCCACGTGGCCAACCCTACGGTCCTGAAGGCAGGGCACTCACTGAACGTAGTGCCAGGCAGCGCCGAAGCGTATGTGGATGGCCGTTTCGTCCCGGGGTACCAGGAAGAGTTTCTGGAGGAACTGGCCTTCCTCGCCGGCCCCGACGTCGCGATGGACGTTATCGATCTGACAGCAGCAGACCAAGCCGATCCAGGAGCCTCACTGGTCGCCGCGATGCAGGCATCCCTCGCGGCCGAGGATCCCGGATGCAAAGTTGTTCCGTATACATCCTCGGCGTCCACCGACAATGCCTCCTTTGCCGACATCGGCATCCAGGGCTACGGGTTCGCACCCTTGAAACTTCCTCCGGGGTATTCCTTCTCATCCATGTTCCACGGTACCGATGAACGTGTTCCGGTCGAGGCGCTCATCTTCGGCGCCCGCGTCCTGTACCGCCTGCTCACCGGTGAAGACCCGTCCTTTCCCCGGACAGTTCCGTCGGATGGATGAACCCAAAAATGGGTGGCCGCCTTACATGGCAGCCACCCATTTTCCGAGCTCAAGGTCCTAGGGCCTTCACCAGCCTCGCTCGGCGAGGCGGTGCGGTTGGGGGATCTCGTCGACGTTGATGCCCACCATGGCTTCGCCCAGCCCGCGGGAGGCCTTGGCGATGACGTCGGGGTCGTCGAAGAAGGTGGTGGCCTTCACGACGGCGGCAGCGCGCTGGGCGGGGTTGCCGGACTTGAAGATGCCGGAACCGACGAAGACACCGTCCGCGCCGAGCTGCATCATCATGGCAGCGTCAGCCGGGGTGGCAATGCCGCCTGCGGTGAACAGCACCACGGGGAGCTTGCCGGCCGCAGCCACTTCCTTCACGAGTTCGTAGGGGGCCTGCAGTTCCTTGGCCGCGACGTACAGTTCGTCCTCGGGCAGGGAGGAGAGCCTGGCGATCTCGGAGCGGATCTTGCGCATGTGGCCGGTGGCGTTGGAAACGTCGCCGGTGCCGGCCTCGCCCTTGGACCGGATCATGGCCGCGCCCTCGTTGATGCGGCGCAGGGCCTCACCGAGGTTGGTGGCGCCGCAGACGAAGGGAACCTTGAAGTTCCACTTGTCGATGTGGTTGATGTAGTCGGCCGGGGTCAGGACCTCGGACTCGTCGATGTAGTCCACGCCGAGGGACTGCAGGACCTGGGCCTCGACGAAGTGGCCGATGCGGGCCTTGGCCATGACCGGGATGGACACGGCGTCGATGATCTGGTCGATCATGTCCGGATCGGACATCCGGGACACACCGCCCTGGGCGCGGATGTCGGCAGGAACGCGCTCCAGCGCCATGACAGCCACGGCACCGGCGTCTTCGGCGATGCGGGCCTGCTCGACGTTGACGACGTCCATGATGACGCCGCCCTTGAGCATCTCGGCCATGCCACGCTTTACGCGGCTGCTGCCCGTGACGCTGTTCGGCTCGGCTGGAGGGGTGGTGGAATCGTGCGGTACTGGCATGGTGGGTCCTTGCTTGATCGGGGGACGGGTTGGGGCGGGAGTTGGAGTCAGTGGCTAAGGATGCACAGGGGTTCAGTACGCGTATCGCTCACGAGTCAGCCCGTAGGGAACTTCATCACTGAGGCGGATGCTGAAATCCCCTGGCGCGTGCCGGGTCACGAGAATGCCGCGGGAAGTATTGCCGGGAGCGGCTTCGCGCACACGTTCAATCGCAGCGGACAGGGCGTCCGGGACTACGTCGGCGCTGTCGACGGTGACGGTAACAACGGCCGGGTCAAGCATCGAGGAAAGCATGTTCTGCTCCTTGGCGTGTGGGGAAAATGCTCCTCCACTACGGCCGGATGAGGCAGCGCCTAACCGGCCGGCTGGCAGGAAGAGGGAAGAGCCAACATGAGCAATAAAATACTCACAAGAGCAGTATAGGGTTAGGGATGCGGCCAAACAAGAACGCTTTTGCAAAATGAGCAACTGAGATGTGACACCAGCTGATACGCTCCAAGTGAGCACTTTATCACTCACTGTGACACAGGGGAGCAGGAACATGACCGAGGTCGACGCAGCGGGACAGTCGCTGATAGCACTCGTTGGCGGCACGATTAAAAAGCTGCGAACTGCTCAAAGGGTGTCGGTTACGGACCTGGCAAAGCGTTCGGACGTCAGCCGGCGGATGCTGACGGCTATCGAAGCGGGCACCGCCAATGCCTCTCTGGTGACACTTGACAAGGTCGCCCGCGCCCTGGGCGTGGAATTTTCCGCTCTGGTCCGTTCAAGGACCGACAGCCCGGTTGAGCTAATTCCCAAAGATGAGGCCACCGTCGTGTGGCGGGGAGGCGAAGGAAATCAGGGCCGCGTTTTTACCACGACAAAAAGCCAGGGACCCGCCGAGATGTGGGACTGGACCTTGGCGCCCGGCGGCCATTACGACGCTGAGCCGGACCCTCAGGGTTCTGAAGAAATGCTGGCGGTTATCCGCGGCACCCTCAGTCTTGCTGTAGACGGAGAAACCTATGCCGTCCCTGCCGGTGGCGTAGCCCGCATCGCGACTGACCGCACCTATTCCTACAGAAACGATTCCAGTGATGAGGTCAGCTTCGTAAGAATCGTGGTTATCAACACTCCTTAATACAGCCCGGGTAACAGTGCCTCGGTTACCGCGCAGGAACCAGAGGCTTAAAAGACAGCGAGCTCAGGGTTCTCGAACCTGACATCCGGGATTCCCGTCCAGAGCGCTCTGGACATAGTGGGCCACTTATTGATCCAGGTAATGGGCCCGCGCATGGAAAGTGTCAGGGCATCCCCGGGCTCAAGAACATACTCGGATCCTTGGGTATTTAGGAGCGAATGGCCCTCTGCTTGCACTGCAACGAGTGCTCCAGGTCCGTGAACAGCGCAACTGCCCCCGCCACGCAGCACGGCGTTGACCACCAGCAGGGAGGGGCTGGCCTGTTGAGCCACAGTCTGGATCGAGAGTCCGGCCGGCCCCCGCTCGTCAAAAAGGGGACCGGTGGCCGACACAACTCTGGCAGCAGGTTCCTCCAAGGGGTCGAGCACGTCCTCTACGCGAAGCCGCAAAACCGCACACAGCGCAACAAGCCTTGGCAGGCTTGCCACCCTTTCCCCGTTTTCCATTCTGCTGAGGGACCCGACGCTTACCCCGACTGAATGGGCGAGCACGGCAAGGGTCATCCCCAGCTCCGTCCGACGCTTTCTGACCCGCCGTCCGATCAGCTGCTGCGTTGCCACCTCGTCCGTTATCAGTGCTTTGTCCCGCGGCGACCTAATCAACTCCTCACCAATTCACGCCATTAGAAGTGAGAACCAAAGTTATTGATTGTCCCAGATCTGTGCAGTATATTGCTCTCTAGGTACATTGTACGGCCCATCAGCGGGCCTATGCGCCTCCCTGACAACCCCTGATACAGACGAAGGAACGACACTTATGGAACAGCGAATCATCGATACGGCTGCCGCCCCGGCCGCCGTCGGCTCCTATAGCCAGGGAAAGCAGATAGGTCGGTTTCTGCAGCTCTCAGGGCAGCTTGCCATCGACCCGGTCAAGGGCGGGATTCTTGTCGGTGGCATCGAAGCCCAAACCGAGCAAAGTCTGAGTCAGATCACTATCCTGCTGGCCGAGGCGGGCGCTTCCTGGGCCGACGTGCTAATCAGCCGTGTTTACCTCGCCTCGGACGACGACTTCGATGAGTTTGACCGGGCCTACAGCAGGATCGTTCCGCAACCTTTTCCGGCACGAGTGACAGTGGGCGCCCAACTGGCCCCCGGCGCCCTTGTCGAAATCGACGTACTGGCCGTCGTGGCGGATTAAGTACTGCAGAAAGATCGCCGCGTCTGAAGTTGCAGGGAAGGAATCCTGCAGCTTCCGTCCAAGGAAGGGCAATCATGGAAGCGCCTATCAGTACCGTCAGGACCCAAGCCAAGGGATGGGACAGGTTGGAAGTAGGTCAGGAAGTGGTTCTGGTCCACCCCGGGCTGACGCCGGTCGCCGGCACCGTTGATGCCATGACTGACGACCGGGAAATCATCTGGGTCATATCCGTGCCACGGCGGCGGCGAATCATTCACATCGACGATGGCTACCGCGTCCTCCACGAGGGCCTCTGAGGCTCATACAGAACCGGGCCAATCCCGCGGACGCGCCCGGCGTCGCCGGGATCAACCGGAACACCAACAGAATCAAGGAACAGAACTAGCCATGCATCAAGAAACCTCTGACATCACGAGTCAGAATGTCCGCAACGGCGGTGACCTTGTCGTCGAGACCCTCGAAGCACTGGGAGCCAAGACCGTCTTCGGCATCCCGGGCCAGCATGCCCTGGGACTTTTCGACGCCATGGGACGGGGCAACCTGCACTTTGTCTCGTCCCGGGTGGAAAACAACAGTGCCTTTGCCGCGGATGGATACTCCCGTGCCACCGGCGAAGTGGGCGTGCTGTTTTTGTCCACCGGCCCCGGGGCGCTGACCTCGCTGGCCGGACTGCAGGAGGCGTACGCCACGGGAGTGCCCATGGTGGTGGTGGCAAGCCAGATTCCGCTGGAGGGCCTGGGTGCGCGGCGCAAGGGCATGTTGCACCAGCTCGATGACCAGAAGGCTTCGGCGGCAAACGTCACCAAGAGCCAGCGGCTGATCCAGCATGCGTCCGGCATTCCCTCGGCCATCCAGGACGCCTGGACCGAGGCCATCTCCTCGCCGCAGGGACCGGTCTGGGTCGAGATCCCCCAGAATGTCCTGCTGGATCCGATCATGGTTCCGCCGGTGGAAGATGCGCTGGCAGAGGCGGCGGACAACCCGCCGCGGATTGAGCTGGTGCGCGAAGCGGTCAAGTGGCTGGAAACAGCTAAGCGCCCCGCCATCATTGCCGGCGGCGGAACCCGCCGCGGCAAGGCGGAGAAGTCGCTGCTGTCGGTCGCAGAGAAGCTGCGCGCGCCGGTGATTTGCACGCCCGGCGGCAACGGGGCTTTCCCCTGGAACCATGAACTGTCCCTGCAGTCCTGGATCGAGGACCGGTACATGACCGACGTCCTCGAGGACGCCGACGTCCTGGTGGTGATCGGCTCGTCCCTGGGCGAGGTTACGTCCAACTACTTCACCTTCGAGCCGCGCGGCAGGATCATTCAGATCGACGCCGAGCCGCGCGTCCTGGAGTCCAACCGTCCGGGTCTTGGTATCCGGGCGGATGCCGGGAAGGCCCTGGCGGCATTGGACGCCGCGCTCATCCGGGAGCAGCCCACGGAGCCTAGCTGGCACGGGATGGCACCGGAAGAGCTGGTGAAGGAGTCCCTTGCCAAGGTCAAGGCACGCTTGGGGTCTCAGGATCTCGGCAAGGAACTGAAGTTCATGGCAGATATCCGTGAAGCAGTCCCGGCAGGTATGCAGACGTTCTGGGACATGACCATCGCCGCATACTGGGGCTGGTCCTGCTGGGATGCCCGTGATGGTCAGTTCCACTCAGCCCAAGGCGCCGGCGGTCTCGGCTACGGTTTCCCTGCGGCCATTGGTGCAGCTACGGGCCTTGCATCGCGCGGCGGGTCCGGGCGGGTACTGGCAGTTTCCGGCGACGGATCATCCATGTACTCCATCAGCGAACTGGCCACCGCGAAGCAGCACAACGTGCCCGTCACCTGGCTGATCGTTGATGATGGTGGTTACGGCATCCTGCGCGAGTACATGGTGGGCGCCTTTGGCAAGGCCACGGCCACCGAACTGGCCCGGCCCGACTTCGTGAAGCTTGCAGAGTCGTTCGGCGTGCCGGCTACCCGGGTGGCCCCGGAGGATGTGGGGGCCGCGCTCAAGGCCGGATTCGCCGCTGACGGGCCCAACGTCGTCGTCGTCGAAACGCTCCTGACGATGTTCGCACCCACCCATCTTGATGGGTGACCAGCGGTCAGACTCATGTCGAAAGGCCTCTTCGCGTTGATACTACGCAAAGAGGCCTTTCGTCATTCCTGTTCCAGACTGGCGTCCTCTTAAACTCGTGGCGCAGGGCGTGCTGAATTCCGAGGCGAATGCGAGCGGACGGAGCACGACTGGTTCACTGGCCCAATTATGGTGAGACATCAGTCCGTTTCGGGTCCTGCACAGTAATGGCAGTCCTCATCGCACTCGCGCATGTCTTCGCCGACGGATGACCCAGAGCGTGGCGCGGCTTCACGTCGCTGCGTCTCTTCGGTTTGTCTAAGCATCTAGTGCACCTTCCGGGCCTGTTCGGACCCATCGTCCTGCTGCATGGTCTGCAGATTCCTTAGGTCTGTCACTACAGCACTGATCCTGGCGTTTCGGGTCATTAGGTGGTGGGAGGGCCGTTTTCTTTGGCTTGGGGAGGTGGCAGCCGGGCGTTGGGGGAGAACCCGTCGTAGGGGATCGGCGGCGTCGGTGGCCCTGCCTTGCAACAGCTGGACCACCGGGTCAAAGAAAAGCGGAAGGTCCCCGGGGTCCTGGCCCTCGGTTGACCTCGGGCCCGAATACCGGCTTGCAGGTAATGGCATTAGGTACTGGCGCTCAGTGTCCAGGCGCGGCTTGGGCGGCGCCTTGTCGTCTCTCATGATTCCTCTTGCAATTGCAGGTGTCCTTGCAGAAATTCTCGAGCAGGGACGGGAATTCTCTTTCCCGTGCTTCCCTGTCCGGCCAGGGATGGCATGGCCCGGGATGGTGGTTAGCCAATGGTGCGGATGAGTTTCCTGTTGGCGAATTCATCGACACCGTACCGGCCCAGTTCCCGTCCAAACCCTGACCTTTTGACCCCGCCGAATGGGAGCTCGGCAGACTCGGCTCCGACGCCGTTGATAAAGACCATGCCGACCTCGAGCCGGTCCGCCACCCTCAGGGCCTGTTCGGAATCGGTGGTGAAAACGTAGGATCCAAGGCCGAAAGCGCTGTCATTGGCGGCCTTCACCGCCTCATCTTCGGAAGAGAATTTCTGGATAGAGGCAATGGGACCAAAAAATTCCTCGTAGTAGGCTGGGTTTTTCGGGTCCAGCCCGTCCAGGAGAGTTCCGGGAAAATAGGTGCCCGAACGGGTGCCCCCGGTCAGGACTGTCGCTCCCGAATCCACTGCCAGGTCGAGCTGTTCCTGGAGACGGTCTGCGGCCGCAGTCGAGGACACGGGTCCAAGAAAGGTGCCGGGCAGTGACGGATCGCCGGGGGATACCCTGCACAGCGCCTCCGCGAAACGAGCTTTAAACGGCTCGTAGAGGTCCTCTGCTACAAGGAACCGTTTGGCGGCATTGCAGGCCTGACCGTTATTGTCGAGCCTTGCCGTGACCGCGCATTCCACCGCGGCGTCGAGGTCCTCGGTGGACAGGAGGATGAAAGGATCTGATCCACCCAGTTCAAGGACAACCTTCTTGAGGTGGCGTCCCGCCACCTCGGCTACGGCAGCGCCTGCCCGCTCCGATCCGGTAAGGGACACGCCCTGAATCCGGATGTCTGCGATAATTTCGGCAATTTGTTCGTTGCTGGCGTAGATGTTTGTGTAGCCGCCTTCCGGGAGGCCTGCTTCGAGGAACAGGTCTTCGATGGCGGCTGAGGAAGTAGGGCACTGCGGTGCGTGTTTGAGCACCACCGTGTTGCCCAGCAGCAGATTGGGGGCGGCGAACCGGGCCACCTGGTAGTAGGGGTAGTTCCAGGGCATGATCCCCAGCAGGGCACCGATGGGGCTTCTGCGAACCAAGGCACTTCCGGTGCCTGAGATCAGCTCGATGGGCTCGTCCTGGAGGAATTCATCCCCGTGGGCGGCGTAGTAGTCGTAGATGTCGGCGGTGAAGTCCACCTCGCCCAAAGCCTGGGAACGGGTTTTGCCTACTTCCTCCACGGCGAGTTCGGCCAGATGCGAACGGCGTTCCCGGTGAAGGTCCCCGACACGTTTCAACAGCCCGGTGCGCTCCGCCACGGTGCTGGCGCGGCCCCAGCTGCGGTAGGCCGCATCGGCAGCGCTGATGACGTTCTCGAGGGCCTCGCCTGTGATGAGTGGGTACTGGGGGCCCCGATGACCCGTTGCAGGATTGATGACCTGGTATTCGGACATGACACTCGATTCTTTGCTGGTGCAGGATGCTGAAAAGCCGCGTGGAACGCGCCGTGGCGTTCCCCGCGGCTTCTGCTGGGGTGCGGGATCCGGACCGGGAGGAGTCGGGTCCGGTCCGGACGGGCTTAGGACTGTGCGCGCCGGGCGAAGAACTCGCTGACCTTGGCAAGTCCCGCACGGAGTACTTCCTCGTTGTTTGCGTAGCCGATGCGAAGGCAGCCTTCGAGGTCAAAAGCGCTGCCCGGGGTCATCAGGACCCCGACCTCTTCCATTAGTGCAGCTGCCAGTTCAGCGGAGGGCTCCCCGGTGTTGTATTCCAGGAGGGCAGTGGTTCCCCCAGCGGGCTTGACGTAGGTGATGGCCGGCTCCTGCTGAACCCATTCGTCGAGAATGGCGAGGTTAGTCCGGACAATGGACCGGGAACGTTCGAGGATCGTGTCCTTGTTTTCCAGTGCGATCCGGGCCAGAACATCATCAATCATGCCGACGCTGATGGTGTTGTAATCGCGCCGGATAGCGACCCGCTCAATGAGCTCGGTCGGGCCAGCCACCCAGCCCAGGCGCAGGCCAGCCAACGAGAAGGACTTGGACATGCTCGCGGTGCTGATGCCGCGGTCGTAAACGTCCGCGATGGAGGCCGTGAAACCGTCGCCATCTTGTGCCGTGCCCCGGTACACCTCATCACAAAGGACGTACGCCCCAACAGTCGCGGCGATGTCTGCGATGGACTGCAGCATCTGGCGGTCCATGACCGAACCGGTCGGATTGTTCGGGTTGTTCAGGACGATGAGCTTGGTGTTGGAACTCACCATAGCTTTGAGCTCGTCCAGGTCAGGCAGGTACCCGTTTTCGGGATGCAGCTTCAGCAGCTGGACGTCAGCTCCGTAGCTTTCCGGGATGGAGTAGTGCTGCTGGTAGGTCGGCAGCACAGAGATGACGCCGTCACCGGGTTCGACCAGGGTCTCGTGCACAAGGGCGTTGGCACCAATGGCACCGTGGGTCGTAATGGTGTTCTCCGGCTTGAGCGTCTCGTAGAGGCCGGCGATTAGTTCACGAAGCCGGTCCGAGCCTTCGATGGCGCCGTACGTGAGCTTCATGGGCAGGATCTCGGCCAGGAATGTCTCCTTGCGGCCTGCCATCGTCAGGAGCTGGTCCACGGTAAGGGACTCAACGCAGGTCTCGCCCAGGTTGTAGATACAGTCGTTTTCGTACCGGTTCATCCAGATTTCAACGCCGAAGTCTTTGATCTTCATGGCAGCTCCAAAAGTCGGTGGCACCCGTTGGCCACAGTGATCCAAAAGGCAGGTGAACAACCCGCCAATGCTGTTACTTATATTGCCCAACTGAGCATTCTCTGTCAAGGTCTCGTGAAGCTGTATTAGAGTGCGCTAAATATTGCTCTATAAGGCAATATATGCCTAGTCTTGGTCGCGGTGATCTACACCACCACCGCGCCACCGGCGCCGCGGGCAACGAGACTTCATCCCCGCGGGCCGCCCACATGTTAGGAACTTCCGGGATGTCCCCACTTCTTACAGACGCTTTTCGCAAGACCACGGTCGCCGCTCACGGCGATGGTTCGCCCGAGGGGAAGGGCAGCCTCCGCCGGACCATGGGGGTCTTCCAGCTGTCCACGCTTGGTATCGGCGCCACCGTGGGAACGGGTATTTTCATCGTTCTCACCGAGGCTGTGCCCGTAGCCGGACCAGCCGTCATCTGGTCTTTCGTCATCGCTGCAGTTGTAGCCGGGCTTACCGCACTGTGCTACGCGGAAATGGCCAGCGTCATGCCTGCGTCGGGTTCCTCGTACTCCTACGCCTACGCGACACTGGGGGAACTTCCCGCCGTTGGCGTGGGGGCGTGCCTCCTGCTGGAATACGGCGTGTCAGCAGCCGCCGTTTCCGTGGGATGGTCTGAGTACCTCAACCAGGCCCTGGAGAACCTGTTCGGGTTCCGCATCCCGGAAGCGCTCTCGAGCGCGCCTGAGGCCGGGGGAGTGGTCAACCTCCCGGCAATCGTCCTGGTCATACTGTGCTCGCTGTTATTGATCCGGGGAGCCAGCGAATCAGCCAAGGCCAACGCCGTCATGGTACTGATCAAGATCGCCGTCCTCATCATGTTCATCGTGGTCGGAATGACCGGCTGGAACTCGGACAACTTCTCGAACTTCGCGCCCATGGGGCTCGCAGGCATTACCGGGGCGGCAGGAATCATCTTCTTCTCCTACATCGGGCTCGATGCGGTCTCGACAGCCGGAAACGAAGCCAAAAACCCCTCCCGGAGCATGCCCCTGGCCATCCTGATCACCCTGGCTGTTGTCACCGCCCTCTACGTCGCCGTGGCACTGGTCGCCGTGGCGGCACAAGGAGCGGACAAATTTGAGGGCCAGGAAGCCGGCCTGGCCGCGATTCTGCAGGCGGTCACAGGATCAACTTGGGCAGGTACCGTCCTTGCCGTGGCGGCCGTGATCTCCATCTTCAGCGTCACCCTCGTCGTCCTCTACGGCCAAACCCGCATCTTCTACGCCATGAGCTGCGACGGACTCATCCCACCAGTCTTTGCCAAAGTCCACCCCAAAACCCGAACCCCCGTGGCCGGGACGATCATGACCTGCGTCGCCGTCTCGGTCCTGGCAGGGTTCCTGCCCATCAATTTCCTGGCGGAACTGACCAGCGTCGGTACTCTCGTCGCCTTCCTGGTTGTGGCCATCGCGGTCATGATCCGCAGACGGAACTCCCCGGGCGCCCCGGCCCCCTTCAAAGTCCCCCTCTATCCGGTCACGCCGATCCTCGCCATCGCCGGATGCCTCTGGATCATCAAGGACCTGCGCTCCGTTACCCTTATCGCCTTCCTGGTCTGGACCGGTCTTGCCTTGGTCTTCTACTTCACCTACTCCGTGCGCAACTCAAAGCTGAACCAGAACCACCGCGCACTCACCGAAACCCGTTCCAGCCGGTGAAAGGCCCTGTGGAAGGGCAAATGACCAACCGCTGAGCCATGTGCGCCAATGGAGGGGCTGCGTCCGGAAATGGAACCCGCATGACTATGAACCGCCGAGTAAAAGTCCCCGTCCCGCCGTGGGGAATGGCCATAACTGCAATTATTTTGATCCAGCTGGGCTCGGCCCTGTCCATACCTTTGGTCGAAGAAATCGGCCCCGCAGGGGCTGCGTGGCTCAGGCTCAGCATGGGAGCTGTCATTCTCTTGGCGTTAGCCCGCCCGCCACTGCGCTCCCTCAGACGAAGTGATGTGCTGCCTGTGCTAGGGCTGGGCATCACAACCGGCGTGATGACGATGGCGTTCCTCGCCGCAATCGAACAAATACCGCTGGGCACCGCCGTGGCTGTCGAGTTCCTCGGGCCTCTCACGGTCGCGGCAGTCCGCAGTCACACCCATAGGGCCCTCCTGTGGCCAACCTTGGCGCTCTTCGGCGTCATCCTGCTGACCGAACCCTGGCAGGGCAGCTTCAACCCGGCCGGGCTTGCATGGGCGGCCCTATCAGGCATCTCCTGGGGAGCCTACATCCTCCTCACGCAGAGAATCGGGGACCGCTTCACCGGCATCGGGGCACTGTCCATGACCATCCCCCTCGCCGCACTCACTGCAGCCATCGTCGGGATCCCCCAAGCCTCGGGGGAAATCAGCCTTGAGACTGTAGCGATCGCTGCCGGGCTCGCCATCTTGCTGCCCGTACTGCCATTCGCCCTCGAAATGTTGGCCCTGCGCGGAATGACAACCACCGCATTCGGCACCTTAATGGCTCTCGAACCCGCCGCTGGAGTCCTTCTGGGGCTAATCATCCTCAACCAACAACCCTCTGCAGCCCAGGTCGTGGGCATCTCACTTGTCGTCCTCGCCGGCGCGGCAGCGCAACGCGGCGGGCACCGGAATAAAGGTGCTGATGCAGAGAAGTCACCCCTGTCGACCTCGGTATCCGAAGCTGACCGGGTAGGAGACCGAATGCGCCCTTAGGAACTTGTCGCCCAGCCCGTGGCCACGGGCGCAACCCTGATCACACCATCCCGGCGAGTTGTTTCTGCATTTCGCTTCTGTAATTCTCCGCACGACTCAGCATCCAAAGGGTCCGGAGTTGCCCCGGCTTCTACGTGCCCCATGAAGAGCCGATAATGCAGATTCCGTCAAGCTGATGGTGAGGTGCTGGGGGAGAGGGCATATTCGCTCCTCCACGTCAGGGTGAGCGACTGGCAGCGGTCTTGCCCGCATCGCTGTCGTGGTACGGGTCCTCGGATCGGTCTTTCCCTAGTTTAGGGCTGACGTAAAGGGCCGCAGGGCACTCCGAAGATGCCAGCCAAATGTTCGATCCCATTACGGTGACGAACTCCAGTGGATCGAGGGGCTTGCCGAACAGATAGCCTTGTGCGCGGTGGCAGCCTACGGCGCGCAAGGCGTCGAAATGATTTAGTGTTTCGACTCCCTCCGCCACGACACGAATCCCCATTCCGTGACCGAGGCCGACGATTCCGGCAACGAAGGCGGATGCACTATCAGTACCGAGGTGCCGGGTGAATGGCCGGTCGATTTTGACCTCGGTGGCCGGTAAGCGGTGCAGCTGCGAGAGCGAGGAGTATCCGGTTCCGAAGTCGTCAATCGAAATGCCCACGCCGAGGGCGCGGAGCTTTCTAAGGTTGCGGATGTTCGTCGGAGCTTCTGTCATTGCCTGTGATTCTGTCAGTTCCAGGCATAGGGCTTGCGCAGGAAAGGCGCTTTGCATCAGGGTCTTTTGGACAGCCGAAGGGCGGTGAGGGCGGCTTCGATCACCCCGTGAGGTCGCTTGTCGGCAGGGTTTAGCGCCAGTGTTCTTAGGCGCAGGGCAGTGCGGTGGTGTCCCAGATAAACACCGCCACAGCCTCTCGAGTGCCTCCAGCAGTCTGGATAGGACCGAGCCGTCAAAGCCGGCATCAGATATGGCTCGTCCGGATTCATAAGACAAGCCGCCACTGGGACTGGGATTGTTGGGAGGCCTCCGTGCTGGCATGCCGTCGAAGTCTCGATACGGACAGAGATGACGGGGTGCGTGGCTGATCTGTCTAGGAGCGTTGATTGAAGCCGGGAATGTGCTGGAGTACGACCAGCATGAACCAGGTGGCAAGGATGAAGGGCCATGTGTAGACGGGGAGGGCTGTCAGGCCCATAATCCAGGCGAGGAAGGATGAAAGAACGACGCCTACTGTGGCTGCTGCCCATGGCTGCCAGGTGCCCCGCAGGAAGACTGCCGCCAGTGCTATGGCTGTCAGGACGCCGGAGTAGCCGAGGAGCCCGTGGGCCCATGCTTGGACGTCGGAGCCGGTGGCGAGGTCCATGCCGGCTTCCAGGGCGCTGCCGAGGAGCGCGGCAAGGCCTACCTTCCAGTGGGCGATGAAGAGTCCTATGAGGATGACGGCGCCGGCGGTGGCTGAATCGACCAACACCACTTCGGAAATGTTGCTCAGGATCGCTTGGCCGGTGTTGGCCAGGACGTTTTTCGGTACTTCGCCAAGGTCTGTGTGGGGGCCGTGGAGCGGGGTGTGGACGGCGAAGAGTACCCCGGCGACGATGCAGAACGGTGCTGTGGTGACCGGGAGGGCGTATTTGCGGATGGAGGGGTGGTAGAAGAGCCAGGCGAGGGCTACGGTGACCGGTCCGCAGGCGAGGCCGCCGAGGATGGCGAACGCGGCGGCGGGCCAGGTGAAGCCCAGGGCAGCGTATTGTGCCGCTCCGACCAGGGCGCCGCAGTAGCCATGCAGCCCGTTGCCCAGTTCAGCGAGCCTGCGTCGGCAGATCACGCCACTTAGGGTTGAAAATATGAGCCCGGCCACAGCGAGGGTGGCCATTCTCCAGTTAGCGATGGCAAACCCCGTGAGTACGGCGAGTCCGGTCCAGGCGTTTGTTTGGAAATAGATTTGGCTCAGGCCGCGTGTGGTGGCGGTGAACCAGTTGAGGCTTTTGACGGTTTCCGAGTGCAGGTATTGGGGGATCATAGTGGGCGCCTCCGCGCCAAGAGTGTGGCTACGGCCCATAGAACGGCGAAGCTGCATACCAGCGCAAGCCCGGCGTCCCCGAGGTCGATGTGGGCAAGCCAGGTGGTGGCAGGGTTATTCCAGCCCAGGATGTGGACCAGGCCGCTCAGGGTAAGGATGGCAACCAGCAGTGCGGAGAATGCCGACAGCCCGGTGATGATGGTATTGAAACCAAGCCGGCGTTGGGGATTTTCGATGGCTGACGTGTACATGCGCATCATGGCTATGCCGTTGAGGGAGTCGCACAGTGTCATGGCCGCGGCGAAAGCCAGTGGAATCGTCATCAGGGCGACTGGTGATACCCCTGCCAGTGTCGCGGCTGTTGTCATGACCAGCAGGCCGATCGTGGTTGCCGTATCAAATCCCAGGCCGAACAGGAAGCCGATGACGTAGATGTTCCGTGGCCGTTGGACCTTGGCCAGGGGCTTGCTCAGCAGGCGCGCCATGAATCCCTTGGGTTCCAGGTCTTCCTCGCTGATCCCGCCTCCCTTGGCGGCTTTTCGGTAGGCCTGCGCGGCCTTGAGGAAGGCCGAGCCGTTGAAGATGCCCATGAACAGCAGGAAGAGTCCTGAGACTGCACTGCCTGTCAGTTGCAGTACGAGATTGCCTGTGCTGCCGTCTTGCATTAGCCGGCCGGCGACGGACACCCCGGACACGATCAGCACGCCGGTCAGGACAACGACGGAACTGTGGCCCAGGCTGAAGGCAAATCCCACACTCAGTGGGTTTTTGTGCTGTGCTGCGAACTTGCGGGTGGAGTTGTCGATCGCCGCTACGTGGTCCCAGTCGTAGCTGTGCTTCACGCCGGCCAGGTAGGCGGTGACGACCAGGCCGAGGGCGATCGGGTGGGCAGCGGCGGAGCCAATCCACAGCATGACCATGGTGGCGCAGTGAAGCAGGAGTACGGCGGCGGCGACGCTGAGCAGGCGGCTCTTTGCCGGCAGGTGCTCGCGCCGGCGGTACAGGGAAGCGAGATTGCCGAGTGCTGTCATCAGTACTTCCTGAGGTCCAGCGTTTGCTGGCCGTACCAGCGCTGGCGGAGCAGACCGCTGCAGGCTCCCAAGAGGTGGTTGAGTTCTGCTGTGCTGTTGGACAGGGACCGCAGAACCAGGCCCCTGGTTCCTGAGCGTAACGCGGTCAGGGAGAGACCGCTGAGGGCATCGTAACCGGCGGCCAGGACGTGCAGTTCGTCCGCCAGGTTTTGGTCCACGCGTCGGTCAACGACGATCAGCGACCCGAGGTGGCTGTAGCCCTCCATGAATCCCATCCCGGTGATATCTGCCTGCGGCGGCCGGATCAGCAGGTTGTCCAACGCCAGCAGGTGCCGCCCGTCGGTACCGGAGACGTAAATCTCGTTCTTGAGCCGGAGTTCTTCGTACTTGAATGATGAACCGTCGGGGGACCAGCCGGGTGTGACCACTTCTGCCATGATGAGGCTCGACGTTGGGCTCACGGTTACGTGCGTCCGTTGCCGGTAGCTCGCCTCGCGGTAGGCGATCAGCTGGTCCGGTGCGAGCTCCAGCCGCGCACCGTCTCCCAGCCGCAGGGTCGTGATCTGCTCGGCAAACGACCCTGGAGTCCGGTAAATCTTGGTAGCCGACTGCGTGGTCAGCAGCAGTGAAGCGCCGGCTTCCACCTCGACGTCAACGGTGAACAGGTCGGCACCAAGGTAGGCGCCTCCGGGGTTGACCATGACGTAGCAGACCTGCCCGGAGTCATCGAGGTAGTGCGGCCGCAGCACACGCAGCGCGCCTTGATGGTACTGATGTACGGCCACTGAGCGCTGGCCGTGGGCGGCGACCCGAAGCTCCAGCACCCCCATCGGGATCCGGGGCGGGAGCTCCGACGGCGGCCCCGGAGTTATCACCTGGAGCGGTTCGGCGGTCCTGGTGCTCATTCGGCCAGATCGAGCATCAGGACGTCGCGGCGGATCCACTCGATTACCTTGTCGAGCCCTTCGTCGGTCTTCAGGTTGGTGAAGCAGAACGGCTTGTCGCCGCGGAATTCCTTGGAGTCCTGCTCCATCACTGACAGGTTGGCACCGACATGAGGGGCCAGGTCTGTTTTGTTGATGATGAACAGATCGGACTTGATCATGCCCTGCCCCGCTTTGCGGGGAATCTTCTCGCCCTGGGCCACGTCGATGATGTAGATGGAGAAGTCGACGAGCTCGGGACTGAACGTGGCCGAGAGGTTGTCGCCCCCGGACTCAACGAAAATGACCTTGAGGTCCGGGTGCCGCTTCTTGAGTTCCTCGATGGCGGCGGTGTTCATGGACGTGTCTTCCCGGATGGCGGTGTGCGGGCAGCCGCCGGTTTCAACGCCGAGGATCCTGTCCTGGGGGAGGATTCCGTTGGCGGCCAGGATTTTCGCATCTTCGATGGTGTAGATGTCGTTGGTGATGGCGGCCATGGAGATCGCACCGCTCATGTGGCGGGTGAGCCGCTCCACAAGCTGGGTTTTACCGGCTCCCACGGGGCCCCCGATACCGATAATGATGGGTTCAGTCATTCTTTCCTCCTGCTAACTCATAAACATGCGCGCACGCTGCCGTTCGTGCCGCATCTGCGAAATTTCCATACCGGGGCTCATGGCCCCAAAATCGTCCGGCGCAAGTTCCCCGATCCGCTGCACCGCGACGGCGACATCATTGGCAGCCACGCCCAGCAGCCGCTGGCCGGCGTTCTGGCCCAGCGGAACGGCCCGCACGGCGTTCTGCGTCAGGGACGTAACTGTGGCGAACAGGTACGCCGGCAGCGCCTCCGCCAGCGGGACCCCCAGGGAGCGGGCGACGACGGCGAACGCCAGCGGCTGATGGCCTTCGGCCCGGCCGCTGGTTACCAGGAGCTGGTAGCCGGCCAGCTCGGTCGACGGGAAGACCTGTGCGCCGATCTCCAGCAACCGGCCGCCCATCGTGATGCTCGCTTCACGTACCTGCCGCGGAAGGAGCTGGGCGCTGAGCACGGGATCCAGTTCCGCGACGGGAACCCCCTCGTACAGGAGCCGGATGGCCATCCCGTCGGAGTAGGTCAGCTGCTGCCCAATAAAAGCCGAGAGCCAGCGCCCGAACGTGCCTGCGTCGTGGATCAGCCCGCGCTCGATGTACGTCTCGAACCCCAGGGAGTGCGCAAAGGCCCCCGTTGGAAGCGCCGAGTCCGTCAGCTGCTGGAGCGCGAGCTGGTAGCTAGTGCGAGTGCTCGGCATGGCGGAAAGGAACCGGCATGATGCGTTCCTGACGGTCGTAGGGAACACCGACATGCTTCAGATAGTCCTCCACCGTGTGGTCATAAGCGCAGACCATCACGTCGGCACCATACTCGGAGGAGGCCTCAAAAAACTGTGCCTGCAGGTGCCTGTTGCCAAGCGAGTGCGCGACGATGCCCATCTCATGGATGGACTGCGGCGCGATCACCAGGACGTCGGTGGGCAGCACGGACACCACGATCATGTTGGTGCCCTCCACGTGCAGGATGTCGCCGTCGCGCAGGTCGGCCGAGCCGGCCGGAAGCCGGATGCCGATTTCCTTGCCATGGTCGGTGGTGACCCGCTGGATGCGTTTCACCAGTTCGGCGCTGGGCAGTACTACGTACTCCCGGTGCAGCCCGTCGTACTCGCCATCATGATCGGACAGCTCGTGCAGGTTGCCCAGGATCTTTTCGATAATCACAAACCGCTCCTAGAAGAGGAAGTAGCGCTGGGCCATGGGCAGCACATCCGATGGCTCGCAGGTGACGTCCTCGCCGTCGACCGTCACCTTGTAGGTTTCGGGGTCAACTTCGATGTCAGGGGTGGCATTGTTGTGCTTGAGATCGGCTTTGGTCAGGGAGCGGATGCCCGACACCGGGCGGATGACCCTTTCCAGACCCAATTCCTCCGGCACGCCGGCCTCGATCGCTGCCTTGGACAGGAAGGTGATGGAGGATCGCTGCAGGGATTTCCCCAACGTGGCGTACATGGGCCGCATCGTACGGGGCTGGGGAGTGGGAATGGAGCCGTTGGAGTCGCCCATCAGTGCGTAGGCGATCTGGCCGCCCTTGAGCACCACTTCGGGCTTGACGCCGAAGAACGCCGGGTCCCAGAGGACCAGGTCGGCGAACTTGCCCACTTCCACCGAACCGATCGAGTCCGCCATACCCTGTGCGATCGCAGGATTGATGGTGTACTTCGCGACGTAGCGCTTGAGCCGGAAGTTGTCACTCTCTGCCCCGGCGCCGTTGTCAGCGCCGTGGATGCCGCCAGCAGGGTCCTTGAGCACGCCGCGCTGCCGCTTCATCTTGTCCGCCACCTGCCAGGTCCGGGCCACCACTTCACCCACCCGGCCCATGGCCTGGGAGTCGGACGAGGTGATCGCGAAGATGCCAAGGTCCTGCAGGACGTCCTCGGCCGCGATGGTCTCGGCCCGGATGCGGGAATCGGCGAACGCCACGTCCTCGGGGATGGCAGGGCTGAGGTGGTGGCACACCATCAGCATGTCCAAGTGCTCCTCGATAGTGTTGCGCGTGTACGGCAGCGTCGGGTTGGTCGAGGCGGGCAGGACGTTGGGCATGCCCGCGATCTTGATGATGTCCGGCGCGTGCCCGCCGCCGGCGCCCTCGGTGTGGAACGTGTGGATGACGCGGCCATCGATGGCCCGGATGGTGTCCTCCACGAAGCCGCACTCATTGAGGGTGTCGGTGTGGATGGCCACCTGGACGTCGTACTCGTCAGCCACCTTGAGCGAGGTGTCGATCGAGGAGGTGGTGGCACCCCAGTCCTCGTGGACCTTCAGCCCGATGGCGCCTGCGCGGATCTGCTCGGCGAGGGGTTCGACGGCGGACGCATGGCCCTTGCCGAAGAGTCCGACGTTGATCGGGAGCCCTTCGATGGCCTGGAGCATGTTGGAGATATGCCATTTGCCCGGCGTGATGGTGGTTGCTTTCGTGCCCTCGGCGGGGCCGGTACCGCCTCCGACCATGGTGGTGACGCCGCTGCAGAGGGCGGTGGGCACCTGGTCGGGGGAGATGAAGTGGATATGGGTGTCGATGCCGCCGGCGGTGAGGATCTTCCGTTCCCCGGCGATGATCTCGGTGCTGGCGCCGATGACGATGTCCACGCCGTCGGTGATCTGGGGGTTGCCGGCCTTGCCGATCCGGAAGATATGCCCGTCTTTGAGGGCGACATCTGCTTTGTAAATGCCGGTGTAGTCCAGGATGATCGCATTGGTGATAACGGTGTCCGGGACATCTTCATCCCTCGTGACTTGACCGTTCTGGCCCATACCGTCGCGGATCACCTTGCCCCCGCCGAAGACCACTTCCTCGCCGTAGACGGTGAGGTCGTTTTCGATCTCGAGGAAAAGGTCTGTGTCCGCCAGACGGATGGCGTCCCCAGTGGTGGGGCCGTAGAGGTCCGCGTACTGCTTACGGGAAATTTCGAGACTCATTTGGTTGCTCCTTCAGCAGTCGTGAGCGGCCCATTGACGGCGTTGCTCAGCCCATAGACTTCGCGGTTTCCTGCCAGTTCGATCAGCCGGACGGGCCTGCTGTCTCCGGGTTCGAACCGGGCGGCGGTGCCGGCGGGAATGTCCAGGCGCCGGCCGTATGCCGCCTTCCGGTCGAAATCCAGGGCCGTGTTGGCTTCGGCAAAATGGAAATGCGACCCTACCTGTATCGGCCTGTCGCCGGTGTTGGTGACCTGGACGTCGATCGCATCGCGTCCGGCATTCAGCGTGACGGGCTCGGACCTCAGTGCGTATTCTCCGGGAATCATACGGTGCTCCTAACGGATGGGATCGTGAACGGTGACGAGCTTCGTGCCATCGGGAAAGGTCGCCTCGATCTGCACATCGTGGACCATCTCCGGCACGCCCTCCATGACGTCGTCGCGTGTCAGGAGAGTGGTCCCGTAGCTCATCAGGTCCGCCACGGACCGGCCGTCGCGAGCACCTTCGATCAGTTCGTAGCTGATCAGGGCCACGGCCTCCGGGAAATTCAGCTTCAAGCCCCGGGCCTGTCGTCGGCGCGCAAGGTCGGCGGCGACGACGATCATGAGTTTTTCCTGCTCGCGGGGCAAAAGATGCATCACTTCTCCTTAATAAGGTCGGAGCCGCGAAGCCGGACGTCAGATCACCAAATGCTTGGAACAGCCGGGGACGTGCGGGGCAGCTAATTCGTTATATGCCCTTCCTCGGCAATCCTGCAACGGTGGAAAAACGATTCGTGGGACCCCGGGCGGCCCGCAACCAGCGGACAAAAGGGGCGCAAACTAGTTGCCTGAGGCTATTTTCCGGGCTTTTCAAGCGGCCCGACAGAAGCGCTCCCCATTAAAAAAAGCCGCTGCCGAAGTTCCCGTGAGAATACTCACATCCCCTTCCAGTGCGGGACCGTGCCGGAATAGGGCTAAAGTTCTCCGATGCAGAACGAAACTTCATGCTCGCGGGTTGTGCCATGGGTCATGCTTCAGTGCAGCAGTACCACTGAGGGCCGAGGATCCGAGGAGCGGAGGCAGCGCCTTTCGGCCAACATTCTGCACAGCAAAATCTTGCTCGGCCTAGGATGCCAGCCTGTGCAGGATGGCGGGCTGCTTCGATTATGTTCTCTCGGCGCGCGGGGTAAGGGTTAAGGCCCCACAGCCGGTTCCTGTCCTGCGGTAGGTTCGGCCGACCTTAAGAAGGCTGCGCAGTGAGGCCGAGCGGGCCGAAGTCCTGTAGCCGGAGGCGTGTAGCAAGGAGAATTGCAGTGGGGACGAAGCGGGTCTCGGTTGTCCTCAATGATGACGCCGACGTCCGAGGTCTGCTCAAACGAGTCTGCAAACGGGCGGACATCACCGCCCACGTCGCTGTAGACGGAGCTGCGGGGATTGATGCGATGGGCACTCAATCTCCATCAGTGACTACTTTGGACTACCGAACTCCCCGACATGAATAGGCTGGAAGGGGCCCGGCGCCTGCGCTCGTTCACTGATTCGCCCATCCTTATGGTCACTGCTGCCATAGACGATACATTCGCTTGTGCGTTCTAACCCCGACGTCGGACTCGTTGACTTGGATCGCGGGCGTAGCGTGCTGACGCCGGCCAAATGACCTGATGCTGATCGGCGTCGCTGTCGCGAAGACCAGTGCTTACACCTGCTTCTACTCCCGCGCTTTGAAAGCCGCTAATGGGTATTCCGTCAAGCTTGGGCGAGGACGGGCTGGGGAGGGTGCTATTCACTCTTCCACGTCAGGCCGAGCGTCCGGAGGGCGTCCTTGATTGCATCGCTGGCGTGGTGCAGGTCCTCGGAACTGGCGTGGGTTAGCTTGGGGCTGATGTGCGGGTCGCCGGGGGGTCGAAGATGGCCCAGAGTCGTAGGTCGTCGCCATGGCGGGATGCGAAGGTGACCTCGTCGAGGTCTGTTGTCTCGTAGATCCAAGCGGCGATTGCTTGGGTTAGTCGGCGCGGCCTGGCGCCCTTTAGGGCTGCGGCGTCTAAGTCTAAGAGTCCGAGGCTGAGAGCCCTGCCGACGAAGTACGGATGAAGGACGGCGATGGACCGCGAGTGCGTCACCGCGCAATAGGTGCCGGTAAGTTCGGCTGATGTCGCTGCGCGGGCGTCGAGCCACTCCCGAGGCACCTGCCCGGATACCAGTGTCGGGTGCAGCACGGCATCTTCGTCATCCTCGATGATCTCGTCCAGCTCCGCGGCTAGGCGGGCATCGCGCCGGAAGCCGGCGAGTACCTCGAGCAGGCATGCGCTGAGGCTGGAGCCGGCGTAGACGGTCCGGAAGTTTCCGTGCAGGTCATCCCAGCGTCCTGGGAATCTGCCGTCGGTTGCCCATTCCCAGCCACTCCACGCCCATGGATCGGGGCGGAAACCAATGCGCCATACCCGGGTGTCCGCAGTAGCTGTTGCCAGTTGCTGTTCGGGATCCACCCGTCAGCCTGCTGCCGCAAATGCCCGGGCAGCGGCAAGGACCGCCTGTGCCGCGTCGTCGATCTGGCCTTCGCGCAGCAGACGCGCTGGCGGCACGTCGTCCAGCTGGGGGTTCATCCCCTGGAACCAGGCTTGGACCACGGACCGGGAGTCGTGCTCAGCCAATAGAGCCGCAACGTGGTAGGCATGACGCAGTCGGGTCATGACCTCGGCTGATGGTTTCCGTTCACCGTCGGCCCATTGACGTACAGCCCGGGTTTCTTTGACCGAGCCGATGTAGGCAACGAGCTTGGCGCCAAGGATGTCCCGCAGGTCCCGGACCAGTTCAGGCTCGGGAAGTCGGATGGAATCGTGGTGTGCTTTCAGCCCTCCACGGGCTCCTGCAACTGCTGTCATACCATCATCCTGTCATGAAACAACAGCACGGTTCAATGCCTCAATCACGCCCTAGATCACAAGTGAGTGGATCGCCGAGGGCGCGTTCCCATATCCAGGTCCAGGCATTGGCGTCAGAATGGGGTGAAATCCCGATTTACTGGCAGTCGCGGATGATGGTCTTAAATCCCACCCTGACAATTGGGAGTGTCGGGGAACCGCTGCGGCAGGCCGAGAATCACCCAAAGTAGTCCAAAGAATCCGAACTTGGTGGAAATTGCTTGCGCCCGAGCTGGCGAAGTCACCCCTTCGTCTTGTCCGTGTCGTGGGAACAAGTCACAGCTGCAGCGACAGGCTAATCCTCCCTGGTCAGGCGGCCCAGATGTCAGGTTTGG
>NZ_JBYQFR010000015.1:0-99206 GCF_058266945.1 Arthrobacter sp. E70 | reverse complement strand
CTTCATGAAGTAGGACGGCCCGATCATGAGGTCCCGGTCCCACTCGTCGATGGCCCCGTTGAGGGCGTCCAGCAGCAGCGCCGGGGTGGGGTCCAGGCGGCGGGCCTGCAGGAAGCGGTGCAGGGATCCCTTGACGGGTTCGGTCTGCGGGTGCAGCTCAATGAAGGAGAACCGGCGGCGGATGGCGGCGTCCATCATGGCGATGGACCGGTCCGCAGTGTTCATGGTGCCGATGATGTAGAGGTTGTCCGGCAGGGTGAAGGGTTCGTTGGGGCTGTACTGCAGGTAGATCCGGTCGTCCCGGTATTCCAGCAGGAAGTACAGCTCGCCAAAAACCTTGGCCAGGTTCGCCCGGTTCATTTCGTCGATGATGAGGAAGTACGGCTTCTTCTCATTCCCGGGCTTGGCCGCTTCCTCCGCAAGGCGGCGCAGCGGCCCGGCCACGAGCTTGAAGGACACCTGGCCTTCGTCCGTCTTGTCCGGGCGGTAGCCCTCGAAGAAGTCCTCATAGGCGTACGACGGGTGGAACTGGACCAGTTTGACGCGCTCATCCGTGGTGTCGTCGGCGAGTTCGGCCGCGAGGTGCTTGGCCAGGTAGGTCTTGCCGGTGCCGGGCGGCCCGTAGAGGACCAGCTGGCGGTTCTCCTCCAGCAGGTCGGCTATCTCCTGCAGGGGTTCGAGCTCCATGTGCAGGGAGGCGGCGAATTCCTGCGTCAGCGGGCGGAAGCCTTCCTGGGCAGGAAGGACGACGGCGGGGCCTTCCGTCTCGGCGTCAGGCTCGGTTTCCGCCTCGGCTGGCAGCAGCGCCTGCAGCGCCTGCACCACGCGCGTCACGTCCACCACGATGCCGGGGGTTGCGAGCTGGCGCTGGACGTGGCGGGGCAGGCTGGTGGTGGTGTGGCCGTCGTCGAACCAGCGCACCTTGCGCCGAAGCCGGCGGTTGTCATCGTTGTACTCGGGCTCCCCCAGGACGCCGCCAAGCCGCACGCTCCCGGCGTGCTGGTACAGCACCAGGTCCCCCGGCTTCATGACCGTCAGGAAGGCGAAGACCGCCGTCTTGGTGTCCTCGCGCTCCACATAGCCAAGGTGCTTGTAGTCCTCGTCCACGGCATGCTGGACCACGCCGGCCGTCACGCCGGGGTCCAGGTGCCGGAGATGCTCGACGTCGAGGGTCACCTTCTCCTCGCCGTGCCAGGCGGTCAGCAGCTCGGCGTGGTCGCTGTGCGTACGGAGCAGCCAGGCCCGCCGCCCGGGGTCGCCCACCTTGCGCCACTGGCTGACGAGCTGGCGGGAGTACCAGTCGATCCGCTGGCCGGCCTGCTCGTCCAGGTGCAGCCTGATGCGGTGGATGTCGGCGGTGATGTCCTCTTCGCTGTCGCCGTTCGCCCCGCCTACCAGCGACGCGAAGGCGTCCCGGATTTCCTGCCGTTCCACGTCCGCCACCACAGGCTCGAAGTAGCTGGGCCAGGCCAGAAATTCGATGCTGCGGCGAATGGCCGGCTGGTCATCGGGGGTGGATGCGGCGAGGCGGTGGAACTGCAGCGGATCCTTGATGGCCGCCTGCACCACATGGGCCGGCCGCTGGGCCACGTTTTTGACGAACCGGCAAAGCCACTTGAGGTGGTCCCAGATGGTCCAGTTGAACTCGGCGGTCCGGTCCCGGATGACGCCGTGGTCCGTCATGCCCGCGTACAGCTCTTCCGGCAGTTCCAGCGGCGGCTCCAGCCAGCCCGCTGCCTCGGCCACGCGGGCGCGCTTGACCTTGAGGGACTTCACTTCGTGGGCAAGCGGAAGGGATTGCAGGAAGAGCAGTTCCACGGCAAGCTGCTTGGCCCCGCGGGATGCGCCCTCCAGGTTGTCCCGAAGGTTGGTCATCATGGGGGCCTTCGGGTCCGGGGTACCCCTTTCCAGGCGGTCGAGCAGCTCCGCGGCCGCGGGGACCGACCACGTCCTGGTCCGGCCGTCCAAGGGCGACGCCTTTCCCTGGAGACCAGGTCCCAGCACGAACCACGCCGCATCCTCAATCTCTTTGGAGATACCCAAGGCACGGGTCATGGCAACAGTGGCGGTGGGGGTCATGCCCTCAAATTTACAGGGTCAAGCTGGGCGCCCGCCAAAAGCCCCCGGGCGCCCTGCTGCCCGACCGGACGCTAGCTGGCCGAGGCGCGCTTGCGGCCGAAGATGAAGTACCCCATGGGGCCGACGAAATTGACGAAGGACGCCGCCCGCCAGGCAGCTTTCGGGCCGTTGATCAGGGCCGCAGGCCGGCGGGAGATGTCGCGCTGCGCCGCCACCAAAAGCGACATCTGGACGATGCCCACCACAATAGTGCCCACCTTGGACGACGTGGACATCTCCTTCCAGGTCTTCTTCTTCCTGGCGGGGCGGTTCGTGTTCCTGGCCATCTGCGCTTCCTTTCGCTGTTGCTGGTACATCCAGTCCAGTGTGTCCGGTCCGGCTTGCCCAGAGTCTTAATGCCTGCGGATCTTAGTGCCGTAGAGGGGTCCTAATGCCTGTACGGGGCCAGCCGTTCCTTCTGTTCGCTGGTGAGCCGCTGAACCCGGCCCGTGGACTCGTCCACGAAGGCCAGGTGGCTGCTTGCCGTCACACAGTCTTCGCCCGTCACGGGGTCCTGGAGCAGATAGTGGATATCGAAACTGGCACCCTTGACGGCGCCGATCCATACCTGCGCCACCGCCGGAATGTTGCGGTACTCCAGGGTCCTGACGTACCGGATCTTGTGGTCCACCACCAGGGCCATGGTTCCCTCGGGGACGTCGTTGAAGAGCGACACCCGTGGCTCCACTCCCGGCAGCCCTGCTCCCCGTGGCGGACCGAACGCCGCGATGCGTGCCTCCTCCAGCATCCGGACGATCTGCACGTTGTTGATGTGGCCGTAGGCATCCATGTCGCCCCAGCGCATCGGCACCAGGACTTCGATCCGCTTGCCCCCGTGCGCACTCAACTGTGTACCGCCGTCGAACCATCCACCACTGTTTCGCCGGCATCCGCCCCCGCAAACTGTGACATGTACAGGCGGTGGTAGGCGCCGCCTGCGGCGAGCAGCACCTGGTGGCTGCCCTGTTCCACGATCCGTCCGTTTTCCATAACCAGGATCGTATCGGCATCCCGGATGGTGGAGAGCCGGTGGGCAATCACGAAGCTCGTCCGGTCCGTGCGCAGGGCTGCCATGGCCTTCTGCACCAGCAGTTCGGTGCGGGTGTCCACCGAGCTGGTGGCCTCGTCCAGGATCAGGAGCGAGGGGTTGGCCACGAAGGCCCGGGCGATGGTGATCAGCTGCTTCTCACCGGCGCTGACGTTGTTTCCTTCTTCGTCGATGACGGTGTCGTAGCCATCGGGCAGTGCCCGGACGAAGCGGTCCACGAAAGTGGCCTTCGCCGCGGCCATGACCTGTTCCCGCGTGGCGTCCAGGTTGCCGTACTGGATGTTGTCGTAGATGGATCCGCCAAAGAGCCACGCATCCTGCAGCACCATGCCCACCTTGGACCGCAGCTCGGAGCGGCTCAGGTGGGTGATGTCCACGCCGTCCAGCCTGATGGATCCCGAGTTCAGCTCGTAGAAGCGCATGACCAGGTTCACCAGGGTGGTCTTCCCGGCGCCCGTGGGCCCGACGATCGCCACGGTGTTCCCGGGTTCGGCGGTGAAGGAGAGGTTCTCGATCAGGGGCTTGTCCGCTGTGTAGCTGAAGGTGACGTTGGTGAAGTCGACGTGCCCGTCGGTCTTGGCCGGGAGGTGTTCGGTGGCCGTCTCGTGGTCCTGTTCGTCCGCGTCCAGGAACTCGAAAACCCGCTCGGAGGACGCCACCCCGGACTGCAGCATGTTGGCCATACCGGCCATCTGCCCCAGCGGCTGGGTGAACTCGCGGGAGTACTGGATGAACGCCGTGGCGTCGCCCAGGGACATGGCGCCTGATGCCACCCGGAGGCCGCCGACCACCGCAATGCCCACGTAGCTGAGGTAGGACACGAACTGCATGACAGGGAAGATGATGCCCGAGACGAACTGCGCGCCGAAGCTTGCCTTGTAGAGGGCCTCGTTGCGTTCCTCGAACCGGGCCAGCATGTCCGCGTCGCGACCGAAGACGCGGACCAGCTCGTGCCCGGAGAAGGACTCCTCGATCTGGCCGTTCAGGGAGCCGGTGTTCTTCCACTGCGCGGCGAAGAGCTTCTGGCTCCGCACCCCGATGAGCGCTGCGGCCACCCCGGACAGCGGAAGCGCCACCAGGGCGATCAAGGCCAGCTGCCAGGAGACGATGAACATCATGATCACGATGCCCGCCACGGTCAGCACGGAGTTGACCAGCTGCGCGAAGGCCTGCTGGAGCGCCTGCTGGATGTTGTCGACGTCGTTGGTGACCCGCGAGAGGACGTCACCGCGCTGGCGGGTGTCGAAGTAGTTCAGCGGAAGCCGGTTCAGCTTGCTTTCAGTGTCGTCGCGCAGCCGCCTGATGACCTTCATGACGATGCGGTTCAGCACGTACCCCTGCAGCCACATGAAGATGTTGGCCACGAAGTACATGAGCAGGACCACGGCGATGAGCAGGGTGAGCCGGTCGAAATCGATGCCGGCACCCGGGACCAGCTCCATCCGCGACAGCATGTCCGCCAGGTTGTCCTGGCCCTGCTGGCGCAGGCCTGCGACGAACTGCTCCTTGCTGGCGCCGGCAGGCAGCTGCCTGCCCACCACCCCGGCGAAGATGACGTCCATGGCCTGGCCGAGGATCTTCGGCGCGATGACGTTCAGCACGACGGAGATGACCACCAGCCCGACCACCAGGGAGATGCCCGGAGCTTCCGGCTTCAGCAGCCCCATCAGCCGCTTTGCCGACGGCCAGAAATGCTCTGCCTTCTTGGCGGGCATGGCGCCGAACGCGCCGCCGTCGGCTTCCGTGGGCTGGAACTCCTCCTCGGGGAAGTCGTCGTCCGGCACGGCGCCGTCCTGGACCTGGTCAGCCGAAGACGTCGCGGCGGTGGAGACGGGCTCCTTCCTGCGGGGGCTCATGCCACTTCCTCCACACTCAGCTGGGACTCGACGATTTCCTGGTACGTGGGCGAGGTTTCCAGGAGTTCCTCGTGCGTGCCGCGGTCCACGATCCTGCCGTTGTCCAGCACCAGGATCTGGTCGGCGTCGGTGATGGTGGAAACCCGCTGGGCCACGATGATGACGGTGGCATCGGCGGTGCTTCGCTTGAGGGCGGCGCGCAGCCGGGCGTCCGTGGCGACGTCCAGGGCGGAGAAAGAGTCGTCGAAGAGGTAGACCCGGGGTTTGGTGACCAGCGCACGGGCTATGCAGAGGCGCTGCCGCTGGCCGCCGGAGACGTTGGTCCCGCCCTGGGCGATGCGGGAGTCCAGGCCGTTCTTCTCGCGGACGAACGACTCACCCTGGGCGATGTGCAGGGCGTCCCACAGTTCCTGGTCCGTCGCCTCGGTCTTGCCGAAGCGAAGGTTGTGCGCGATGGTGCCGGAGAACAAATAGGGACGCTGCGGCACCAGGGCCACGCGCTTGGTGATCTCCGCCCGGTCCAGCCTGCGGACCGGAACCCCGTCCAGGAGCACTTCACCCTCCGCTGGATCATAGAGCCGCGGCAGCAGGGACACCAGGGAGGTCTTCCCGGCGCCGGTGGATCCGATGATGGCGACGGTCTGGCCGGGCCGGGCGGTGAAGCTGATGTTGCTCAGCACCGGGGATTCGGCCCCGGGATAGGCGAAGGTGACGTTCCGGTACTCCACCACACCGGCGAGCGCGGCCGGAGCCTCCGGATGCCGGGGGTCGTGGATGGAGGGCTCCACGGCGAGCACCTCGCCGATGCGGTCGGCGCAGACGGAGGCGCGCGGAATCATCATGGTCATGAAGGTGCCCATCATGACAGCCATCAGGATCTGGAGGAGGTACTGCAGGAAGGCGGTCAGCGACCCCACCTGCATGGCACCGGCGTCCACCCGCTGACCACCGAACCACAGAACCGCGGCGGTGGACAGGTGCAGGATCATGCTGATGGCCGGGAACATGAGGACAAACAGGGCGCCGATCCTGAGGGAGACATCCGTCAGCTCCCCATTTGCTGCGCCGAAACGTCGGGTTTCGTACGGCTCCCGTACGAAGGCCCGGACCACCCGGATACCGATGATCTGCTCGCGCAGCACGGCGTTGATCCGGTCAATCTTCTTCTGCATGGACCGGAACAGCGGCATCAGCCGGACCACCAGGTAGCCCACCACCACGACCAGCAGCGGCACGGACACCCACACCAGCCAGGACAAATTGATGTCCTCCCGCAACGCCATGATGATGCCGCCCACGCACATGATAGGTGTGGCGACCATGAAGTTGAGCCCCATCAGCAGGAGCATCTGTACCTGCTGGACATCGTTGGTGCCGCGGGTGATCAGCGTGGGGGCGCCGAAGGCGTTGACGTCCCTGGCCGAAAAGCTGGTGACCTTCCCGAACACGGCACGCCGGAGGTCCCGCCCCACTGCCATGGCGGTCCTGGATCCGAAGTAGACGCCCGCGATGGCCGCGGCGAGCTGCGCGAAGGCCACCAGCAGCATCAGCCCACCGGTGTGCCAGATGAAATCGGTGTCGCCGCGGGAGACCCCCTCGTCAATGATTCGGGCGTTCAGGCTGGGAAGGTACAGGGCCGCGATGGTGGACGCGAGCTGGAAAGCGACGACAGCCAGGATGTACGGCAAATACGGTCTGGAGTATCGCCGTATGAGGGTGAGGAGCATGTGCTCAACTCTAGTGATGCCCACCGACAATGAATCCCCCTCAAAACGCCTGTCCCCGGCATGCCGCCTAAACCCTGGAGGCGGAAAAGCAACAGCACCCGCCCCGGATGGCGGGACGGGTGCTGCGGCAGCGCGGTGCGAAGGCCCTCATGGCGGCGGAGCCTACGCTCCCTGGCCGGCGGGGCCGGACGCGCCCGACGCGGGCTGGGCCGTCGCGGGCTGGGCTGCGGCGCTGTGTTTGCCGTGGCCTGCGATGTAAAGGGCGGCGGCCGCCTGGATCTTGCGTTCCTTCAGGAGCTTGCGCTGCAGCCTGCTGAGCTCCGCCGCCGTGGCGGCCTGCTGAGCGGCGACGTCCTGCTGGGACCGCAGCTGTTCCTGGATATCCAGGACCAGGCCTCCCAGTTCCGCCTGCTGGCGGGCCAGCAGCTGCTGGGTGTCCTGCAGCTTCTGCAGCGTGGCGGCGGCGCTGGCAACCGCGTCCGCGGCCTTGTCGATGCTGCCGGCGGACCGGAGGTCCAGCCCCTCGGAATGGAAGCTGCGTGCGAAAGCCTCCTCGAGGTCGTCCGTGGCCACCCGCCCGGACGCCGCGGCTGCAGCGGCAGCACCGCCGTCGTACATCTTTGCCGGCGCGCCGGCCAGGGCGGCGGCACGTGCCGGGGAAACCACCGGCAGCTGCCCGGTCATGGCAGTTATACCGGCCTCACCGGCGGCGTTGGCCTGCAACGTCGCTTCGGGGGTGATGTCCACGGTCTTGCGCAGCGGCACTTCCTTGATGAAGAGCACGGCGAGCAGGGCCACAACGCTGACGGCGGCCGAGATCATGAAGATTCCCGCCGTAGCATCGCCGTAGGCTGCGCGCATGACGTCGGCGATCGGTGCGGGCAGGTCCTTAAGGTCCAGGGTGGCACCGCTGTTACTGCCGGCCTGGATGCCGAGCTTCGCGAGTCCGTCGGTGGCCAGGTCCTTGACATGGTTGGCCATGACGGCGCCCAGCACGGACACGCCGATCGCGCCGCCGACGGACCGGAAGAAGGCAACGGAAGCGCTGGCCGAGCCGATGTCCGTAGCGCGGACGGTGTTCTGGACGGCGAGGACCAGGTTCTGCATCAGCATGCCCAGGCCGATGCCGAAGATGCCGGTGTAAAGGCCGGTCAGCCACAGCTCGGTGGTGTGGTCCATGGTGCCGGCGAGCGCGAGGCCGCCGATCAGCAGGATGGTGCCGCCGATCAGGAAGCGCTTCCACTTGCCATAGCGGCTGATCAGCTGGCCGGAGACGACCGAACCGATGAGGTTTCCGGCGATCATGGGCAGGGTCAGCAGGCCGGCCTCGGTGGGCGTGGCGCCGCGTGCCACCTGGTAGTACTGGCCCAGGAACGTGGAGGAACCGAACATGGCCACGCCGACCGCCACGGAGGCAACGATGGCCAGGGCCGTGGTGCGCTCGGAGATGATCTTCAGCGGGATGATCGGCTGGGACACCTTGGATTCCACCAGCACCAGCAGGGCGAGCAGGAGGACGCCGCCGCCCACCATGACGGCCGACTGCCAGGACCACCAGTCGTAGTAATCGGCCTTGCCGGCGAAGGAGACCCAGATCAGGAGCAGGCTCACACCGCTGGTCAGCAGGATGGCACCGAACCAGTCGATCTTGGCCGGCCGGCGGACGTGCGGCACCTTCAGCGTGACCTGGAGCAGGATCAGGGCGACGACGGCGAGCGGCACGCAGACGAAGAACGTCCAGCGCCAGCCGAGCGAGCTGTCCACGATGAAGCCGCCGAGCAGCGGGCCGCCGGCGGTGCCGACAGCCATGACGGCACCCATGTAGCCGGAGTACTTGCCGCGTTCGCGGGGCGGAATGATGGAGCCGATGATGGCTTGGGCCAGTGCCGTCAAGCCGCCCATGGCAACGCCCTGGATCACGCGGGCAGTGAGCAGGAAGGGGATGTTCTCGGAGAAACCGGCCATGACGGAGCCGGCAACGAAGATCACGATGCTGAGCTGGACCAGGAACTTCTTGTCGAAGAGGTCTGCCAGCTTGCCCCAGATGGGGGTGGTGGCCGCGTTGGCCAGCAGCGCCGCGGTGATGACCCAGGCGAAGTCCGTCTGGGTGCCCTTGAGTTCGGACATGATGGTGGGCAGCGCATTGGCCACGATGGTGCTGCTCAGGATCGCGGTGAAGAAGGCTGCGAGAAGGCCGGTCAGGGCCTCCATGATTTGCCGGTGGTTCATGGGGGCGCCGGGTTCGTGGCGCTTGGACTGCCGCGATTCCTGGTGCGCGGCGCGTTCGTGCCGTCGCTCCTGTTCGCGTTCCGCGGCGGCGGTGACGTTAGCCATTGATGGACTCCTGCGGTTGGTCTTCGGTGGTGGTTCCGGCCGCCCTTGCCCGGATGGAATTCTTCAGGGATGAGGTGAGCTTGCTGAGCATCGCCGCCGTTGCGGCGGCGTCGTCCTCGTTCCAGTCGGAGAGGTACGCCTGTAGCGTCTCCGCCCGGTGGCGCACCAGCTCCGCCAGCTTCGCCTTGCCCCGTGGTGACAGGGCCAGAAGCTGCGCCCTGCCGTCGTCGGGATCCGGCCTGCGGACCACCAGGCCCGCGTCCGCGAGCTCGGCCACGTGCCGGCTGAGCACCGGCGCACTGACCCCCAGCCGCTCGGCCACGTGTGCGGCCCGGGTCTCCCCCTCGCCAATGAACCTGAGCACGCCTTGGAGGGCGATGCCGGTGTCCTGGCCCTTGACGTTGATCATGGTGACGCAGCGCAGCGCGCGCTGGAGGTCATAGATGTGGCTGACGAGGTCGGCTGCGGTGGCCGGTGCGACAGACATGATCCTCCCTAAAGAATTAGTTGCTGAAAGCAACTGTATCAGAAAAAGGTTGCTTAGGGAAACGAATAGTTGCAGCGCAGGGCTTAAACGCCGAACGCCCCCGTACTCCTGCCGGGCAGAAGTACGGGAGCGTTCAGTCAATAGGCCGCTTAGTCGCCCAGATGGGTGGGTTCGAACATCCTCAGGAGCGTTTCCACCACGACGACGTTCGGCCCGTCGGCAGCGAACCCCGCTTTGAGGGCGTCCCCCACATCCCCGGGAGCCGCCCTCGTCGCAGGAATGCCAAAGGATTCGGCGAGCTTGACGAAGTCCGGCCGGGCGAGCTCCGTGGCCGTGGCCTTGCCAAAAGCGCCCACCATGTATTCACGCAGGATGCCGTAGCCGCCGTCGTCGACAATCAGCCACGTGACCGGCACGTTGTGCTGTTTCGCCGTGGCCAGTTCCGCGATGGAATACATCGCCGAGCCGTCACCCGAGACCGCCAGCACCCGTGCTGGTTTGCCCAGGGTTTCCAGGCCAACGGCGCCGCCGATGGCCCCGGGAAAGGCGAAGCCCAGGCCGCCGGCGCCCTGCGCCGAGTGGAACTGCCCCTCGCGCGCATCCCAGCAGGACCAGCCCCAGTATGCGGCGATGGTCATGTCCCAGAATGTCTGCATGCCGGCGGGCACGGCGCTCCGGATGTCCGCCATGAACTTCAGTTCCTTGCCCAGGTCCTGCGACTCGAGCCTGGCCCGGACCTTCGCCAGGGATTCCTTCACCAACTGCTGCGGCGTGGACCCATGCCAGTCCGGGGTCGTGCTCCGGACCGGCAGTGCGTCATCCAGGGCCGCGAGCGCCTGGCCGGCGTCGGCGCGGATGCCCAGGCCGGGCCGGTTGGACTCCAGGACGCGCGGCTCGGCGTCGATCTGGATGATCCTGCCGCGCGGTTCGAAGGTGAAGTAGTTGGAGGTGACCTCGCCCAGGGATGAGCCGATAACCACCAGGACGTCGGCATCCTCCAGGACGTCGGTCATGTACCGGTCCTCGATCCACGACTGCAGTGACAATTCATGGTTCCAGGGGAAAGCGCCGTTGCCGCCCGGGGTGCAAATCACCGGGGCCTGCAGTTTTTCCGCAATCGAGAGCAGGGACTTTTCAGCGCGTCCGCGGCGGGTGCCGCCGCCGGCAATGATCGCCGGACGCTGTGCCGATTCCAGCCACTTCACGGCTTCCCGGACCAGCTCCACCCGCGGGGGATTGTCCGCCGCCTCCGCCAGGGCATCCTCCACCGGCGGAACCATGATGGGGTCCAGCAGGACGTTCTGCGGAATCTCGAGCCACACCGGTCCCTGCGGCGAGGAGATCGCCTCCGTCCAGGCATCCTGGATGGCCGAGGGTATGCCGGACGCATGCTGGATCAGCCGCTGGCTCTTGGTCACGTTCGCTGCCGAAGCCTTCTGGTCATCCAGTTGGTGCAGCATGCCCTTGCGCCGGGCCCCAAGGCCTTCCAGCGGGATCTGGCTCGCCACCACCACCATCGGCACGCCCGTGGCGTAGGCCTCCTGCAGTCCGGCCAGCGACGTCAGCGCGCCGGGTCCGGTGGACAGGAACAGCACGCCGACCTCGCCCGTCGCACGCGAGTAGCCGTCCGCGGCGAAGGCTGAGTTGTTCTCCACCCGGGACGAGACAAAGCGGAGGTTGCCCCGGCCCATCGCATCGAAAAGTCCCAGGGCATGCTGGCCGGGGATGCCAAAGACGGTTTTCGCGCCGAGCGCTTCGAGGGTTTCGACGACGAGGTCCCCGCCGTTGCGGACGCCCGTTTCCGTGGGGGCCGGGGTACCCGGGCCGTGGTCAGCCACGGTACTACTCCTTGCTGGCGGCCGCGAAGCCTGCCGGCTGCCGGACTCCCTGGCCCAGGGCCTGCGCCGCGTACCCCGTGTCCGCTCCGAACCGGCTGCCGGGCGTTGCGTTGTCCGCCATGAGGGTCACCAGTTCGTACGCCACGTGGCTGGCCGCGACCCCGGTGATTTCGGCGTGGTCGTAGGCCGGCGATACTTCCACGACGTCGGCGCCCACCAGGTTCATGCCGCGGAAGCCCCGGATGATCTCGAGGAGTTCGCGGCTGGTGATGCCGCCAGCTTCGGGGGTGCCGGTGCCGGGCGCATGGGCGGGATCCAGCACATCGATGTCCACCGAAATGTACAGCGGGCGGTTCCCGATCCGGTCCCGGACCTTGGCCACGGTTTCCAGGACGCCCTGGTAGTAGACGTCCGCGGAGGTGACGATGCCGAACCCGAAGCGGTGGTCGTCGTCGAGATCCTTCTTGCCGTACAGCGGGCCGCGGGTGCCGATGTGGCTGATCGCCTCCGTATCCAGGATTCCTTCCTCCACTGCCCGCCGGAACGGGGTGCCGTGGGTGTATTCGGCGCCGAAGTAGGTGTCCCAGGTGTCCAGGTGTGCATCGAAGTGGAGCATGGCGATGGGTCCGCCGGCGCGTTCGGCGGCAGCCCGGAGCAGGGGCAGCGCGATCGTGTGGTCCCCGCCCAGGGTCACCAGCTTGCTGCCGGCAGCAGTGAGGTCCAGGGCGTTCTGCTGGATGGTTTCGATGGCTTCGTTGATGTTGAACGGGTTGACGGCCATGTCCCCGGCATCGGCCACCTGGACGTTCTCGAAGGGACTAACGTCCCAGGCAGGGTTGTAGGGGCGCAGCAGCCGGCTGGCCTCGCGGACGTGGTTGGCGCCAAAGCGGGCACCGGGGCGGTAGGAAACACCCGAATCGAAGGGCACACCCACCACCGTGACATCAGCCTTCTCCACCTGGTCCAGTCGCGGCAGGCGGGCGTACGTGGCGGCTCCGGCATAGCGGGGAATCCGGGATGAGTCGATGGGGCCAAGGTTGCCGTTGGCTTCGATGCGCAGCTCTTCCAATGGAGGCCTCTCCTTCGAGGAGTCGGGGACTTGTGACTGCCATCATACACCTCGGTTTTCTAATGAGCACCAGTTGTTTACCTAATGGCCTCAACGGTCGCGCTCCTGCCCGGTTACCCCCCGGGCCGCCCCGACTCAGAACTCCCTCGCCGCGAGTTTCCGGCCTTTCTGCCGTCGCGACGCGGCAGCCCGGAAAAGCAACTGGGAGGGAACGCACCAAGCCGCCCAGTCAGTTGTCCACATAGGGCCCGTGCACCGTTCCTGGCGTTCCCCGCGCGGCCTCCAATGGCGTGATGGACATCCTTGATTACCTGAAACAGGCTGGCGGGGTTGCCCGGTCCGCACAGCTCCTCAACGCCGGGTTCCCCCGCCCGGCTTCACCTCGCCTGCAATCGGCCACGGCAGCGGTTTCGTCCGGCACCGCACCATCCGGTTCCAAGGGCATCCGCTGTTGCCAGTGGCCGCAGTCGAGGATGTGGCACTTCACGCCTTGGTATGCCTGCCGGCCCCGGCCTCCACCGCAATGGCGACCTCGGCCATCAGATTGCACGGCGTGCCGCGGGAACTGCTCGCATCCCAACTCCTGGCTGACCGGTCCGGGACCGCCCGACGCGCCTTACGGGAACTCGACATTCGTGCGGAATCCATCGTTGAGGTCGACCTTCAGTACCTGCTGAGACACCACGGGCTCGAGTACGCGGCCCAAGTCTTCCTGCCGGGGATCGGCCGGGTGGACTTCCTGCTGGGCGGGTTCTTGATTGTGGAGGTTGACGGCTTCGCATTCCACTCCCAGCGCACGGACATGCTCCGCGACCGCGAGCGCAACAACGCATCCGCCGTCAGCGGCTAGGCCGTCCTGCGCTACATGCCGGAGCAAATCTGGTTCGATCCCGGCCGGGTGATATCGGAAATCAAGACAGTCCTGGCGGCAGGGCAACGCGCACCCGGCCGGCGATCGTGCACTCCACCCCAGTTACTCCCCCGCAGATGCACTGCGCCCTCCGGAATCCTGGGGAAAGCGAAGGCTCCCCCCGGGGGACGACCAAAAGTAACCGGGCTGGAATGCACACCCAGAAGGGTTACCGGCTGGCGGCGGGCACCAGGACCCACAGCACCTCGACGGGCTTGTCCGTGGGGTTGACCCAGGTGTGCGGCTCGCGGCCCGGGAAGGTCACCGTGTCCCCCGCTGCGAGGACATATTCCTCGTTGGTAAGGATCAGCTTGATGGATCCCTTCACGACGTGCAGCACATCCACGTCGCAGTCCACGGCATAAAGCTCCGACTCGCCGCGGCCGTGCGGCTCGATGACGGCCTGGATGATCTGGACCCGGCGTTCGGAGCGGGCGGTGAGCAGCCGCTCCACGATCCCCTCGCCACCGAGCGAGATGCGGGGGCCGTCGTTCCGCCGGGTGAGGTGCGTTTCCGGTGCGGCAAAGAGGTCACCGATGGAGATGGACAGGACTTGGCACAGGGTCACCAGGGACGCCACGGACGGCGAGGTCAGGTCCCGCTCCACCCGGCTGAGGAATCCCTTGGTCAGCCCGGTGGCATCGGCAACCTGTTCAATGGTGAGCCGCTGTGACTGCCGGGCGGCCCGGATCCTGGAGCCGATGGCAACGGGAACATTGCTCGGCTCAACTGGCAGTGCCTTCATCTACGAACCTTTCATGGGCCGGCAGCCCGGCTGCGCTCTCGAGCCATCCTAATCGGCGGCCGGATTGTGACGCGCGCATGCCACGAGGGCCTCCGCGCCCTTGACTGTTACTGGCGTCACAACCTAGTCTTTGGAAACTCCTGTTGCCTATAGAGCAAATTAGGAACCCCCTCCTTCGTCCCGTCAACAGTCGTCCCGTCAAGAGCGACGGATCAGGACGCGCCCCGGAACGCACCCCGGTGCCCAACAGCTCCAAGGAGCCAACTTATGGATGCAAGTGCCATCAACATCG
This sequence comes from Arthrobacter sp. E70, assembly GCF_058266945.1. NCBI lineage: Bacteria > Bacillati > Actinomycetota > Actinomycetes > Micrococcales > Micrococcaceae > Arthrobacter > Arthrobacter sp. E70. The sequence goes on along the minus strand of NZ_JBYQFR010000015.1, from coordinate 84,782 downwards.
CCATCGTGGTGGTGTACCTCCTCGCCATGCTGGCCTTCGGCTGGTGGGGCAAGTCCCGCACCCGTAACAACAGCGACTTCCTGGTGGCCGGCCGCCGCCTCGGCCCCTTCCTCTACACCGGCACCATGGCCGCCGTCGTCCTGGGCGGAGCCTCCACCGTGGGCGGTGTGGGGCTGGGCTACAAGTTCGGCATCTCGGGCATGTGGCTCGTAGTGGCCATCGGCGCCGGGGTCCTGCTCCTGAGCCTGCTCTTCGCCGGGACCATCCAGAAGCTGAAGATCTACACCGTGTCCCAGATGCTCACCCTCCGCTACGGAAGCCGGGCCACGGAAGCGTCGGGCATCGTCATGCTCGCCTACACCTTGATGTTGTGCGCCACCTCCACCGGCGCGTACGCCACCATCTTCGTGGTCCTCTTCGGCCTGGACCGCGCTCTGGCCATCGCCATCGGCGGCGCGATCGTGCTGGTGTACTCCACCATCGGCGGCATGTGGTCCATCACGCTGGCCGACCAGGTCCAGTTCGTCATCAAGACGGTGGGCATCTTTTTCCTGATGCTTCCCTTCACCCTGAACGCCGCCGGCGGCCTTGAGGGCATCCGCAGCCGCGTGGATGCCAGCTTCTTCCAGATCGACGGCATTGGCGTGCAGACCATCATCACCTACTTCGTGGTCTACACCCTGGGCCTGCTGATCGGCCAGGACATCTGGCAGCGCGTTTTCACCGCCAAGACTCCAACAGTGGCACGGTGGGGCGGCGCCACGGCAGGCATCTACTGCATCCTTTACGGCGTCGCCGGCGCGCTCATCGGCATGGCCGCCAACGTCGCCCTGTCCAATGTCAGGATCGCGGCGAAGGACGACGTCTACGCCGAAGTCGCGCAGAACATCCTCCCCGTCGGCATCGGCGGACTCGTCCTGGCCGCCGCGGTCGCCGCCATGATGTCCACCGCGTCCGGCGCCCTCATCGCCGCCGCCACCGTGGCCCGTGCCGATGTCCTGCCGTTCGTGGCCGGCTGGTTCGGCAAAACCATCAACAACGGCGACACGGAGAACCCGGAGCATGACGTCAAAGCGAACCGCATCTGGGTCCTGGCCCTCGGCATCGTGGCCATCGTCATCGCGATCATCACCAAGGACGTGGTCGCGGCCCTGACCATTGCGTACGACATCCTGGTGGGTGGCCTGCTGGTCGCCATCCTCGGCGGCCTCGTCTGGAAGCGCGGCACGGGGCTGGGGGCCGCGGCGTCCATGGCGGTCGGCTCCGTGGTGACGCTGGGAACCATGATCATCCTGGAAGTCAATGCCAAGGCCCCGCTGGACGGCGTCTATGCCAACGAGCCCATCTATTACGGACTGATCGCCTCCGCAGTGGTCTATGTGGCCGTCTCGCTGCTCACCCCGCCCACCGATCACCGCGTGATGCATGCCTGGCAGCGCCGCGTCTCGGGGCAGGAGGCCCCCGAAGCCCCTGAGGAAGTACTCGCCGCCAACTAGCGGCAGCTGCCCCGGAACGGCCCGCGGCGGAGCCCCCGGAACGGGCGGGCGTTAAACACGACGGCGGCACCTCCTTTCGCAGTTCAGCGAAAGGAGGTGCCGCCGTCGTACGTCCTACTCCCCTGTGTCGCGGGGCTCGTCATCGTCGAGAGGAACCTCGCGGTCCTCGGCATCGATGACCACTGGTGGCGTCTGGACCACCGGCTCCTCCTCGTCGAGGAACTCGTCCTCGGCGTCCCAGTCGGCATCGTCTACGGGTGCATCCTCGGCGTAGTCGTAGGCGGGATCCGCCTCTACGGCATCCAGGTGCGGCATGTCCGGGTGCTGTCCCGTGGTGCTCATGATTGAACCTCCGTATGTTCGCCTGACGTGCTCTCACAGGTAGGGCGCAGGCAGCGCCACACCTTCATCACAGCACCGGGCAGGCGGGCGGGTCAATAGCATGCCGGCCTCCCGAAATGAGGCTTACCGAAACCCCGCAGCGAGGTTTGCCAGCCGAAAAACCGCGGAAATCCGCAGTAGGCTGGCAGGGCAAAGGCGCCGAAATCATGCCCTTTACAGCCCAGGAGTACCAGTGTCGCAGCACGCCCAGCCCGAATCCCACAGCACGCCTGGGGAGGCACCCCCCACCCCGGCCCAGCCCTCGCCCGCGAACATCAAGCGGTGGCGGCAGTACCTTGCCGATGAGCGCGCCGAGGCGGCGGTCTACCGTGACCTTGCCCAAAACCGCGAAGGCGAGGAGCGCGACATCCTGCTGGCCCTGGCCGAGGCGGAGGGCCGGCACGAGGCACACTGGCTTGCGCTGCTCGGGGAGCATGCGGGCAAACCGAAGAAGGCATCGGCCAGGAGCCGCTTCCTGGGATTCCTGGCGCGGCATTTCGGCTCCGTTTTCGTGCTGGCACTCGCACAGCGGGCAGAAGGCCGGTCCCCTTATGCCAAGGACCCCAACGCCACCGACGCCATGGCCGCCGATGAGCAGATCCATGAGGAGGTGGTCCGCGGACTGGCCACCCGTGGCCGGAGCCGTTTGGCCGGCACGTTCCGGGCGGCGGTCTTTGGTGCCAACGACGGCCTGGTCAGCAACCTCTCCCTGGTGATGGGCATGGCGGCCTCGGGTGTGGCCAGCAGCGTGGTGCTGCTCAGCGGGATCGCAGGGCTCCTGGCCGGGGCCATGTCCATGGGCGCGGGCGAATTTATCTCGGTTCGGTCCCAGCGCGAACTGCTGGCGGCCACCCGCCCCACGCAGGTCACCCTGGCGGCCGCGCCCAACCTGGACCTCGAGCACAACGAGCTCCTCCTGGTGTACCTGGCACGGGGGATGTCGCGTGAAGCCGCGGAACACCGCGTGGCCGAGCGCATGGGCCTGCTGTCCTGCGACTGCGACCCCAGCCTGTCCCTGCAGCCGGAACTGCCCGACGACGGCGACCAGCATGAGGCCGTGGGCACCGCGTGGGGAGCCGCGCTGTCCAGCTTCTGCTTCTTCGCTTCCGGCGCCATCGTCCCCATCCTGCCGTTCCTCTTTGGCCTGACCGGCGTACCCGCCCTGGTGGCGGCCGGGACCCTGGTGGGCATCGCGCTGCTGGCGACCGGCGGCACCGTCGGCCTGCTGTCCGGCACGTCCCCGCTGACCCGCGGCCTGCGCCAGCTCGCCATTGGCTTGGGCGCGGCGGCGGTCACGTACCTGCTGGGCTTGGTCTTCGGCACCGTAGTGGGCTAGCCCCGGCGCAGCACCTCGACGGCTTCGTCCACGGAGTCCACCAGGAAGATGCAGTCCGCCATGGCCCGCCCTGCCGCGAGGCTGCGCAGCATGGGCCAGGCCGGATACTCCTCTTCCCAGTGCCGCTGCCCCACCAGCACCATCGGGGCCACCTTTTCGCGGGCTCCGTAGTAGTTTTCGCAGGCGTCCTGGAAGATCTCCTGGACCGTCCCGGCGGCCCCGGGCAGGAACACGATGCCGCCGTGGCAGAGCTCCAGCAGGATCGCTTCCCGGATGGCGTTCGCGAAGTATTTGGCGATATGGGTGGCGAAGTAGTTGGGCGGCTCATGTCCGTAGAACCACGTGGGGATCCCCAGCGACGGCGTACCTTCGGGATGGCGTTCGACGACGGCCGCCGCCGCGCGTGCCCACGCCGACACCGAGGGACGGAACCCCGGGACGGCGGCGAGCGTGCCCAGCGCTGCCGCCAGGTCGCCGTCGGACGCCTGGCTCAGGTAGGCGCCCAGGTTCGCTGCCTCCATGGCTCCCGGGCCGCCGCCGGTGGCGACGGCGTGGCCGTCCCGGGCAAGCAGCCTTCCCAGCCGCGCTGCCTGGGCGAAGTCGGCGCTGCCGCGCGGTGCTGCATGGCCGCCCATGACGCCCACAATCGAGTCCCGGGTCCAGGGCGCCGACCGGGTCAGCTCGTCCAGGGCGTCGCCGATCGCATGGTCGTGCAGGGCCGATGCCAGGGTGGAGTCCACCCGGTGCCGCTGGCCGGGCTGGATGCTCCAGTGGTAGATGCGGGCGTCCGGCAGTTCCTCGTAGGGTGACGAAGCGAGCCCGGCATACAGTTCCGCCGGAGAGTAGAGGCTGGCGCGGTACGGATCGAAGGGCACGCCCACCAGCTTCGGGAATATCAGTGCGCCCCGGCTGCGGAGATTGCCCTCCATGCCCTCGTCGAAGGTGCAGCCGAGGAACATTGCGCCCTCGACGTTCACCCTTTTGAGCGCCGCTGACCGGCCCCGCAGGTCCAGGGACTGCGCGTGCCAGCCGTGCAGGTTGACCGCGCCGGCGCCCACCAGGCGGTCGAAGCTGGCGAGGTCCTGCACTTCGAGATTGCGGGGGCGCGGGCCGAGGCTGCCGGCGAAATTCACGGCTGCTTCCCGGTCCAGGTCATAAGGCCAGCCTAGGCCAACAACCGCAAAAGCGGGGCCGGACGCTGCGCCCCCGGTAGGAGGTCAGTGTCCCGCCCCGCCATGTAGCGGAAGGGAAGGTCAGGCGGTGATCCTTGCCGGCACTTCACCGTCGCGGAAGTGCGCTTCCAGGTCCTCCAGCGAGTGGCCCTTGGTTTCGGGGACGAACTTGATGACGAAAGCCAGGGACGCGAGGTTCACCAGGACGAACAGGCCGAAGGTGCCGGTGGAGCCCAGGGCGTTGACCACGATCGGGAACAGGAACGAAATGGCGGCGTTGACGGTCCAGAGGGCGAAGACCGCGATGCCCATGGCGAAGCCCCGGATGGCCAGCGGGAACATTTCGGAGAGCAGCAGCCAGACGCAGGTGCCGATGAAGCACTGGACGAAGGCGACGAACAGCATCATGGCCGCGAGAATGGTGTAGCTGGCGAGGTCCGACTGCGGCAGGAGGAAGACGATTGCCAGGAGGGCCTGGGAACCCACCACTCCCGAGAAGCCGATAACGAGCATGCGGCGGCGGCCAACGAAACCGAGCAGCCAGATGCCCAGGATGGTCATCAGGACCGAGGTGACGCCGACGCCGATGGTGGCCACGAGCGAGGCGCTGACGCCCAGCCCGCTCTTTTCCAGGATGGTGGGGGCGTAGTAGTTCACGGTGTTGATGCCGGTGGCCTGCTGGACGGTGGCCAGGCCGATGCCGATCCAGAGCAGCCGGCGCATCCAGGGGTTGTTCTTCAGGTCGCGCAGGGCGTGGCCGCGTTCTTCCTTGGCGGTCCGGGCTGCAGCGGCGATTTCCTCGTACTCGGCGGCCGCTTCTTCGGGGCTGCGGCTGAGGTTCAGGACGCGGCGGCTGTCCTCGAGGCGGCCACGGATGGCGTACCAGCGCGGGGACTCGGGCAGCATCAGCATGCCGGCGAGCAGCGCGATGGCGGGAACGGAAGCGATGCCCAGCATGGTGCGCCAGACCTCGTTGTCGTGGATCAGCGCGTCCAGGAGGGCGTTGATGGCAAAGGCGAGCATCTGGCCGGTGACGATCATGAGTTCGTTGATGGTCACCATGCGGCCGCGCATGTTGGCGGGCGCCATTTCGGCCAGGTAGAGCGGGCAGGTCACGGCCGCGGCGCCGACGCCCAGGCCCAACAGGATGCGGGCGGCGATCATGAAGGTCACGTTCGGGGCGATGGCGCAGCCGATGGCACCGAGCAGGAACAGCAGCGCGCAGACGAGCAGGGAGCCGCGGCGGCCCAGCTTGTCAGCCATGCGGCCGCCCGTGAGGGCGCCGACGGCGGCACCGGGGAACAGCAGGGCGCTCACCACGGTTGCTTCCTCGACGGCGGTCATGTTCAGGGAGTCGTTCATGTACAGCAGGGCGCCGGAGATCACGCCCGTGTCATAACCGAAGAGCAGGCCACCCAGGGTGGAGATGACGGTAAGGCGGGCGAGGTAGCCCCGGCGCCGGTTGCCGGTGGTGCCCATGGTTTGTTTCTGCAACAGCATTGTTGCCTCTCAAATTCTCTCGGGGACCGGGAGCCCGGTCAGGAATGTGATGCGTGCCACTGACTTTAGAGCGCTCTAATAGCTTGCGTCAAGAGAACGTCTTAATGTCAGCACAATCTGTTTCCGGCAGTAGTGAGTCGCTGGTTGCGACGGGCCCCTTGACCCGCCCCGCGCGCCTGCTACGATCGACAAGGGAAGTATGTCCTATCAAGCGAACAAATAGCAGCAAAGTGCCGCCGCTGCCACCCCTAGGGGCGCGCAGAGACCAAACATGAGGGAACGCACCGTGGCGAACAACCTGGGACTCAGCATCGACCGCTCCTCCCCCGTGCCCCTGTACCACCAAGTGGTCCAGGGCATCGAGGCCGCGATCTACAGCGGCGCGCTGGAACCGGGCAGCCGGCTGGACAACGAGATCGACCTCGCAGCCCAGCTGAACCTGTCCCGGCCCACCATGCGCAAGGCCATGGACGAACTGGTCCGGTCCGGGCTCCTGGTGCGCAAGCGGGGGGTGGGAACCCAGGTGGTCTCCAGCCAGGTCCGCCGCCCGTTGGAACTCTCAAGCCTCTACGACGACCTCACCAACAACGGCAAGAAACCCACCACGGACGTCCTTAGCTTCTCGCACATCGAGGCGGACGACGCCACGCTGGCAACGCTGCAGTTGCCCGCCGGGTCGAAGGTCTACCACTTCACCCGGCTGCGGAAGGTGGGCGGCAAGCCGCTGGCACTGATGGAGAACTGGGTCCGCGATGACATCACGGAGATGGATGAGGCAACGCTGGGTTCCGAGGGCCTCTACTCCATCCTCCGCCGCGGGGGCGTGAACTTCCGCCTGGCCACGCAACGCATCGGCGCCAGGACCGCCGATGACTACCAGGCGTCCATGCTGGAGGCCGCGCCGGGATCGGCGCTGGTCACCATGGAACGCACCGCCGTGGACGACACCGGCCGGCGGGTGGAAACAGGACACCACGTGTACCGCGCCGATTCCTACAGCTTCGAAATGACACTCGTACAGCGCTAGCGCAAAGGAACAACTCCATGACCAACTGGGTCTACCCCCTGGGCACCGCCGCCGACGGCACATGGGACGTCTCGATCGGAACGTCCGACTCCCCCCTCACCGTGGACGGCTGGGCACACACCGGCCTGAAGGTCGCCACCCTGCCGGCCGGGGCCGCCGTCGAACTTCCCGCCGCGGAGGAAGAACGCATCGTGGTGCCCCTCAACGGATCCTTCACCGTCACCGTTGACGGCACCGCCTACCCCCTCGCCGGGCGCCCGTCGGTCTTCTCCGGACCCAGCGACGTGCTCTACTCGGGCACCGGACGCGCCGTGAGCATCAGCTCTGCCGACGGCGGCCGCGTCGCCGTGGCCACGGCACCGGCCAAGGCGTCCTACCCCACCAGGCTGGTCCCGGCAGCGGAAACCCCGGTGGAGCTGCGCGGCGCCGGCAACTGCTCTCGCCAGGTCCACAACTTCGGCACCCCCGCCGCGCTGGAAGCGGACCGGTTCATCGTCTGCGAAGTCCTCACCCCCGCCGGGAACTGGTCCTCCTATCCCCCGCACAAGCACGACGAGGAGAAGGACGGCGAAACCTCCCTCGAGGAGATCTACTACTTCGAAACGCAGGTGGCGGCCGGGTCCGCGGCGCCCGCCGACGCCGATGCCATCGGCTACCAGCGCGTCTACGCCTCGGACGAGCGCCCCATCGACGTCTCGGCAGAAGTCCGCAGCGGCGACGTCGTCCTTGTCCCCTACGGCTGGCACGGCCCGGCCATGGCGGCCCCCGGCTACGACCTCTACTACCTGAACGTGATGGCGGGCCCCGGCCCCGTGCGGGAATGGCTCATCAGCGACGACCCGCACCATGGCTGGGTCCGGCAGACCTGGGAAACCCAGAACATCGATCCTCGGCTGCCGTTCGGCGCGTAGCAACCCCTGGCAGGTGCCGGCCGGCGGACTGGCATAGTGGAGTCCTGTGAAGCAGATTTACCCCCAGCAGCGGTCGGTGACCATGGAGGACGTGGCGCGCGATGCCGGTGTGAGCCGCGCCCTGGTGTCCCTCGTGATGCGGGACTCCCCCAAGGTGTCGCCCGCCAAGCGGGCGGCGGTGCTGGAAAGTGCCGCCGCCCTAGGCTACTCCCCCAACAGGCTGGCCAGCCGCCTGGCGAGCCACCGGACCAACACCCTGGGCGTCCTGTTCCTGGACCTGCACAACTCCGTCTTCGCCGACATCCATGACGGCCTCACCGAAGGCCTGGCAGGCAGCGGCAACCAGGTGATGGTCGCCGTCGGCTCCGCCGACCCAAGGACCGAGCTGGAGGCCGTCCGCTCCTTCGTGGACCTGCGCGTGGACGGCGTCCTGCTGGCCGGCTACACCGGCACCCCGGAGGAGCTGTCCGCTGCCCTCCGAGGGACGCCCGCCGTCGTCATCACCCGCGAAATGGCGGTCGACGGCGTTGATTCCGTCCTGACCGACGACTTCCGTTCCGGGGTGCTCGCCGTGGAACACCTGCACAGACTCGGGCACCGGCGCATCGCGCACGTGGACATCTCCGACTGGCTCCCCTACACCGAGCGGCGCGAGGGCTACCGGCACGCCATGACGGAACACGGGCTGGAGCCTCTGCTGGTCCACAGCGACATGACCGAGCGCGGCGGCCGCGCCGTCATGGAGCAGTTCCTGGACTCCGGGGCCGAGCCGCCGACCGCGATCTTCACGCACAACGACCTCACGGCCATCGGCGTCATGGAAGCCCTCGCCGCCCGCGGATTGTCGGTGCCCGGTGACGTGGCGGTCGTGGGCTGCGACAACATTGAAGTGGCTGCGTCCCCTCTAATCGGCCTGACGTCCATTGACCAGCACGCCAGGGAACTGGGACGGCTTGCGGCGCAGGCCATGCTGGACCGCATCGGCGGTACCGCGGGCCCTCGCGTGGTCCGGAAGCTCGAACCCGCCCTGATGGTGCGGCGTTCCTCGGATCCCGCCGCCTAAGGGCTGACCAATTCCCCGGCTGCCGTCTGCCTCTGGCCTTCGGCTCGCTGCCTGACCTTCCTGGCGGCTGCCGCGGCGAAGGCCATGACCGCCAATCCTGCAAGGGTGATGGCCGCCCCGGCCCAGATGGGCGAGGTGTAGCCGAGGCCCACGGTGATGGTTACGCCGCCCAGCCAGGCGCCCAGGGCGTTGCCCACGTTGAAGGCACCGATGTTGGCGCCGGATGCGAGGGTGGGCGCTGCGCTGGCGTAGGTCATGACGCGCATTTGAAGGCCAGGGACAGTGGCGAAGCCGAAACCGCCCATCAGGACCAGGGAAATAACGGTCAGGACCGGGTTCGCCGCGGTCAGGGCGAATGCCACCATGACGACAGCCAGGGCGGCGAGTACCACCAGGAGCGTCCGGTCCACGTTGCGGTCGGCTGCCCTGCCGCCCAGGGCGTTCCCGGCGAAGAGTCCCACGCCGAACACGATGAGGAGCCATGGGACGGCGGAGACGGCAAAACCAGAGACCTCGGTCAAGGTGTAGGCGATGTAGGTGAAGGCACCGAACATGCCACCGAAACCGAGGATGGTCACCACGATGGACAGCCACACCTGGCCCGAACGGAAGGCCCGGAGTTCCGAGCGCAGGCTGCCTGCTTCCTCCGCTGCGCCGGCCGACCCGGGAACGAGGGCCAGGATGCCTGCGAGCGCAGCCACGCCGATGACCGTGATGGCCCAGAAGGTGGCACGCCAGCCGGCGGCCTGGCCCAGCAGGGTCCCGAAAGGCACCCCCAGGACGTTGGCCGCCGTGAGCCCGGTGAACATCAGCGCGATGGCGCCTGCCTTCTTGCTGGGCGGGACCATGCCCGCCGCCACCACTGCCCCGATTCCGAAGAAGGCGCCGTGCGAAAGGGCTGCGATGACGCGGCCCAGCATCATCGGCCCATAGCCCGTCGCGGTGGCGGACAGCAGGTTGCCGGCAATGAACAGGACCAGCAAAGCGGCCAGTACAGGCTTGCGCGGGAAACGCGTCACGGCCGCCGTCAGGCCCAGCGCCCCCACGACGACCGAGAGCGCGTAGCCGGAGATGAACCAGCCCGCCGAAGCTTCACTGACACCGAAGTCCGCGGCGACCTGCGGGAGGAGGCCGGCGATGACGAACTCGGTGAGACCGATGCCGAAGCCGCCCAGGGCGAGTGCTATCAGGCCTATAGGCATGAGAATGCTCCTTTGAGCTGTACCGGATGGGGTATCGCGCCTAAGATAGTTGCAGGCGCGGTGTTTATTGTTGCATATGCAAATATGCCGCGCAAGCAACTACATTCACGTGCCACTGATGACCGCCCTTCGCGGTCATTCACCGGAAAGGAGCAAGCCATGGGCATCAAGGACGACGCCGTCGAGGTCCGCGCGCAAGGGTGGCGAACCCTTGCTGCACTGCATGGGCTGATCGAAGCTGAGCTGGAGCGCTCCCTGCAGTCCGGATCAAAGCTGTCCGTGGTGGAGTACACGGTGCTGGACGCCCTGAGCAGGCAGGACGGGTGGCACATGCGCATGCAGCAGCTGGCGCGCGCCACCGCGTTGAGCCCCAGTGCCACTACCCGCCTGGTGAACCGACTCGAGGACCGGGGCCTCCTGACCAGGATCCTGTGCGACGACGACCGGCGCGGCATCTACACCGAGCTGACGGCGAGCGGGAACAGTTTGCTCGCGGAAGCGCGGCCGGTCCACGACGCGACACTTGAGCGCGCCCTCGAGGATGCACTCGCCATCCCGGAACTGGCGCCGCTCGTGGAGGCCCTGCCCCGGCTCCACGCGCCCGCCTAGACCAACAGGAGCCCCCTCCGGCGAATCCGGAAGGGGCTCCTGCGGTGCCGCGCCAGCGACATACCTGCTGGCTGCCCTGCTAAACCGCCTTGCTTGCGGGCTGCGGCTGGTTCCCCACCGCATTCTTGAAGTAGTGCTCCAGGTCCTCCAGGCTCTTGTCCTTGGTTTCGGGAACATACTTGGCGGCGAAGGCGATAGCGCCCACACCCAGGACGGCGAACACGAAGAACGTGTTGGAGATCCCGATGGCGGCCAGCAGCTGCGGGAACCCGAACCCGATCAGGAAGTTCACGATCCACAGCAGGAACGCCGAGGCGCCCATGCCCAGGCCGCGGATCTTCAATGGGAAGATTTCCGAGAGCATCAGCCAGGTGACCGGGGAGATGGCGCCCTGCTGGAACGCCAGGAACGTCACGGTGAGCGCAAGGATGACGAAGCCCCGGGCTGAGCCCTCCGGCAGGATCAGGGAGAAGAGGCCGATCAGCAGCAGCGCCGTCGTCGTTCCTGCCTGGCCGGTGATCAGCATCCGGCGGCGCCCCACCTTGCCCAGCAGCCAGATGCCCACGAACGTTGCCAGGACCGAGATCACGCCGTTGGCGATGTTGGCCGTCAGCGCCGCCTCGCGGCCAAAGCCGGACTGGGACAGGATCTGGGTTCCGTAGTACATGATCGAGTTAACGCCGGTGATCTGCTGGATCACGGCCAGGCCCAGGCCCACGAAGAAGATCCGGCGGAGCCACGGAATGCCCAGGTCCTTCCACGTGCCCATCTTGGACTTGTAGTCCTCCACGGCCATGGCTTTGACTTCCTCGAACTCCTGCCGCGCCTCCGCCTGGGAGCGGATCCGCTGCAGCACGCTGAGCGTCTCACCGAAGCTTCCGATCGAGGCCAGCCAGCGGGGGCTTTCGGGCATGAAATTCATGCCGATCCACAGCGCGATGGCCGGAAGCGTGGCGATCACCAGCATCCAGCGCCAGATGCCGTGGGACTCACCAAAGGAGTTGCCAAGGTAGGCGTTGAAGATGAACGCCAGCAACTGCCCGGTGACGATCATCAGTTCGTTCTGGGTGACAATCCGGCCGCGACGGTTGCTCGGCGACACCTCGGCCAGGTAGACGGGAACGGTGACCGATGCCCCGCCCACGGCGAGCCCCAGCACGAACCTGGCAGCGATCATCACTTCGGTGCTCGGCGAGAACGTGCAGCCGAGGGTGCCCAGCAGGAAGATCACAGCCAGGACCATGATCATCTTCCGCCGGCCGTTCCGGTCCGCCAGGCGGCCGCCCAGCAGGGCCCCGAAAGCCGCACCGAACAGCAGGGAAGAAGTGACCAGGCCCTCGGTCAGCGGCGTCAGGCCCAGGTCCTCGGTCATGTACGGCAGGGCGCCGTTGATCACCCCGGTGTCGTAGCCGAAGAGCAGGCCACCGAAGGTGGAGATGATGGTGACGGTCCGCAGGGCCCTTTTGTGGTTTCCGGGACGTACTTCCGTATGCGCAGGCGAACTCATACGCTGACCTTTTGGACGTACTGCTTCATCGTCTCCAGCTGGTAGCGGGAGACTTCCTCGGCGTTCTCGTCCTCGGCAAAGACGCTGGAGACCATCACGGTGTCGTCACGGTCCAGGAAGCCGATTTCCTTCAGGCCGCCGAAGAACTCGTCCCAGTTCACGTCGCCGTCGCCGATCTTCAGGTGCTGGTGGACGCGGACGGGGTTGCCCGGCGGGTTGGTGATATAGCGCAGGCCGTGCGAGGCGTGGTGGTCCATGGTGTCCGCCACGTGGACCAGCCGCAGCTTGTCCCCCGCCGCCCGCATGATGTCCAACGGGGAATTTTTCATATGGAAGCTGTGCGAGGCCACGTAGACCATGCCCACGTTCTTGGAGTTCACGCCTCGGATCACGCGGATCGCGGCAAGGCCCTCCTCCACGAAGTCGTCCGGGTGCGGGTCGATGAGAAGATCGATACCCTCGCGCTCGATGATCGGCAGGAGTTCCTCCATGGAGCGGTAGAACGCCCGCTCGGACTCCTCTGCCTTTTCGGGGCGGCCACTGAACTCGGTGTTCATGGTGCTGACGCCCAGGTCCACCGTGATCTGGATGGCGCGCTTCCAATAACGGACAGCTGCCTCGCGGGCGTCCTCGTCCGGCCCGGACCAGCGAAGCACCGGCAGCACGGAAGCGATCTCGATCCCGGCATCCTTGCAGGCCTTCTTGAGCTGTCCCACCAGTTCGTCGTCCGCTTTGGGGTGGTTGAAGAAGGGGATGAAATCCGCGTGCGGGGTCATCTGCATGTACTTGTAGCCAAGGTCCGCCACCACCTTGGGGAACTCCAGCAGGCTGTGCGAGTGGTGGAACGGGGTGGGGTCAAGTGCGATTTTCACGTAAACACTCCATTGTGGATCAGGAAGGTATGGAGACACGAAAGGGGACGGATGGCTCCGTCCCCTTTCCGGTCCTACTTGTAGAGGTCGGGCTTTGCGTTCAGCTTCACGGCAACCTTTTCGCCGTTCTTCTGCGCTTCGACGCCCGCTTCGCAGCACGCCGCGGTGGCGTACCCGTCCCAGGCGGAGGGGCCGCCGATTTCGCCCTTCAGTGCGGCGTCCACCCACGACTGGATTTCGACGTCGTAGGCTGCACCGAAGCGCTCTTCGAAGCCAGGGGTGACATTGCCTCCCCAGCGGCCGGCACTGCGGGTGTAGGGGCCCTTGTCGCCGCCGATGCTCACGATGCCGTCCTCGAAGGAGGCCTGGGTGGCCACCTCGTAGCCGAACTTGGCGTTGACATAGATTTCGACGTCGGCCAGGACGCCTGACTCGGTCTCGATCAGGACGTGCTGGGGGTCGTGCTGGCCGGAAGGAGCGTTCTTGGTGGCCTTGCCCAGGCGGACCTGGACGCTGGTGATTTCCTCGCCGGTAAAGAAGCGGATGGCGTCGAACTCGTGGACCACGGAGTCGTTGATCAGCATCTCGTTGGTGAAGCCCTCGGGAGTGCTGGGGTTGCGGTGCTGGTGGTGCAGCATCAGCAGCTCGCCGAGTTCGTGGTTGCGGATGATCGAGCCCAGCGTGGCGTATTCGGCGTCGAAGCGGCGCATGAAGCCCACCTGGATGCGCTTGTGGCCCAGCGCCACCTCGGCCTCGACGATCTTCCAGGAGGATTCGGCATCGGGGGTGAGCGGCTTTTCGCAGAGGATCGGGATGTCCTTGGCGATCGCCTTGAGCAGGATGTCCTCGTGCAGGAAGCCAGGGGTGGCGATCAGGACGGCATTGACGTCGCCGTTGTTGAGGGCCTCTTCAGCATCAGCGAGGGCCACCGCTCCCGGGATGCCTTCGATGGCAGCCTGGGCGCGGGCAAGGTCGACGTCGACGACGGCGGCAACTTCGGCTCCGTGGATGCGCTTGTTGAGACGCTGGATGTGGTCGGCGCCCATGCGGCCTGCGCCGATGACGGCGACGCGGAGGGTTTCAGTCATTGTTCTTGTCCTTTTGGTCTTTGGGACGGGTTAGTTGACGGCGGTGCGGGAGCCGCAGGACAACAGGTAGTTGCGCGTGCGCTTGGCGATAGGCATCGGAACATCGAAGGCCACGGGGTACATGTCCTGCTCCACGATGCCGAAGATGGGCCGGTTCAGGGCTTCCACTGCTTCGATCACGGCGCGCAGGTCAGGCAGGCCGTTCGGCGGTTCAGTCATGACGCCGGCCAGGTTGGCAGCTGCCCACGTCATGTTTTCCTCATTGACCTTCTTGAGGATCTCCGGGTTGATCTGCTTCAGGTGCAGGTAGCCGATCCGGTCCGGGTAGTTCTTGATCAGGTCCAGGCTGGAGGCGCCGCAGTATTCGGCGTGTCCGGTGTCGAGGCAGAGGTTCAGGTACTGCGGGTCCGTGGCGCCCAGCAGCGTTTCGATGTCCTCCTGCGCGCCGACATGTGAGTCTGCGTGGGAATGGAACTGCTGCTTCAGGCCAAAGTCCTCCAGCAGGGTCTTGCCCAGGCGGTTGTGGCCTGCAAACAGGTCGTTCCAGGCCTTCTCGCTCAGCGTTCCGCTCTCCACTGCCTCGCCGGTGACGTCGTCGCGCCACATGGCCGGGATGACCACGATGTGCTCGCCACCCATGGCCGCGGTAAGCTCCGCCACCTTGCGGGCCGGTTCCCAGGCGGTTTCCCACTGGTCCAGCCCACGGTGGAAGGCGGTGAACACAGTGCCGGCCGACATCTGCAGGTCACGCTGCTTCAGCTCCTCCGCCAGGCGGGTGGGGTCAGTGGGCAGGTAGCCGTAGGGACCCAGTTCGATCCACTTGTAGCCGGATTCGGCCACTTCGTCGAGGAACCGCTCCCAGGGGGTCTGCTTGGGGTCGTCCGCGAACCAGACACCCCAGGAGTCCGGCGCCGTGCCGATGATCAGCTTGTTCTCAGTCATGACAGCGTGCTCTCTCTCGGGGATCAGTTGGAGGGGAAGTTGTAGGAGGCGCCGGAGGCGTGGTGGGTTTCGGGCCAGCGGGAGGTGATGACCTTGCCGCGGGTGTAGAAGCTTACGCCTTCGGGGCCGTAGATGTGCTTGTCGCCGAAGAGGGAGGCTTTCCAGCCGCCGAAGGAGTGGTAGGCCACCGGGACGGGCAGGGGCACGTTGATGCCGATCATGCCCACGGTCACCGAGCGCTGGAATTTGCGGGCGGCGGCGCCGGAGGAGGTGAAGATGGCGGTGCCGTTGCCGTAGGGGTTGGCGTTGATCAGCGCGATGCCGTCTTCGAGGGTGTCCACCCGGACCACGACGAGGACGGGTCCGAAGATTTCCTCTTTGTACGCGGTCATTTCGGTCTTGACGTGGTCGATCACGGTGGGGCCCACCCAGAAGCCGTTCTCGTGGCCGGGGACCACGAGGTCGCGGCCGTCCACGACCATGGCGGCGCCGGCGGTTTCGGCTTCGGTGACGATCTTGACGATGCGTTCCTTGGAGGCCGGGGTGATGACCGGGCCCATTTCGGCGTCGGGTTCGGTGCCGTTGTTGACCTTGACGGCTTCGGCGCGTTCCTGGACCTTCGCCACCAAGGCGTCGGCGGCGTCTCCGACGGCGACGGCGACGGAGATGGCCATGCAGCGTTCCCCGGCGGAGCCGAACGCGGCGGCGGCGAGGTGGTCGGCGGCGTTGTCCAGGTCGGCGTCGGGCAGGATGATGGCGTGGTTCTTCGCCCCGCCCAGGGCCTGGACGCGCTTGCCGTGCTTGGTGGCGGTCTCGTGCACGTATTGGGCGATCGGGGTGGAGCCGACGAAGGAGATGCCGTCCACGTCCGGGTGGGTCAGGAGCCCGTCGACGGTTTCCTTGTCGCCGTGCAGGACCTGGAACACACCGTCCGGCAGGCCTGCTTCCTTCCAGAGCTTGGCCAGCAGCAGCGAGGCGGAGGGGTCCCGCTCGGAGGGCTTGAGGATGAACGCGTTGCCCGTGGCGATCGCCATCGGCGCCATCCACAGCGGCACCATGACCGGGAAGTTGAACGGGGTGATGCCCGCGACCACGCCAAGGGGCTCGCGGAAGGAGAACACGTCGATGCCGGTGGAGACCTGGTCCGAGTAGTCACCCTTGAGCAGGGTGGGAATGCCGCAGGCGTATTCAACGACCTCGAGGCCGCGGCCGATCTCGCCCTTGGCGTCGGAAAGGACCTTGCCGTGCTCCGCGGTGACCAGCTGGGCGAGTTCGTCCACGTGCGCGGCGACCAGTTCACGGAACTTGAACAGCACGGCGGTGCGCTTGGCCAGCGAGATGTCGCCCCAGGTGTCGGCGGCCTTGCGGGCCGCGGCGACGGCGGTGTCCAGGTCGGCGCGGTTTGCCAGGCGCAGTTCGCCGGAGACGGCGCCGGTGGCCGGGTTGTACACCGGGGTGGTGCGGTCACCCTCGCCGGCGGTCTCGGCGCCGTTAATGAAGTGGTTAATGACGGTGGTTTCGGTGGTGGTGGCAGTCATGGGACTCTTCCTTGAGTGGTTCGAAGGGGATGAGGAGAGGGGTCAGCCGAGCAGTTTGCGCTGGCGTGACTTGTGGTCGACGTAGGTCTGGAAGGCGGCCTTGGTGGAGTCCAGTTCGGAGACCTGGGAGACGGGGACGTCCCACCAGGACTCGGAGGACGGTGCATCCAGGAGCGGGTCGGATTCCACGTGGATCAGGATCGGACCGGTGCCTTCCGGGGCTGCCTTGGCGTCGCGGATGGCCTGTTCGAGTTCGGCAATGACCTTCTCCCCGGGCTCAATCCGGATGACCTTCACGCCGAGGGACTCCGCGTTCAGGGCCAGGTCCACCGGAAGGGTTTCGCCTTCGTCGAAGCTGTGCTGCTCTTCGTTCAGCTCCCGGTATTGGGTGCCGAACCGCTGCGACCCGAGGGATTCGGAGAGCGAGCCGATCGAGGCGTAGCCGTGGTTCTGGATCAGGACCACGATCAGTTTGATGCGTTCGGCGACGGCGGTGACCAGTTCGGTGTGCATCATCAGGTAGGAGCCGTCCCCTACCATCACGACGACGTCCCGCACCGGTGCGCTTTCCCCGCCTGCCGCCGTCGTGCTTGCCCCTTCAGCGATTGCCGCACGCTTGACGCCCAGGCCGCCGGGGATCTCATAGCCCATGCAGGAGTACGCGTACTCGACGTGGTAGCCGAACGGATCGCGGACGCGCCACATCTTGTGGAGGTCACCGGGCAGGGACCCGGCCGCGCAGATGACCACGTCGCGGGCGTCCATGGCCCGGTTGGTGGCGCCGATGATCTCGTTCTGCGCCGGCAGCGGGGTGTAACGGGTGTCGAAGGCCTCGTCCACGGTCGCGTCCCAGCGCTTCTTCTCCGCGGCGACCTTCTGCTCGAGGTCGGCGCCGACACGGTACCCGCCCAACGCTGCGTTGAGCTTGACCAGGGCCTTGCGGGCGTCGGCGACGATCGGCAGGTGCGTGCCGTGCTTGTACGCATCGATCGGGGCCACGTTGATGTTCACGAACTTCACGTCCGGATTCTGGAAAGCGGTCCGGGACGCGGTGGTGAAGTCCTCGTAGCGGGTGCCGATGCCGATGATCAGGTCCGCCTCGGCGGCGATGGCGTTGGCCGCCGTTGTACCCGTCGAGCCAATGGCACCGAGGGAGTACTGGTGGTCCCAGGGCAGGACGCCGACGCCGGCCTGCGTGTTGCCCACCGGGATGCCGGTCAGCTCCACCAGTTTGGCGAGTTCGTCGTTGGCGTAGGCGTAGAGGACGCCGCCGCCGGCGATGATCAGTGGACGCTTCGCGGCGCGGATGGCCGCGGCGGCGCGGGCGATGTCCTCATCGTCGGCGTCGGGGCGACGGATCCGCCATTCCCGCTCGGCCAGGAACTCCTCGGGGACGTCGAAGGCTTCGGCCTGGACGTCCTGCGGCAGCGAGATGGTCACTGCGCCCGTTTCGGCGGGGTCGGTCAGGACGCGCAGGCCGTGGTGGAACGCGGAGAACAGCTGCTCCGGCCGGTTCACCCGGTCGAAGAACTTGGACAGCGGCCGGAACGCGTCATTGACCGTCAGGTCGTAAGCGTAGGGCTGCTCAAGCTGCTGCAGGACGGGGTCCGCGGCGCGGGTGGCAAAGGTATCGGACGGCAGCAGCAGTACCGGGAGCCGGTTGGTGGTGGCCAGCGCGGCGCCGGTGAGCAGGTTGGACGAGCCCGGGCCGATCGAGGTGCTGATGGCGTAGGTCTGGCGGCGGCGCGTGTGCCGGGCGTACCCGACGGCCTGGTGGACCTGGGCCTGTTCGTTCCGGCCCTGGTAGTACGGCATCAAGGACGGGTCCAGCTGCTGGTACTGCTTCAGCGCCTGGCCCACTCCGGCCACGTTGCCGTGCCCGAAAATACCGAACGTGCCCGGGATCAGCCGCTCCCGGTACTCAACTCCGCCCACCGAGTCCACGGTGTACTGCCGGGAAAGGTATTCGACGACGGCCTGCGCCACCGTCATCCTGCGCGTTCCTGATGTTGTGCCCATGGCTAGTTCTCCGGGGTCTCGGTGGTGTGGTGCAGCAAGGAGGCGGCCGCGGCGACAGCGCCGGCGACGTCGCCGTCCTGTGGGTAGAGCAGGGTCCGGCCAACGGTCAGGCCCTGCACGCCGGGCAGTGCCAGCGCGGCACCCCAGGTGGCGAACACCTCGTCCTGGGACCCGTCCGGGTCACCGCCCAGCAGGACCGTTGGCATCGTGGTTGCGGCCATGACGCGTTCCATCTCCGCCACCACGGGAAGCTTCATCCACGTGTAGGCGCTGGTGGAACCCAGGCCCTCGGCAATGCCCACGGATTTAATGACGGCGTTGGTGGACAGGTCGTTGCGGACCCTGCCGTTTTCCCGCACGGACAGGAACGGCTCCACCATGGCGATCAACTTGCGCTCAGCCAGCGAATCAATCGCCTTCGCCGTCGCCTCCAGCGTGGCGACGGTGTCCGGGTCGCCCAGGCAGATGCGGGTCAGCATTTTGCCGCCGTCAGCGCCCAGGGCCTGCAGCGCGGCAGCGGTGTGACCCGTGAAGCGGTCATCAAACTCGTTGACCAGCCCGGACAGGCCTCCGCGGTTCATCGAACCGAACACCAGTTTGCCGTCCAGCGCCCCCAGCAGGAGCAGGTCGTCCATGATGTCCGGGGAAGCCAGGATGCCATCGACGGCGGGGTTGGCCAGCGCGATCTGCAAGCGGTCCAGCAACTGGCGCCGGTCAGCCATCGCCACGGGGTCGTTGCCGACGGCCAGGGCGCCGCGGGCCGGGTGGTCGGCGGCGACGATGAAGTTCTGCCGCCCGGCCTTCAGGCCGGGGTGACGGCGGCGCGCCTTCGCCGCGCGGGCCACAGCCTCAGGGTCTTCCAGGCGGATGGTGCTCAGGTGCTCGTAGCGGCGCGGATCGTCGTCCACAGCGTTGTTGGAGGCAATCGGGGTGAGGGTCACAGTGCTGCTCCTTCGGGGATGGAAGCGCCGGAAACTGCACCCGGCACGGTACGGCCACGTTCGGCCAGCAGCGAGGTGACCTCCTCCGGCGTCGGCATCGCATCAGCGCAGGACAGGCGGGAGGCGACAATCGCGCCGGCCGCGTTGGCGTAGTCCAGGACCTGTTCCAGCGGCCAGCCGGACAGCAGGCCGTGGACAAAGGCGCCGCCAAAGGAGTCGCCGGCACCCAGTCCGTTGAGCGTTTCCACGGGGACGGGTGCGGAGACCACGCGTTCGGTGCGGGTCTTGGCCATCACGCCTTCGGGGCCGAGCTTGACGACGGCGATTTCCACCCCGGCGGCCAGCAGACGGTCCGCCTGCTCATCCGGCGTTCCCTCGCCGACGGCGACGGCGCATTCCTTGTCATTGCCGATCGCGACGGTGACGTGCGGCAGGACCTTGGCGACCTCGGCACGCGCCTCTTCCTCGGAGGCCCAGAACATCGGCCGGTAATCGAGGTCCAGGATGGTGAACTGCCCCTCGGCCAGGCCGGTGCGGGGACGGGCCTCGTGGGCGGCGATGTGCGCGCTCCGGGACGGTTCCTGGGACAGCCCGGTCACCGTCGACCAGAAGATCCCGGCCCCGCGGATCGCGTCCAGGTCCAGCTCTTCCGCCTTGATCTGCAGGTCAGGCGCGGTGGGAAACCGGCCGTAGAAGTACAGCGGGAACTCGTCCGTCGCCGGCTTGATCGCACAGAACGTCACCGCAGTCTGCAGGCCGGCAACCGGGGTGACGAACGTGTCGTCCACGTTGAACTTACGCAGTTCGCGGTGCAGGTAGGTGCCGAAGGGATCATCCCCGGTACGGGTGATGACGCCGGTCCGGCGGCCATGACGGGCGGCGGCAACGGCAACATTCGACGGCGAACCGCCCAGGTACTTGCCGAAGGAATTGACATCCTCCAGGCCAACCCCGATGTCGTTCGGGTAGATATCAACGCTGATGCGCCCGATCGTAAGAAGCTCGTGGGTCACGGGAATCGTGGACCTTTCTGGTGTGGAACTCGGGTCCTTTGAGGGGCAGGAGTTCCGGGACTGGCTGGCCGTGGCGTGGGCCACAGGCACTACTTTGCCCTAGATCGAATGTCCTGTCAAAGGTTTGTACTGACATACTTACAACGAGGGTTTTGCCGCTGCCCGCTCCCCCAACGCGCGGGCGTGGAAACCTACTTTTTCGGCACGGCAAGCTCGCCGGTCACGTACTGCGCGCGACCAAAGCCGAACGACCAGTCGCCGGCAGTGTTTTCGACGTAGCCAATGAACACATCCTCACCGGCCACTCCGGCGCCGGCCAGCTTTTCCGCCACCGCGGCGAAGAGGCGCTGCTTGGCTTCCTGGGACCGTCCCCCCTGGGTGAAAATCTGGATCATCACCACTCCTCCCGTCCGCTCGAAACCCAGCCCGGCATCCTGGGCGAAGATCTGCCCCTGGGGGTGCTCCGTGAGGATGTGGAAATAGTCCCGCTCCGGAATCCCATACTCGGCAAGGATCGCGTCGTGGATCCCCCTGCTCAGGCGCTGCAGTTCCTCCGCGCTTCGTCCTTCATTCACGTCAATGCGTACAAGTGGCATGCCATCTCCTGTTAAAGTTTGTACTGACATACTAACAAAGCTCTTCGACAACAAACAAGACCTCAGCACTTGCGGGAGGCGTGGGACAGGATTATGGTTAAACAACCAAAAGGTTGATCAATGTAAGTGTTGATCAAGAAAGGGCAGCAATGAGCTCGGAGAGTGCGGGTTTGGACTCGGCCTTCATGGCCCTGGCCGATCCGGTGCGGCGGAGCATCATCGCCCGGCTCAGCCGGGGCCCGGCAACGGTCAATGAATTGGCGGAACCCTTCGAGATTTCCAAGCAGGCGGTCTCGAAGCACATCCAGGTACTCGAGCAGGCGCAGCTGGTCACCCGCACCAGGGACGCGCAGCGCCGGCCCGTACACCTGAATCCCGCACGGCTGGAGGCGCTCACCGCCTGGATCGACCAGTACCGGCTGGTCCGCGAGGAGCAGTTCCGCAGCCTCGATGCCGTGCTTGAATCCAGCGCCGGGCAAGCGGCGCCAAAGGCAAAGGACATGCCATGAGCAATCCACTGAAGATCACTGCGCCGGAGGGACTCCCCTACATCGACTTCGAGCGGGAGTTCGATTTTCCGGTTGCCGATGTATTCCGGGCGCACAAGGACCCCGCGCTCGTCAGCCAATGGCTGGGCCCGCGGGGCATGAAGATGGAGATGGACCACTACGACTTCCGCACCGGTGGGAGCTACCGGTACATCCACACGGGCCCGGAGGGAATCCCCTATGAGTTCCGCGGAGTCTTCCACACAGTGCGTGAAAATGACTTCGCCTTGCAGACGTTCGAGTTCGGCGGTTACCCGGACTCGGTCAGCCTGGAGTCGATGACCTTCGAGGAGCTCGACGGCGGGCGTTGCCGCCTGCGGGGCCATGCCATGTACCAGAGCATGGAGGCGCGGGACGGCATGCTGCACTCAGGCATGGAAGGCGGAATGTCCGAAGGTTATGAGCGGCTGGACGAGCTGCTGGCGGGCGCGTCGGTCTGACGGGTAAGCAACGCTTCGTCCAGCACCCGGCCCAGGTTCGCGGCATCGTGGGCAAACCGGCCCAGGAAGAGGCCGTCCGCCGCCGGCAGTTGCGGGAGCAGCCCGGGGCCGGCGCTGCCGCCGTAGATGATGGGACATACGGCGTCCAGTGCGGCGCGGATCAGGGTCAGGACATCGTTGACGTGCTGCGCCGGGGCGGGTTCCTCCGCCCCGATGGCCCAGACGGGTTCATAGGCGAGGACCAGGCTGCTGAGAAGAGTGGCGTCTCCGCCCGTGGCTGCCCTGACCTGCCCCAGGCAAAAGTCGGCGGCAGCACCGGCGTCGAGCCTTTCACTCTCGCCGATGCAGAGCAGCGGGGTGAGGGAATGGTCGACGGCGGCCCGCACCTTGCGGGACACCACGTCGTCCTCCTCGCCAAAGAGTCTGCGGCGCTCGGCATGGCCTATCTCCACCAGCGAGACGCCAAGTTCGGCCAGCATCCCGGGGCTGACTTCCCCGGTCAACGGCCCGTCACCCCAGGCGCAGTTCTGCGCGCCGAGCAGGACGGGTGAGCCGGCCAGGATGCGCCCGGCCGGTTCGAGGACGGGGAAGGACGGGATGACGAACACCCGGACCGGAGAATCCTTGGCGGAGTCCATGGCCAGTCCGGGCCTTGCGTCGACCACGGAGCGAACCTCCGACAGCCAGCGAAGGCTTGCCTGGTATCCCAGGTACATTTTGGTGCTGACACCTACATATACGGTGCCGTTGCGTTCGCTGCTGCCGGAGGCGCTCATGGGTTTTCCTTGTGTTTGCGGAATGCTCAGTCGAGCAGTTCGTCGGCCTTGTTCTTGAACCGCTTGGTGGCGAACATCATCGCTGCCGCCACGAACGGCAGGACACCCAGTGCGTAGACGCCCATGGATCCGGTGGGTGACTGCGTGGCCTCGTTGACGGCGGTCCGCAGGATGGGTGCCACGAAACCGCCCAGGTTGCCCAGGGAGTTGATGAGTCCGATGCCCGCGGCTGCGGCGGATCCGGCGAGGAACGCCGTCGGATACGACCACACCACGGGGCCGACGGCGAGGAAGCTGCACACTGCCAGGGTGATGAAGACCATGCCGATGACCGGCTGGTGGTTGGTGCCTGCCCAGGCGGAGCCGAAGATGCACAGGCCGGTGGAGATGAACAGGATGGTGCCGAACTTGCGCCGTTTGGCTACCGTGTTGGCGGCCCGGCCGATGAAGTAGCAGGCGAAGATTCCGAAGAACCACGGCACGGCGATCAGCAGGCCGACGGCGAGCCCCACCTTCTGCCCGGTCAGGGACGCTACCTGCTGCGGCAGGAAGAAGGTCACGCCGTACACGGCAATCTGCAGGCAGAAGTAGATTGCCGTGAAGTACCAGACGCGGCCGTTCCGCATGGCGGCGAGGATGCCGCGGGGGCCGTGCTCATCCTTGATGTTGTCCTCAAGGGCCATGACTTCCTTCAGGGCGTACTTCTCCTCGCGGTTGAGGAACTTTGCCTTGTCCGGACCATTGATCAGGAAGAAGAAGGCGGCGATGCCGGCTACGACGGCGAGCATGCCTTCGACGAAGAACATCACCTGCCAGCCGTGCAGGCCGGGAACCTGGTCGCCGATGTTGATCAGCCAGCCGGAGAGCGGGTTGCCGATCATCTGGGAGAACGGCTGGGCCAGGTAGAAGATGGCGAACATCTGGACGCGGACCTTGTTGGGGAACCATTCAGCGAGGTACATGATCACGCCGGGGAAGAGCCCTGCTTCGGTCACGCCGAGGAGGAAGCGCAGGATCACGAAGGAGGTCTCGCCCTGGACGAACGCGAAGCAGGCCGAGACGATGCCCCAGGTGATCGCGATCCGTGCGAGCCAGACCTTGGCGCCGACCTTCTTGAGCAGCAGGTTGCTGGGGATTTCAAAGATGGCATAGCCGATGAAGAAGATGCCCGCGCCCAGGGCGAAGGCCGCGGCGGACACTCCCTTGTCCGCTCCCAGGGCAGCCTCGGCGAAGCCGACGTTGGTGCGGTCCAGGAACGAAACGACGTACAGGATGACCAGCATCGGCATCAGCCGGCGGGCCGCCTTGAAGATCGCGGACTTCAGGACCGGGCGGGCCAGAAGTTCCTTGGATGTTGCGGTGGTTTCAGACACAGCACTCTCCTTCGAGTGGTGACGTGGTGGTTTCCCGCGGGCCGGCGGCCCGCGGGGTTGTTTGTGGCACTTGGTTGTGGGAAACCGGTGCCGTCAGTGCATGTACAGGCCGCCGTCGACGTTCAGCGTCTGGCCGGAGATGTAGCCGGCATCCTCGCCAATCAGGAAGGAGATGGCCGCGGCGACGTCCCGGGTGGTACCCACCCGGTTCACCACCAGATCCTTCACGAGCTCATCCTTGCGTTCCTCGCTGAGGGTGCCGCCCATGATGTCCGTGTCGATGGGACCGGGTGAGATGGCGTTGACGGTGATGTCGTACTCGCCCAGTTCGCGGGCGGTGGCACGGGTCAGGCCGATGACTCCCGCCTTCGCCACGGAGTACGGGGTCTTGCTGAAGGTTCCGCCGCCGCGCTGTGCAGAGACGGAGGAGATGTTGACGATCCTGCCCAGCCGGTTCCTGGCCATGGACTCGGCTGCGCGGCGGGTGGCGTAGTGGACACCGTTCATGTTGATGTTCACCACCCGGTCCCATTCCGCGCCGTCGAGTTCAAGGTAGGGCACCGGGGAGCTGACGCCGGCAATGTTGGCCAGGGCCACCAGCTGGGGAAGTTCGGCCTCGATCTCGTCGATGGCTGCCCGGACCGACGATTCGTCGGCGATGTTGGCGCCGGCGCCGTGGGCCTTGACGCCATGCGTTTCCGCGAGCTCCTTGGCTACCGCTTTGCAGGCAGCGTCATCGAGGTCGATCACGCCGATGTTCCAGCCGCGCTCGGCGAGGTAGTCCGCGGTGGCCCGGCCGATGCCGCGCTCGGAGACGGCCCCGGTGACGATCACCGTGCGGTCTGCGGGAAATGCTGTCATGAATATTCCTTCGAAAGTTTTTGTGCCATTAGTGCAGCGGCGCCGGGCCGAGTTCCTCAATGAGCTTCTGCATGGCGACGTACGCCTTGTTCCGGTAGGCCACCAGGGCCGCAGTCCGGTCGGCGGGGACATCGAGGAATCCGGAGCCGGTCTTGGTGCCAAGCTGGCCGGCGTCCACCTTGTCCTGCAGGATCTTCGGGGTGGCGAACCGCTCCGGGAAACCGGTTTGCAGCGACTTGTAGCAGAAGGCGTAGACGTCCAGCCCCGCCATGTCGGCGATGGCAAAGGGGCCGAAGAACGGCAGCCGGAAGCCGAAGGTGGTGCGGACCAGGGTGTCCACGTCCTCGGCACTGGCGATGCCTTCCTCCACCACCTGGGCGGCTTCGTGGAAGAGGGCGTACTGGAGCCGGTTCAGCACGAAGCCGGTGACGTCCTTGACGGTGGCGGTTTCCTTGCCCGTCTCCCCCACGATGGTGCGGGCGGCCTGGACCGTTGCTTCGGAAGTTCCCTCGTGCGGGATGACTTCCACGCCGGGAATGAACGGGGCGGGGTTGGAGAAGTGCACGCCCAGGAAGCGCTCAGGGTTGTCGACGACCTCGGCCAGTTTGGCAATGGAAATGGTGGAGGTGTTGGAGCCGATGATGGCGTCGGGGCGCGCAGCGGCGCTGATCCGGCCCAGGGTGGCGTGCTTGATCTCAAGGACCTCCGGCACCGCTTCCTCGATGTACTCCGCGTCAGCTACCGCTTCTTCGATGTCCTTGGCGGCCCAGAGGTTTTCCTTCAGCAGGTCCGTGGCATTGGCCGGGAAGAGGCCTGCCGCGACGAACTCGTCGGATTCCTTCAGCAGCCGTTCGTAGTTGCTCTGGGCGATTTCGGCGGAGACGTCCGCCAGGGCCACACGGGCTCCGGCGAGCGCCAGGACCTGGGCGATTCCGCCGCCCATGTAGCCGGAGCCGACGACGGCGATGTTACGGGTGCTCATTTGGTTTCAAGTCCTTCCGACGCGCCCTCATATGAGCAGATGGCGTCTACTTTGGCCGCGGATGCGGAGTTTTCATCGAAGCGGTAGTTGAGCCACTCGCCCACCAGCTTCTTGGCAAGTTCCAGGCCGATGACGCGCTGGCCCATGGTCAGTACTTGGGCGTTGTTGGACAGCACAGAGCGTTCCACGGAATAGCTGTCGTGGGCCGTGACCGCGCGGATGCCCGGTACCTTGTTGGCCGAAATGGCCACGCCCAGGCCGGTGCCGCAGATCAGCAGCGCGCGGTCCGCTTCGCCGGCGGCCACCTTGCGGGCTGCTGCGACGGCCAGGTGCGGGTAGGCCGTGGAGTCGTCGGCGCCGACTCCGACGTCCTCCACCGAGGCAACGCGGGGGTCGGCCTCCAGCAGTTCACGCAGGGCGGTCTTGTATTCAACGCCGGCTTCGTCGTTGCCGACGACGATGCGCCAGCCTGGCTGGGTGTTCTCGGTCATGGGGTCTCCTTAGTTGCTTTCGATCGAGGCGGCGTAGTCGGCCACCCGGCGGGCGATGAGGCCGAAGGACACTGCCCCGGGGTCGGGGTGGCCCAGGCTCTTTTCCGCCAAAGGCCGGGCGCGGCCTTTCTTCGGGCTGAGCGCGGCAGTCGCGTCAGCGGCCTCTGCCGCCGCCTCCGCTGCCGCACGCAGGCTGCCGGCCAGGCTGCCGCCGTCGTCAATTGCCTTGGTGAAGGTGTCAGCGAACGGAAGCAGTGCGTCCACCATGGTCTTATCCCCCGCTTCGGCCTTGCCCAGGGTGATGATGGCGTCGCGGAGGGCGTTGACGGCTGCTGCAGCGTCTGCAGCCGTGTAGGAATCCTTGCTGCCCAGGGTCCTTCCGACGGCGGTGACGGCCGCGCCCCACAGGGCGCCGGAGGTGCCGCCCGCACGCTCGGCCCACTGCTCCCCCGCTGCTGCGAGGAGTTCCTCGAGCCCCGCGCCTGCAGCGTGGGACTTCTCAGCGGCGGCGACGGCGGCATCCACGCCTCGCCGCATGCCGATGCCGTGGTCGCCGTCCCCTGCGATGGCGTCCAGTTTTCCGAGCGCCTCCTCGTGTTCGACGACGACGGCCTGGGCCTCCTTCAGAGCACTCACCGCGGTGGCGGCCAGGGCGGTCGAGGCTGCGGTGGCGGCCAGCGCCGGCGCCGTTCCGGCCTCTGCCAGGGACTCCACGGAACGGGGCCGGCGGGGAGCCAGGTTGCCCTTCCGGAAGGCCGGGGTGTCAGCGGGCGCGGCCCAGAACTTCTCCAGTTCCTCGTCCAGCCAGAACAGCGTCAGGGACAGGCCGGACATGTCCAGGCTGGTGACCAGTTCACCGCATTCAGGTTCCACGATCTCGAGACCGGCCGCGGCCAGCAGGGCCTCGATCTTACCGAACAGCAGGAACAGTTCGTCGTACTTGACCGTGCCGAGGCCGTTGAGGATCGGCACAACACGGGTGCCGGCATTGTCCGGCTTGTCCTTCAGCAGCCCGTCCACCAGCAGCTTGGCCAGCTCGCTGGCCGTCGGCAGCGGCTGCTCCGAAATGCCCGGTTCGCCGTGGATGCCAAGCCCCACGGACATCATGCCTTCGGGCACCGTGAACAGCGGCTCCTCCGCTCCGGGAAGGGTGCAGCCCGCGAAGGCCACGCCGAGCGAGCGGGTGTGGTGGTTGGCCTTGATGGCGAGGCGCTCGACGTCATCCAGGGTGAGGCCCGCTTCTGCTGCCGCCCCGGCCACCTTGAAGACGGTCAGGTCGCCGGCGATGCCGCGGCGCTTGCCGATCTCTTCCAGTGGTGCGCTGGCGATGTCATCGGTGACCAGGACGGTCCGGGTTTCGATACCCTCGGCGTTCAGCTTCTCCTGCGCCTGGCCGAAGTGGAGGACGTCCCCGGCGTAGTTGCCGTAGCTCAGCAGGACTCCGCCACCGTTCTGGGATGCCTTGGCCACACGGTACACCTGGCCGGCGGCAGGGGAAGCAAACATGTTGCCGCAGGCACTCCCGGCCGCGAGCCCCGCACCCACCAGCCCGGCGAAGGCCGGGTAGTGGCCGGATCCGCCACCGATGACCAGTGCCACCTGGCCCTCGGGTGATTCAGTGGAGCGGACCACTCCGCCGTCAACGCGGGCCACGTACTGGCGGTTGGCGGCGACGAAGCCGTCGAGGGCGTCGTCTGCAAACTGCGCTGGATCGTCAAATATCTTTGTCATGATTCCTCGTTGAACCGGTTGTCGGTTGGGGGTGCCGGATTAACGGGCCGGGACTGCCGCCGGGGCCTGCCGGCCCTGGGCCACCAGGCTGGTGCCCAGTGCGTAGCCGTCGCGCTTGGGCAGCACCTGGCGGCGCAGGTAATCCTGGTTGGCCGCCGTGACGCTCAGGCCGTCGCCACCGTAGTGTTCCGTGCAGATGATGCCCTGGAAGCCAACGGAGATGGCGAACTGGAAGGCTTCGCGGTAGCTGATGAGGCCCGATTCCATGGGGGCCGGCATGGCGACGTACTGGTCCCGTGCCCGGTCCTCATCGCGGATGTAGTTCTTGACGTGCCAGTAGTTGGAGTACGGCAGGGTCTTGTGCACCAGTTCGCGCCAGTCCTCGATGGGACGGTGGAGGCGGATCAGGTTGCCCAGGTCGGGGTTGAGGCCGACGTTGGGCAGGTCGATGTCCTGGACGAGCTGCACGGAGGAGTCCCCCGTTCCCAGGTAGGTGTCCTCGTACATCTCCAGGGACACCAGGAGGCCCAGTTCGGCCGCGTGCTTGCCCACTTCGCGGATGCGGGTGACGGCGTTGTTCCACGCTTCCTTGTCCCCTACCGGATCCTTGTGGCCTTCCACGGTCCAGAACCACAGCTGCTTCTGCTGCTCGGGGGTGATGGCCTGGTGCAGGCCGATGGAGACAACCTCGCAACCGAGTTGCGCCGCGGCCTCCAGGGTGCGGTGGGTGTAGGCCAGGTTGTCTTCCCAGTTGCCTTCTTCGATCACGCTGCGGCGGATGGCGGAGATGGAGGGCAGGCCAACGCCGGCGGCGGTGGCGGCTGCCTTCAGCTCATCCAGCCGTGCGGCCGAGAGATCACCGGGACGGACCCAGCTGTCGGTGAGGTCGGCGTTGGTGAAACCGGCATCGGCCACTTCTTCAAAGACCTTCTGCCAGTCGCTGGCGGGAGCGTCCTGGGCGGTGGTTCCATCCGGCCTGGTTCCAGGGAACTGCAGCAGGGCTGCGGCAATGGGCCAGTTTTCAGCTGTGTACGGCATTGTCACTCCAGATCATGAATCGCATTTCCTATAGGATCTACGCTTAGGATGGGCCCTGTCAAGGGCCTGTGTAGTGTGCCTGCTCAGGGCAGGAATGGGTGGGGGTTGGTCAGCCGCGGCCGGTGACCCCGGGCGGAAGCGCTAGCTGCGTACTTCGCTGTCGTGCTGTGAGCGCTGCTTGACGCCCTCGATGTGGTCGATCATTTTTTGCCGGGCGAGTTCGGGGTCGCCGGACTCAAAGGCCTTGAGGATCTCGGTGTGCTCCGAGATGGCGTAGTCGGCGTCTGTCACGCCCAGGCCGCCGAAGAAACGGAAACGCTGCACCTGGCCGCCCAGCGCGTTGTAGGCGGACAGCAGGAACTGGTTGTCCGCGAACTCGGCGATGAGCCGGTGGAAGCGTTCATCCGCTTCCCAGTAGGCGCGGAACTCTGCGAAGGACGGACCCCGGGGCGCTGCCTTCAGGTCTTCGATGGCCTGCTCCAGCTGCTTGGCCAGTTCCGGGTCCGCGTGCTTGCAGGCCATGAAGGCGTTGGCCGGCTCAATCACCAACCGGGCGTCCATCAGGTCTGCCAGTTCTTCGGGGGAAAACAACGGAGCCACGCGATAACCGCGCAGGGCCATTCTCCGGACCATCCCGGTGGCTTCCAGCCGGGCGAGTGCCTCGCGCACGGGTGTTGGTGAAACATCCAGTTCCCTTGCCATCCCGTCGATGCTGACGGGCGTGCCGGCCTCCAACCGGCCGTCCATGAGGGCAACAAGAAGCGCTTCGTAAACGTGGTCGGCGAGGACCTGCCTGCTCACGCCGCCGGAGGCTTTGTTCTTGGTTGCCATGTAGAAATCCTATAGCCGGAAGATGCCCGCGAACGCGAGCATGAAGGGCACGGCGCCGCAGGACGCGGGCCTGAAGGTGCCGTGCCGCCGCCGGGCTGCACGGCACCTTCAGGACGGGTCTTAGGAAACCTGCAGTCCGCCGTTGATGTCGTACGTGGCGGCCGTAATGTAGCCGGCGTCCGCGCCGAGCAGGAATGCGATCAGGGCCGCGACTTCCTCGCGGGTTCCCACGCGTCCCATCATGATGCCCTCGGACATCTGGGCCTTGCGCTCGTCGGTCAGCGTGCCGCCCATGATGTCCGTATCGATCGGCCCGGGGGCGATGGCATTCACGGTGATGTTGTGCTCACCCACTTCGCGGGCCAGGGCACGGGTGAAACCGAGGATTCCAGCCTTGGACGCGCTGTAGGCAACCTTGGAGTAGGTGCCGCCACCGCGCTGGGCCGAGATGGAGGAGATGCTGACGATCCGCCCCAGCCTGCGCTGGATCATGCCCTTGAGCACCCGCTGTGACACGATGAACGTGCCGCGCATGTTGATGGCGAAGACCTTGTCCCATTCCGCCACGCTCGTCTCCATGAAGGGGGTGGGGGAACTGATTCCGGCGAGGTTCACGAGTCCAACGATCGGCGGAAGGGCCTCTTCGATCTCTGTGATGGCCCGGTCCACGGACGCTTCGTCGGAGACGTCGGCGCCCACGCCGATCGCCTTGACGGCCCTGTTGGATCCGATTTCCGCGGCCGCCGCCTGGGCATCTTCAGCGTTGATGTCCAGGATGGCGATGGACCAGCCCTCGCTGGCCAGGCGGTCTGCGGTGGCGCGGCCGATGCCGCGGGCCGAGGCCGCGCCGGTCAGGACAACGGTGCGTTCTGCAGGGAAGGTGTGCTGCTCAGTCATTGGTGTTTCCTAGTGGGTTTCGGCGGCAGGAACGGTGGCACCGGGGGCGGAGACACCTTCCGGCCGCTTGCGTGCGTAAAGGTAAGTGGCGACGGCGGTCACGGCGAGGCAGGCGGCCAGGAAGACCAGGCCGCTCTGGCTGTTACCGGTGGCGTCCTTGAGGATGCCCACGATGTAGGGCGCCACGAAGCCGCCCAGGTTGCCGAGCGAGTTGACCATCGCCAGCCCCGCGGCCGCCGCAGCGCCGGTAAGGGCTGCGGAGGGCATGGCCAGGAAGGGGGCGATCGCCGAGTAGATGCCCATGGCTGCGAGGGTCAGGAAGACCATCGCGAGCACGGCATTGACCGGAAGCAGGAACCCGGCCCCCAGGAGGCCGACGGCGGCGAGCACCATGCTCACGCTGGCATGCCAGACGCGGTTGCCGGTACGGTCGGACCGCTTGCTCCAGAAGTAGACGAAAACGGCTGCGATGGCGTACGGGATGAAGACGATGAACCCCACCTGCGTTGAGTCGAACTTGCCCAGCGCCTTGACGATGGTGGGCAGCCAGAGTCCCAGTCCGTAGATGCCGCAGACCAGGCCGAAGTACAGCGCCGAGTAGGCGATGGTGCGGGGGTCCTTGAGGCCGGCCAGGAAGTTGTGGTTGCCGGACTTCTGCTTGTGGGCCAGTTCCGCGGCCATGGTGGTGGAGAGCCATTCGCGCTCTTCGGGCTTCAGCCACTTGGCGTGCTCCGGGCGGTCGGTCATCACGAAGGGCGTGATGATGCCGAGGATGATGGCGGGGATGCCTTCGATGATGTACAGCCACTGCCAGCCGTGCAGCCCCGCGACGCCTTCGAGTCCCAGCAGCATGCCGGACACTGGAGCGCCCAGGGCGTTGGAGATGGGCTGGGCGAGGATGAAGATACCGAGCACGGTCACGCGCTGGGCGGCCGGGAACCAGAGGGTCAGGTAGAAAAGGATTGCGGGGAAGAAGCCGGCTTCCGCAGCGCCCAGCAGGAAGCGGATGACGTAGAAAGTGGCTTCACCGTTCACCAGGAACATGGCTGTCGCGAAAATGCCCCAGGTGATGAGGATGCGGGCGATCCACTTGCGGGCGCCGTAGCGGTACATGCCACCGTTGCTGGGGATTTCGAGCAAGGCGTAGCCCAGGAAGAAGATACCTGCGCCCAGGCCGTAGGCGGCTTCGGTCAGGCCGATGTCGTTCTGCATGCCGAGCTTGGCGAAGCCGACGTTATTGCGGTCGAGGTAGGCAATGAAGTAGAGGAGGACGATCAGGGGCATGAGCCGGCGCCTGACCTTGCGGAGGGTGGTCTCCCCGAGGTCGCTGAGTGCCGGGGCGGCTGCGCGGGCGCTCATCGGAGCCCTCCGGCGATGGTGTGGGGACCCATGAACAGGGAATGCGCGCACATAACGACTCCTTTGGCTGGCGGCATTATTGGGGGGGTGCTTGATATCAGATGTCTGATGTCTGTGTGAGATTCTAGTCACAGCGTCGTGAGCACGTCAATACGGCTGGGAAGGGGCGGGCGCGAAGACCTTTTAAGCGGGCAGGACCCACTGTGGAAAAGAGCCGGCTGTGGGTCTTTTAACCTGCGGTGGCACCGCTGCGGCTTGCCTCTGCGAGGTAGTGTTCGTAGTCCTCGAAGGTCTGGGTGATGTGGGCATCCATCGCGGAGCGCGCCACCCCGGGCTCGCCGGACGCGACGGCGGCCAGCACGAGTTTGTGGTGGTGGATGGCGTGGCGCTGCACATCAGGGAATGCGGAAGTCGCGCGGCGCATGGCGAACAGCAGCGTCGACAACTGGCCCAGCAGCGCCGGGACGAACGGATTGCCGGAGGCCCGCAGGATGCGGTCGTGGAAGGCGATGTCAGCAACGGTCAGGGCGTCCACGTCGCCGGCCTCGTGTGCGGCTTCCATCTCGTGCAGGCTTTGTTCCATCGCGGCAATGTCATCCTGGTTGTGCCGGACAGCAGCAAGTTCAGCCGCCCCGGTTTCCACCATTCGCCGAACCTCGAGCAGCAGCAGCGCCACCTGTTCGGAGGCCACGCCCCTGGAGGCCGCCTGCATGATGGCGTCCAGGCCGGTCCACCGCTCCGGCGGATTGACGAAAGTGCCAAGACCGCGTTTGACGTAGACGACGTTCTGCGCCTTGAGGACATTCATGGCCTCACGTGCCGTCAGCCGGCTGACCCCGGATTCCTTGGCGATATCCGCTTCAGGCGGCAGGGCGTCGTCGGGCTTTATCTCTCCACTGAGGATGTGCTCGAGGACTCTGTCCACGACGACGTCCACCAGCGTGCGCCGTGCTTCTGCCATCCTGCTCCCCTGCCTGGCCGCCGTGGCCCGTTTTGCCTCTTAAACCCTACTCGACGTCTGACATCCGGCGGCATGCGTTACGCGTATCGCCGCGAGAACGTCATTAAACGCGAAACGCGGGGCCTCCCCCGGGGTCCGTTGGACGGACCGGCCGGAAGTGGCCCCGCGTTACGCAGTTCTGCTAGAGCGCTGCGTAGACCTCACGCAGCAGCTTGGCGGTCTCGGACGGCGTCTTGCCGACCTTGACGCCGGCAGCCTCGAGGGCTTCCTTCTTGGCCTGGGCAGTACCGGCCGAGCCGGACACGATGGCGCCTGCGTGGCCCATGGTCTTGCCTTCGGGGGCGGTGAAGCCGGCAACGTAGCCGACGACCGGCTTCGTCACGTTGGCCTTGATGAAGTCGGCGGCACGCTCTTCGGCGTCGCCACCGATTTCGCCGATCATGACGATGGCCTTGGTCTCGGGGTCAGCCTCGAACGCGGCCAGGGCGTCGATGTGGGTGGTGCCGATGATCGGGTCGCCGCCGATGCCGATGGCGGTGGAGAAGCCCAGGTCGCGCAGTTCGTACATCATCTGGTAGGTCAGGGTGCCGGACTTGGAGACCAGCCCGATGGGGCCCTTGCCGGTGATGTTGGCGGGGGTGATGCCCACGAGGGCTTCGCCCGGGGTGATGATGCCGGGGCAGTTCGGTCCGATGATGCGGGTGACCTGGTTGCCGTCGGCGTCCACCTTGGACTGGGCGAGGGCCCAGAACTCGGCGGAGTCCTGGACCGGAACGCCTTCGGTGATGACGACGACCAGGCCGATGCCCGCCTCGATGGCTTCGACAACGGCGTTCTTGGTGAACGCCGGCGGAACGAAGACGATGGAGACGTCAGCGCCGGTTTCGGCCATCGCTTCCTTGACGGTGCCGTAGACGTTGATTTCGTTGTCGCCGTGCAGGACGGTGGTGCCGGCCTTGCGGGCGTTAACGCCACCGACGATGTTGGTGCCGGCCTTGAGCATCAGGGCGGTGTGCTTGGTGCCTTCGCCGCCGGTGATGCCCTGGACGATGACCTTGGAGTCCTTGTTGAGGTAGATAGACATGGTGCGTCCCTTTACTTAGCTGCGTTGGCGAGCTCGGCGGCCTTGTCGGCGCCCTCGTCCATGGTGGCGGCCAGGGTAACCAGCGGGTGGTTGGCCTCGGTGAGGATGCGGCGGCCTTCCTCGACGTTGTTGCCGTCGAGGCGGACGACCAGCGGCTTGTTCGCGGAGTGGCCGAGCTCGGCCAGTGCACCCACGATGCCCTTGGCGACTGCGTCGCAAGCGGTGATGCCGCCGAAGACGTTGACGAACACGGACTTGACCTGCTCGTCGCCCAGGATGACGTCCAGGCCGGCGGCCATGACCTCGGCCGAGGCGCCGCCGCCGATGTCCAGGAAGTTGGCGGGCTTGACGTTGCCGTGGTTTTCGCCGGCGTACGCAACGACGTCGAGGGTGGACATGACCAGGCCGGCGCCGTTGCCGATGATGCCCACTTCGCCGTCCAGCTTGACGTAGTTGAGGTCCTGCGCCTTTGCCTTGGCCTCAAGGGGGTCGGCAGCGTCCTTGTCCTCGAGCTGCACGTGCTTGGGGTGGCGGAAGTCGGCGTTCTCGTCCAGGGAGACTTTGCCGTCGAGGGCGACGATGTCACCGGCACCGGTCTTGACGAGGGGGTTGACCTCCACGAGGGTGGCGTCTTCCTTCTTGAAGACGTCCCAGAGCTTGAGGATGACGGCGGCGACCTTGCCGCGCAGTTCCTCGGCGAAGCCCGCGGCCGCGACGATTTCGTCAGCCTTGGCCTGGTCGATGCCCACGGCGGGGTCGATGGCGATCTTGGCCAGCGCTTCCGGGCGTTCGACGGCGAGCTGCTCGATTTCCATGCCGCCCTCAACCGAGCACATGGCAAGGTAGTTGCGGTTGGCCCTGTCCAGCAGGACGGAGAAGTAGTATTCCTCGGCGATATCCGCACCCTGGGCGATCATCACCTTGTTGACGGTGTGGCCCTTGATGTCCATGCCCAGGATGTTGGTGGCGTGCTCAAGCGCCTCGTCGGCGGACTTTGCGACCTTGACGCCGCCGGCCTTG
Organism: Arthrobacter sp. E70; assembly: GCF_058266945.1. Taxonomy (NCBI): domain Bacteria; kingdom Bacillati; phylum Actinomycetota; class Actinomycetes; order Micrococcales; family Micrococcaceae; genus Arthrobacter; species Arthrobacter sp. E70. The sequence continues at coordinate 49,177 of NZ_JBYQFR010000015.1, read as the reverse complement.
CCGCGGCCGCCAACCTTGACCTGTGCCTTGACGACAGTCACTCCGCCGATTTTTTCGGCAGCTGCCTTTGCTTCTTCTGGGGTGTGCGCCACGATGCCGGCCAGCACGGGTACACCGTGCGCCTCGAACATATCGCGCGCCTGGTATTCAAACAGGTCCACGGTTTAGTGTCCTTCTACGTCGAAGTAGTTTCTGAACAGTCGGACACCATCGAAAAGACGATGACCGGGCTGCGGATTGCACGCACCGGCGGCCTGTCTGGAAACGAGCCACGCGGCGTAATGCTCCATGGGGAACTCTAGTCCTTTGGAGGGACCGGGCCGTCCCAGACTACCTCTTATGTGAGTAACGACACTATTCTATGAGGCGTAGAAAAACCGCGGAATTACGCGGTTTTTGGGGCTTCAGCGGGCGCCTTGGAAGAGTCTTTCCCCGGCCCGGGGACCAGTTCGTAACGTTCGGAGGAAACGAAGAATCCGACGCCGGCGGAGACGTTTCCGCATGCCACACCGCCGTTGTAGGCGGAGCAGCGCAGTCCGTTGCGTTCGATGTTTTGCCCGTCGGCCAGGACATGCAGTTCGGCCATGGGCCCGGACTTGCTCCCCTTGGGCCCGAACGCCGCCTCCATGGATGTGACGCCGGAGCGGCATTCACCGTACCGGACGTTGTCCGGGGCCAGGAGGGCGACGCCGCCAAGGTAGCCGAGGTTGGTCCCCGCGCAGTCGTCCTTGACGTCGGCGGGCCGGGGCGCAGGGTACCTGCCGAGTTCGCAGTGGGCGACCGGGACGGTGGGGAGCTTGTTGTTGGCGGCGTCGCTGTAGCGGTTCTGCTCATAGGGGACGTTCACGTGTTCTCCGCGGGCGGACGTGAGGGAGCAGGCAACGCTGTGGTCCGCCGTGATGAAGGCAAGGACGTCACCTCCCCCTGCCGAGAAGTCCTTCGGGTCGGCTAAGGGAGCCTTCTCCAGTTGTTCCAGGGGAGGCAGCGGAGCAGGCGGGACGTAGGAAGGGTCCTTGGTGGTCACGCTGCACGCCGTGGCCAGCAGCAGAAGGGCGGCGAGCATCCCCCAAACAGTCCGTCGCATGGTGCCATTATGCTTTACCGCGGCGGCGGCTGGCGCCGGCCACACGTTCGACCACCTCGGCTGCTGCCTGCGCGGCGTCCTTCCGTGCGAAGTCGTGCAGCATGTGCTGTGCGCGGTTCTTCCACTGCGGATCGGCCAGGATACTGTTCACCGCCTTGTGGATGTTCTCCGGGGAAGGGTTGTCGGTGCGCAGGTTGATGCCGGCACCTGCATACTCCACCCTGGCATTGACGTCGCTCTTGCCTTCATTGATACCGGACACCACCAGGGGGACGCCCTTGGAAAGGGCCAGCTGCACCCCGCCGAAGCCGCCGTTGGTGACGAAGACATCCGTGGATTCGAAGACAGCGGCAAAGTCGACGTAGTCCCGGATGTGGATATTCGGTTGCGGGTAGCGCCCACACAGCTCCGCTGTGTTCCTGCCTCCCGTTGCCACAATGACCAGCGCATCCGTGTCCTTGAGCGCCTCCAACGCGGGAATGATGAGCTTGTTCTGGTCCGCATTGTCCACCGTGCCCTGGGTGACCACGATGGTGGTGGCATATCCACGCGGCAGGTCTTCCCGGGCTGCCCCTGGGCGCCGGTATGGCAGGAGGGCCCCCACGTATTCCACTTTGGGGTTCCTGGTGCGGCGCGGAAAATCAAGGGACTCCGTGCCAGCCTGGATGACGGCGTCCGAGCACCGGTACGCGTCATCGGTGAGCCTGGTCCCTTTGGGCACCGCCTGGCCATAGAAGGTGTGCTGGCGCCGGTAGCTTTTGTGGGCCGGGCGGAGAATCACTTTGTCTGACAGCAGCCCGGCAGTCCCCTGAAGCGCCTTCTCAACAGGGTTCCGCGGCGGCCGGAAGCCGAAGAAGAGCGGCGGCACCAGGGGATCACTTTCCATGTTGGGGATGACCACTACATTCACCACCGGTTTGCCCAGCACGTGCGCAACGAGCCGCTGGATGAACATGGAGTGGTCCACTACCAAGGCATCGAAGGGGAATTCCTCGTCGAGCTCCCGGATATCCTCGAAAAAGTTGCTGATGTTGCTGGCGAAGATCTTTTCACCGTCAAAACCGATGGCCAGGGGTCCCTTGAGTTTCGCCCGCTCCGGATACAGCTCGAAGAGGTTGTCGGCGCGGTGTTCGACGGCCCGTTTGAAGGGAAAGAGGGAAATCCCCAGGTCTTGGAGTTTGCCGGCGAACACCGGGCCGGTGTACCAGCGGACGTCGTGGCCGCGTGCCTTGAGCTTCATGGCCACTCCGGTCATCGGATTGAAGTGGCCGTCAATTGCCTGGCTCGCGAACAGGATGTTCATGGTCCCACTCCGACTCCGGATACGGCTGCTGGGGAAACGTCCCTGAACTGTAGACCCCGCCTCCCGGGCCGGACAAGGGCCTGCCCTCTCTACGGTTCCGCAGGTCCTACGCGTCGAGCTTAGTCAGCGGCGCGTACCGCAGCAGCAGGCGCTTCTCGCCGACGTCGAACTTCACCTTGGCCACGGTTTTGTCGCCTGCCCCTTCAAGGGCCAGGACCGTTCCGTTGCCGAAGCTTGTGTGGTTGACCTTATCCCCCACGCTGACGGCGATGATTTCCTTTTGTGGTTGGACCCGGTTCTTCGCGATGAACGCAGGGACGTCGGCGTTAAAGCCCGCGGAAGAATCTGCCGCGGCGCCCCGGGCGGTACCGGCGCCCCAGAACGATCCGCTATACCGGCCGGAGCCGATCGAGCCGCCGCCTCCCCACGACTGCCGGCTCGTTCCTTCCCGCTTCCATTCCAGGAGCTCTGCAGGGATTTCTTCCAGGAACTGGCTGGCAGGGTTGTACTGGCTCTGGCCCCACATGCTGCGCACCTCGGACCGGGTGACATACAGCCGTTTGCGGGCACGCGTGAGTCCCACGTAGGCCAGCCGGCGTTCCTCGGCCAGTTCCTTGGGGTCGGTGGCGGAGCGCTGATGCGGGAAAAGACCGTGCTCCATGCCGGTGAGGAACACCACGGGGAATTCGAGGCCCTTTGCCGTGTGCAGCGTCATGAGGGTCACCACGCCCAGGCGCTTGGCCTCGGCAACCGCGGAGTCGATGTCCGCGCCGGGGGCATCCGGGATCTGGTCTGCATCCGCCACGAGCGACACCTGTTCCAGGAACGCGGCGAGGCTGCCTTCCGGGTTCTCCTGCTCGTATTCGCGGACGACGGCGACGAGTTCGGCCAGGTTCTCCACCCGGGACTCATCCTGCGGGTCCGTGCTGGAGCGCAGCGCCGCGAGGTAGCCGGTCTGCTCCAGGACGGCTTCCAGGGCTGCCGCCGCGCCTGAGCCTGCAGCCACTTCCGCCAGGTCATCCAGGAGCTTCACGAAGCCCAGGACGGCATTAACGGAACGCGTGGCCATGCCGGGAGCGTGGTCCGCACGCCGCGCCGCGGCCATGAAGGACGTGCGCTCACGCTCCGCCAGGGCTGCCACCGCCCCTTCGGCACGATCCCCGATGCCGCGCTTCGGTTCGTTCAGCACGCGGCGCAGGTTGACGTCGTCGTCAGGGTTGACCAGGACGCGCAGGTAGGCGAGGGCGTCCTTGATTTCCTTCCGCTCGTAGAAGCGGGTGCCCCCCACCACCTTGTACGGAAGGCCCACGCGGACCAGCACGTCCTCGATTGAGCGGGACTGGGCGTTGGTCCGGTAGAAGATGGCGACGTCGCCGGGCCGCAGGTTCTCCTCGTCCTGGAGCCGGTCTATTTCCTTGGCGATGAACTGCGCTTCGTCGTGCTCGTTCTCGCCCACATAGCCGATGATCTTGTGGCCCTCGCCCTCGGCGGTCCACAGCCGCTTCTCGGGTCGGTTTGGGTTCCGGGCAATGACCGAGTTGGCGGCACTGAGGATGTTCTGCGTGGAGCGGTAATTCTGCTCCAGCTTGATGGTGCGGGCCTCCGGGTAGTCCTTTTCAAACTCCACGATGTTGCGGATGTCAGCGCCGCGGAAGGCGTAGATGGACTGGTCGGAATCGCCTACCACGGTCAGTTCCGATGCCCCGGGCCCCTCCCCCACGATCTCGCGAACCAACGCGTACTGGGCGTGGTTGGTGTCCTGGTACTCGTCCACCAGGACGTGGCGGAACCGCCGGCGGTAGGACTCGGCAAGCGCCGGGAACGCGCGGAACATGTAGACGGTTTCGGCAATGAGGTCGTCGAAGTCCATGGCGTTGGCCTGGCGAAGCCGCTGGGTGTAGCCCTTGTAGACGTCCGCAACCGCATGTTCGAAGGGATCGTTGTAGTTGGCCGCGGAGGCATAGGAATCGGCGTCGATGAGCTCGTTCTTCAAGGCCGAGATCTTGTGCTGGATGGACTTGGGCGCAAATTTCTTGGGGTCCAGGTCATGGGCCTTGGCCACCTGGGTAACCAGCCGGAGGGAATCCGCGGAATCGTAGATGGAGAAGTTGGATTTGAGTCCAACGTTGGCAGCTTCCTGCCGCAGGATGCGGACGCAGGACGAGTGGAACGTTGAAATCCACATGATCTTGGCGCGGCCACCCACCAGGGCCTCGATGCGCTCCCGCATCTCGGCGGCTGCCTTGTTGGTGAAGGTGATGGCCAGGATTTCCCCGTGGTGGGCGCGGCCGGTGGCGATCAGATATGCGATCCGGTTGCTGAGCACGCGGGTCTTGCCGGATCCGGCGCCCGCGACGATCAACAGCGCGGACCCGGCATGCTTGACCGCTTCCTCCTGCTGCGGGTTCAGTCCCTCCACCAGTTGGGCGGGGTCCAGGCGGTGGCTTCGGTGTTGCCCTTCCGGTGCCCGGTCTGCGTGGACGCTGCCGCCGCTCCCCGGGGCCGCGACTGCGCCTTCCGTGGCCGACTTGGTGCGGGCGGCGGCTGCAGGCGCGGCCTTGAAGGGTCCGTCAGAGTACGGGTCAAACAACATATCCATGGTGCCTACAAGTCTAGGCGGTGGGACCGACAGGCTCTTCCTGCCTGTGGATTGGCGGTCGAATTGCCAGCCGTTATCCACATAGGAGACTTACGTCCAAGCGGGCTCCCGTCCAGCAGCCGGTGTTGCCGTGATGCCTACGCCACCGACGCCGACTGAAGGGCCTCACGCAGCTGGCGTACCGCCGTCGTGCCTCCCGCCATGAACCACTGCAGGCCGTTGACCGTGACGGTGTCCACTGAGCCGCCGGCCGCCGCGACGATGGCCTTGCCCGGCAGCCAGTCCCACTCCGGACAGCTGTGCTGGAACCAGCAGCCCAGCTGCCCGTCCGCCACGCGGCCCAAGTCGCAGGAGCCCGAACCCAGCATGCGAAGGGAGGCAGCGGAGGTGGCTGCCGCGTGCCAGGGCATGGCGCACATGGGGTCCATGAGCCAGGTGGGGTGGATGTAGGTGGCCGCACCTAGTTCGGCCACGGCGGTGGTGTTCCGCTTGCCGTCGTCGTCAGTGAAGACCGTCAGAGGTTCGCCGTTGAGCGTGGCGCGCCTGTCCCGGCCGCCGAGCCACAGCTTGTTCTCTTCGGGCTGGAAGATGGCACCCAGCAGTACATCGTCCGAGTCCTTCAGTGCGATCGCCGAGCACCAGTACGTGGAGCCATGCAGGAAGTTATAGGTGCCGTCCACGGGGTCAATGACCCAGGTGCGGCCGCTTGTGCCGGTAATGGAGGTGCCCTCTTCGCCCATGATGCCGTCGTCCGGGCGGCAGCGCCGCAACTGTGCAAGCACGTAGGCCTCGGCCGCATGGTCCGCCGCGGTCACCACATCGGAGATGGAGGTCTTCTGTTCGGATTGCAGGCCGCCCATGCGCATGAGGAGCGCCAGCTGCCCGGCTTCCTTCACGAGCCCTGCTGCGAGCTGGTAGTCGTCCAATGCAGGGTCAAGTTCAACAGCGCTGTGCCGGCCAATGGTCATGGCTTCAGTGTAGGGGGCGGGATAATGGTGCCATGGCCAAAACCCCTGCCCAGCGGATCAAGAAGCACGGCGCCAACGCGGTCGTCCCGCAGCATCACCTGCCGCCGGTGGTGAATCCCACTACGGCGCGCACGCCTGAGAAGGCGCAAGGAAACAGCAACCTGATCGTGATTGCAGGCGTGGTGGCCAGCCTGTTCCTCTTCTGGTACCTGCACCTGCTCACCCTGGACCAGCTCACGCAGCTCACCGAAGGCCGGGCGATGCCGGATTCCTTGGTCGGCGGTTTCGATGCGGACTACATCAGGCAGCTGCAGGCGGTGATGAACACTGATGCTTTGGGCCAGCTGAACTACGTCCACAAGACCGCAGGAACCCTGTTCCCGCTGATCTTCGGGTTTACGTGGCTGCTGCTCATCGGCACGAACGTGGCCCGGAAGGCGCTGCGCTGGGGCCTGTGGGCGCTGCCGCTGCTGTTCGTGGTGGTACGGCTCTGGGGCAATGTTGCCATCGACGCCATGCTGGCCTCGAACGGTCCCGATGCCGGGCAGGTTGCCTTGGCGTCCGGCCTCACCGTTGCCGGCTGGGTGCTGTTCGTCTTGAGCCTGCTGGCTGGCGCTGCGGCGGTGCTCCTTCGGAAGCGGAAAGCTCCGGACAAAAACTAGGGCGCAACCACGCCAGGCGGGCCAGGCCACCCAACCGCTAGGGCGCGTCCGCCCGGGCGGCAAGGGCCAGAGCACGCCGCGCCTTCCGGTGACGGTGCACCCGGCTGGCCACCACCAGTCCGGCGGCAGCCATCCCCACAGTCACCGGATATGCCATCAGCCGTTCCAGTGTGCCCGGCTCCGGCACACCCATCTGGGTGAGGCCGCCAGTGGCGAGCGCAGCGGTCGACACGGCGCCGCACGCCAGGATGAGCCATGCCATTCCGGTTTTCCGCAGCCACAGCAGGCCCAGCACCAGCAGGGCAGCGGCGCCCGCGACGAAGTACATGATGGCGCCCGTGTAGTGCCACGGGGAGCCCACATCCTCGGGAACGAGCCCCACGATCACGGTCCCGGCACCTGCGGCGCCCGTCAGCAGCCGCACCCACAAGGCGGCCAGCCAGGGCTTCCGGCGCCGCCGGTCCACCCGGGCACCAGGGCGTGCGGCCACGCACAGCAGTCCCGAGGTCAGGAGCACCGCGCCCAGCAGCATGCCAAGCCCCTGCACCACGAACGAAGCGTTCATCAGCCAGTTCAGCGGCGAGCAGACGTCCCTCCCCGAGTAAACGCCGCAATGGATGGCGCCAAGGTCGCTGATGTAGCCGGTCCGGAGGTCGTAGGGCCGGGGACCTGCCCAGGCCATCGCCACCGCCGCTTCGGCGGCAAAGTACTGCAGCACGCTCAGGGTGGACCACGCACCGATGTAGTGCCGGGTGGACGCAGTGTCCGGAATATAGACAGCGGACGGAGCGGCAGTCGGTGCTGGACTCATGGGTTGAGCGTAGTACGCCCGCGCACCTTGTATGCTTGTAACCGTGTCCGGACGGACCGGTCCCGCCGGCCCCCGGACGCGCGCCCTCGTAGCTCAGTGGATAGAGCACGGCTCTCCTAAAGCCGGTGTCGTTGGTTCGATTCCAATCGAGGGCACTTGAACCGTCGTTCCCCGGAGCCGCACCTCCGCGCCTACCTCCTCGGCAGCGCACCGGGCAGCCCTGCGCCCGGACGGCCGGGCCGGTGGCACGTCGAGCGTGACCTGCTGGACCGCTCGGATGGCACCCGCGGAACCTTCTCCGGCGTCGTACTTTTTACGCCAACGGACGACGGCGGCCTGGTCCTTTCCGAGGAAGGCACCATGCGCTGGCCTGCTTTCACCGGCCCCGCCTCGCGAGCGTATGTGCTGAAGCCTTCGGGCCAGCCGGAGGCGCTGGACGTGTTCTTTCCCGACGGCCGGCCCTTCCACCGGATGAGCTTCGCCCCGGACGCCAACCTGGACATCCACTGGTGCGACCCGGACACCTACCGCGTGGCGTACACATGGGAGGGGCCGGACGCGTTCAGCTACAGCTGGGACGTGGCCGGGCCGCGCAAGGACCTGCTGCTGGTGTCACGGCTGGTGCGGAAGGCGGACGCGTGAAGGACCGCATCGTGGTGTCCGCCGTCTGCGTCTTCGACGACGCCGGCCGCCTCCTGACCGTGAGGAAGCGCGGAACCGCCATGTTCATGCACCCCGGCGGCAAGCCGGAGCCGGGCGAAACCGCGGTCCAGACAGCGGCCCGCGAGCTCGCCGAAGAGGTGGGGATCGTCGTCGACCCCCGGGATCTTGCCCTGATGGGCGTCTGGATCGCCGAGGCCGCCAACGAGGCCGCCACCGATATCGAGGCGACGGTCTTCGTGGCCCCGGGCACCTGGGAAGCCAGGCCGGCGGCGGAAATCGCGGAGATCCGCTGGCTGGACCTTGACCTGCTGACCCGCGGCGCGTCCTTTCCCCGGGACCTGGCACCGCTGCTGACTGACCACATCCTGCCCGTGCTCGCCGCCGCTCCCCTGGAACCGCGCGACTAGTACTCGGGTACAGCTTCCTGCGCCACGGCTGTCGCTTCGGCGAACTGCGTCCGGTACAGCTCGGCGTAGCGGCCGTCGGCCGCCAGGAGCTCCATGTGCGTTCCGCGCTCCACCACGCGGCCGCCCTCCACCACCAGGATGGCGTCGGCGGCACGGACGGTGGACAACCGGTGGGCAATCACGACGGCGGTCCGCCCCTCCAGTGCAGCCCCGAGGGCTGCCTGCACAGCGGCTTCGTTCGTGGAGTCCAGCGCCGCGGTGGCCTCGTCCAGGATGACGACGCGCGGCTGGGCGATGAGCAGGCGGGCGATGGTGAGGCGCTGCCGTTCACCGCCGGAGAGCCGGTAGCCGCGCTCCCCCACCACCGTCTCCAGCCCGTCCGGCAGGGACCGGATCATGTCCTCCAGCCGCGCCTGTCGCAGGACGTCCCACATGTCCTCATCTGTGGCGTCCGGCCGGGCCAGGCGGAGGTTGGAGGCGATGGTTTCGTGGAAGAGGTGCCCGTCCTGGGTGACCATTCCCAGCGTGTCCCGCAGTGAGTCGAACGTGGTGTCGCGGACGTCCACGCCGGCTCCCGGCATCGAGCCGCCGAGCCGCACAGCCCCGGAGTCGACGTCGTACAGCCGGGCCAGCAGCTGTGCGATGGTGGACTTGCCGGCGCCCGAGGAGCCGACCAGCGCCACGGTCTGGCCAGGTTCCACCCGGAAGCTGATGCCGTGCAGCACTTCCTCCCCGCCACGGGTGTCCAGCGTAGCGACCTCCTCCAGTGACGCCAGCGAGACCTTGTCGGCGGCCGGGTAACCGAAGCGGACGTTGTCGAACTCGACCGAGACCGGCCCGGCGGGAATCGGCACCGCATCAGGCTTCTGCTGGATCAGGGGCTGCAGGTCCAGGATTTCAAAGACTCGTTCGAAGCTGACCAGGGCGCTCATGATCTCCACCCGCGCGCTGGACAGTGATGTCAGCGGGGCGTAAAGCCGGGTGAGAAGGAGCGCCAGGACAACCACGTCCCCGGCCGCCAGCTGGCCGGTAATGGCCATCCAGCCGCCCAGGCCGTAGACCAGGGCCAGCGCCAGCGCGGAGACCAGCGTCAGGGCCGTCACGAAGGTGAACTGCAGCATGGCCGTGCGGATGCCGATGTCACGGACCCGCCCGGCGCGGAGGGCGAACTCGCGGGATTCGTCATCCGGCCGGCCGAAGAGCTTCACCAACGTGGCCCCCGGGGCGGAGAACCGCTCGGTCATCTGGGTTCCCATAGCGGCATTGTGCGCGGCGGCTTCACGGCGCAGGTCCGCCAGCTTCGAGCCCATGCGGCGGGCCGGGATGAGGAAGATCGGCAGCAGCACCATGGCAAGCACCGTCACCAGCCAGGAGGTATTGAGCATCACGGCCAGCGTCAGGGCCAACGCCACGACGTTGCTCACCACGCCGGAGAGCGTGCCGGCGAAGGCGGACTGCGCCCCGATGACGTCGTTGTTGAGCCGGCTGACCAGGGCGCCGGTGCGGGTGCGGGTGAAGAAAGCGATGGGCATGCGCTGGACGTGGTCGAACACGCGGGTCCGGAGGTCCACGATGACGCCTTCGCCGATGGTGGCGGACAGCCAGCGGGTCAGCAGCCCCACGCCGGCCTCGCCAACGGCCACGAGGGCGATCAGCACCGCCAGCCGGATGACGGTGTCCGCCCCGGCGTTGGCAATGATGGCGTCAACCACCTGCCCGGCGAGCACCGGCGTGGCGACCGCCAGGAAGGCACCCGCCACCGAGGCGAGCACGAAGGCAATGAGCTTGCCCTTGTGCGGCGCGGCGAACCCCAGGACGCGCCGCAGCGTTTCCTTCGAGATCGGCCTGGAGCCGCTCTGGGCGGTGCTGATGTTGCGCAGTGAATTCCAGGCCACGCGGTCCATGCTCATGGTTGTTTCTCCTGGCTTGGGATGCGGTGGAGCTCCTGGACTTTTCCGTTGTCCAGGTGCCACCGGGAGTCGAGTCGTACGTTTTCCAGCAGCCGGCGGTCGTGGGTGACAAGCAGCAGGGCGCCCTCGTAGCTTTCCAGCGCCTCTTCAAGCTGTTCGATCGCGGGCAGGTCGAGGTGGTTGGTGGGTTCGTCCAGCACCAGCAGGTTCACGCCGCGTGCCTGCAGCAGGGCAAGGGCTGCACGGGTCCGCTCGCCGGGTGACAGTGAGTCGACGGTCCGCGACGTATGGTCGGCCTTCAGGCCGAACTTGGCCAGGAGCGTCCGGACGTCGGCGCTGGTCCAGTCGGCCAGCACGGCTTCGACGGCGTCAGCCAGGTTCCGGCCGCCGTCCAGGAGGCCCCGGGCCTGGTCAATCTCGCCGACGGCGACGGAGGCACCCATGGAGGCATCGCCGTCGTCCGGTTCCTGGGTCCCCAGCAGCAGGCGCAGGAGGGTCGACTTGCCGGCGCCGTTGGGTCCGGTGATGCCGATGCGTTCGCCGCCATTGAGCTGGAGGTTGACCGGGCCCAGCGTGAAGTCACCCTGGCGTGCCACGGCGTTGCGAAGGGTGGCGACGACGGCGCTGGACCTGGGTGCCGCGCCGATGGAGAACTGGAGCTGCCATTCCTTCCGGGGCTCCTCCACCACGTCGAGCCGGGCGATGCGCGATTCCATCTGCCGGACCTTCTGCGCCTGTTTCTCGGACGACTCCGTGCTGGCGGCGCGGCGGATCTTGTCGTTGTCGGGATTCTTTTTCATGGCGTTCCGCACGCCCTGCGAACTCCACTCCCGCTGGGTCCGCGCCCGCGACACCAGGTCCGCCTTGGTGGCGGCGAACTCCTCGTACCTTTCGCGGGCGTGCCGCCGCGCCACGGCCCGCTCCTCAAGGAACGCATCGTAGCCGCCGTCGTAGACCGCCACGCTGTTCTGGGCCAGGTCCAGCTCCACCACCCGGGTCACGCAGCGCGCCAGGAATTCACGGTCGTGGCTGACCAGCACCACGCCGCCGCGCAACCCCTTGACGAAGGCTTCCAGGGTGGCCAGGCCGGCCAGGTCGAGGTCGTTGGTGGGCTCGTCCAGCAGCACCACGTCGAAGCGGCTCAGCAGCAAGGCGGCCAGCGCCGCCCGTGCCGCCTGGCCACCGGAAAGACCGGTCATCAGGGCGTCCGGGCCTGCGTCGAACCCCAGCTCAGCCAATACGGCGGGCATGCGGTCCTCAAGGTCCGCGGCCCCGGAGGCCATCCAGCGGTCGAAGGCGCGGGAGTAGGCGTCGTCGGCTCCGGGCGCGCCCGCGCCGAGGGCCTCGGCGGTGGCTTCCATCTCGGCCGTGGCTTCCGTGCAACCGGTCCGGCGGGCGATGTAGCCGGCCACTGTTTCGCCGGCAACGCGGTCATGCTCCTGCGGCAGCCACCCGACGAAGGCGTCGGCAGGTGCCAGGCTGACAGTGCCTTCCTGCGGCTGGTCCACGCCCGCCAACAGCCGAAGCAGAGTGGATTTCCCCGCACCGTTGGCACCGACGACGCCCACGACGTCACCCGGAGCGACGGTCAGCGAAAGCGCGGAAAAAAGCACCCGGTGGCCATGGCCGCCGGCAACGTCCTTGGCAACAAGGGTCGCAGTCATCGATGTGGTCCTTTCGGGAACCGCCCAGGCCTGCAGGGCATGAAAGAACCCGCTGGTCCGGACTTGGGGGGTGTACGGACCAACGGGCTCGACCAACAACTATAGACGAACCGCCCGGCATGGGCAAAATCACGTGTACGCCAACACGGTAAAATCGATGTTGACCACCCTTTCTGCAGAGAGCACTTCATGACCCTCACCGCCAAGGCGTTCCAGCGCTGGCTGCAAGGCGTTGCCCCGGATGCCAGCACTGCAGATGTTTGCAGGGTCTCCGGTATCAAGCGCACTACGCTCGCCCAGCAGCTGGTCCGGGGAAAAATCTCCGTAGGCACCGTGGTCAGCATCAGCCGGGCCTACAACCTCAATCCCGTCACGGCACTGGCAAGTTTCGACGCCTACAGCGTCCTCGCCGGCCCCCCGCAGGCCCCCACCAGCTCCGAGCTGGTGAGCCAGATTTCCACTGCCGACCTCCTGCGCGCCGTCCTGGCCCGTCCCGCGATGGACCCCTCAGGAAGAACGGGCACCCCGCCCTTCGTCCTCACCCCGGCCCCGCACGCCACCTCCGTCAAGAACTGGGTGGACGCGATAGACGACGGCGAGGTCCGCCACCGCGTCTCGGCAGCGACCGGCGTGGCACCGCAGAACTACTCCGCGCAATTGACTGCCAACCGGCTTTCTCCTGAACTGGCGGTCGCCACCGCGTTGGCAGCCGGGGTAGCGCCGGCCAGCGGACTGGTGGCGACCGGAGTCATCACGGAAGAGGAAGCCGGCTGGCCCCCGGACGCCCGGCAAGCAGCTTTGGACAGCATGTCCGACGGAGAGCTGACCACCCTTGCCGGCGACCGGCTTCAAGCACTGGGCAAGACACTGCGCCGGCAGGAGCAGGACCAGGCGCAAACGGAAAAGATTTGGGAGAACCTGGGATGATCGAGACCCTGCAATGGACAACGCTGGCGGTTTGCGGCCTGATCGCGGCTGCCCGGATCCCCAGCGCGCTGCGCGGCGAAAACCGCTCCCTCTTTGGCATCTTTGCCTTGATGACCCTCGCCATCCTGCTCAGCATCCGGGAGCCCTACCTCGTCATCGACCAGGCCCTCGGCGGCACCAACATCGCCAACCTGGTGTTGCGCTTCGTCATTTTCGGTGCGATCTTCTTCCTGGGCGTCAGGGTGTCCAAGGGTTTCGGTGCCGACGCCGCCTACCGGCTTATCACCGGACGGACGGGGATGAGCGCCCTGCTGGCCGTCTCGGTCGTACTGGTCGCCGTGTTCCTCGCCATGGACACCACAGGCTCTTCAGCGGGCCTGACTGCGATCTCCGCAAAGGATGACCGCCACTACGCCCTCGTCGAGTACTACGGCGCAGCCGGCCGGGCCTACCCCGCCTTCGTGGGCCTTGCACTGTTGCCCGCCATGGTCCGCGCCGTACAGGAGCGGCTGCCGGTCCTTGTACGGATCGCGGCCGCACTCCTCGCGCTGGGCGGGGTTGCGGTGGCGCTGACGCTGCTCTTCCCTGTGATCCCAACTGAAATGGGAGCAGTTGAGTTCGTCATCAACTACACGGCGGTGCTGTGCTACATGGTGGGCCTGGCCCTGATCTGGGCCGCCAGGGTGCGGAACCGGCGGACCGCCACCGCGCGAAAGACATCTACCGAAACGTAACCAAAGCGGCTTTCACAAAATCATTAGAATGTGAAACAATCATAAAAGTGTGAAGGTGGGGCCGCCAAGGGTTCTCGAACGGGGATAAATTCTTGGACGCCGGCCGCCCCGGGGGCCTTCGCACTCATTGGGGGGATGAGTGGTGGCGGCCGTTGGGGACCGCCCCCACTCAGCCTGTTTAAGGCCCGTTACGGCACCCTAGCCCCGGGTAAACCGCAACGTCACCAGCTGGAACGGCCGCAGGTTCAGGTCCGCCCCGGTGTCCGTCGCCGCAACTCCGGGCGCCTCAACCGGACGCTCCAGGAGGTCCGTGGCCAGGACATCCCGCACCGGGAAGTGGGCCGAGATCCTCGCCGTGGAGCGCTGCCCCAGCGACTCGTACAGCCGGACCACAACGTCACCGGAACCATCCTGGGCAAGTTTGACGGCCTCAACCACCACGGCAGGACTGGAGACCGAGAACAGTGCCTCCACGGGCGAGCCACCCCGGACGAGCCGCGGCGCCAGGTTGGTCCGGTATCCCTCCTGCACCGCGTCCAGAATGTCCGCTCCAGGGCGGATGGTCACCGCAAGCTCATGGCGTCCACGGTCCGCTTCCGGGTCGGGGAACTTCGGGGCCCGCAGCAGCGACAGGCGCACCGTGGTGGTGGTCCCGCCGTCGGATTCCCTGATGCTCCGGGCAACATCGTGCCCGTACGTGGACGCGTTGGACACGGCAACGCCGTAGCCCGGTTCGCCCACGTGGATCCACCGGTGGGCGCAGATTTCGAACTTCGCCGCCTCCCAGGACGTGTTGGAGTGCGTGGGTCGGAAGACGTGCCCAAACTGGGTTTCCGCCGCCGACCGGTCAGCCCTGACGTCCAGCGGGAAGCCGAGCTTGAGCAGCTTCTCGCGCTCCTGCCAGTCCACCGAGGTGGTGATGTGCAGGGAAGGACTTCCGGGTGCCAGGGTGATGCGCTGGGTCAGGGGTGATTTCCCGGCCAGGCGTTCCACCACGACGACGGCGCTGCCGCCCACACTCTCCAGCCGGACCGCTTGGGCCCGGTCCAGTGGCGTGACGTTGCGCCGGTAGAACTCGTCAATGTCCCAGGCGTCCCATTCGTTGGGGGTGTCGCGGTGCAGCTCCAGCAGGTTGCCCCGCTGGCCGGGGGCGATGGCTTCCCGGCCGGTGGCATGGTCGCGCAGGGATGTGAGGAGCCCGTCGGCATCCAGCACGGCGCGGATGATGCCATTGTCCAGGATGTAGCCGCCGCCGGACGCTGTACCCGACGCCGGTTCCGCCGGCTCCCCGGGCTCCCCCACCGCCAAGGCCGGCACCCCGTTCCGGGCGTGCGGCGCGGCATTGAGCAGGAATTGCCTGTCACCGGGGCCAAGCAGTGCTGCCGCAGCATGGCCGATGATGGCTTCGAGTGCGGTTTCGATGGCCTGGTAGTTGCGTTCGGCGTCCTGGTGTACCCACGCGATGGCACTGCCGGGAAGGATGTCGTGGAACTGCTGCAGCAGCACCAGCTGCCAAAGCCGCTTCAGTTCCGCGGCTGGATAGTCATAGGCGCCGACGCACCGGACTGCGGCCGTGGTGCACCACAGCTCCGCTTCGCGCAGCAGGTGTTCGCTGCGCCGGTTGCCCTTCTTGGTCCGCGCCTGGCTGGTATAGGTGCCACGGTGCAGCTCCAGGTACATCTCACCCACCCAAACCGGGAGGGCAGGATAGTCCGCTTCAGCCTGGCGGAAGAAGCTCTCCGGGGAGCCGAGCCGGACTTTGGGTGATCCCTCCAGGTCCGCCGTGCGGACAGCTGCAGCCAGCATCTCGCGGGTGGGGCCGCCGCCGCCGTCGCCATAGCCAAAGGGCACCAGCGACACGCTGCCGCGTCCGTGGTCGCGGTAATTGCGTTCGGCGTGGGCCAGGTCCCGGGCACTGAGGTCCGAGTTGTAGGTGTCCACCGGCGGGAAGTGCGTAAACAGGCGGGTCCCGTCGATGCCTTCCCAGTTGAAGGTGTGGTGCGGCATCCGGTTGGTCTGGTTCCAGGAGATCTTCTGTGTCAGGAACCAGCGGCCGCCCGCGGCCTTAACGATCTGCGGCAGGGCAGCGGAGTATCCGAACGAGTCCGGCAGCCAGGCCTCCCGGCATTCGATACCGAACTCGGACAGGAAGAAGCCCTTCCCCTCCACGAACTGCCGGGCCATGGCCTCGCCACCGGGCATGTTGGTATCGGATTCGACCCACATGCCGCCCACGGGAACGAACTGGCCGGCCCGGACCTTTTCCCGGATCCGGCTGAAAAGCTCCGGGTAGAACTCCTTGATCCAGGCGAACTGCTGCGCGGAGGAGCAGGAGAAGATGAAATCGGGGTTTTCGTCCATCAGTGACACGACATTGGAGAATGTCCTGGCGCACTTGCGGATCGTCTCCCGCACCGGCCAGAGCCAGGCGGAGTCGATGTGCGCGTGCCCCGTGGCCACCAGCTGGTGCGCAGAGGCATATGCCGGCCGGGACAGGACTTCCGCGAGCGCTTCCCGGCCTGCCGCTGCTGTGCCCGCGACGTCGTCGGGGTCCATCACGTCCATCATGCGTTCGAGGGACCGGAGGATTTCGTGGCGGCGGGGAAGCTCCACGGGGAGCTGCTCCATGAGTCCCGCCAGTGTCCAGACGTCCTGCTGGAGGTCCCACACCGTCTGGTTCAGCTCCGCAATGGCGATGGTTCCCAGCCGATACTGCGGCGCATCCCCCGCGGTGGACTTGTCTCCCAGCGGGGTGGCAGCGAAGGTCCAGCCCTGCGCCATGTCAGGGTTGGCAGCGGCCTCGACGTAGAAGTCCACGGCCATGCCGCCGCCCAGCAGCTTCACCGGGATGTACTGGTTCCTGGGCGAGATGGCCTTGATGATGGTTCCGTCCGGGCGCCAGGCAATGCCCTCGCACTGGAAGCCGGGGGCTTCAATGGTGAAGCCCAGGTCCACCACCACCTCAATCGTGGTGTCCGGCTCGGTGCCCCAGGACTCAGGTACTTCCCCTTGCAGGCGAAGCCACTTGGTGCCCCATGGCTTTCCCCAGGGGGCCCCGTGCTCCTGCGGCTGGAATTCCTGCCGCATGGCTTCCAGCGCGGGGACGGGTTCGTCCGGCGCATCCCAGCTGCTCAGGGCAAGGGGTATGGTCCTGCTGTAGATGGCAGGGGTAAGGCGCTCACGCACAAACCTCTGCAGGCGGACTTCCGTGATCCGGCGGTCGTCGTGCAATGTGGGTCCTCTTCAACGCTTGAGACTGGATCATCGTGTCCATTCGATGGATAAAAATCTACCCGTTGGTAGTTTGATAAACCACCCCCGCAGCGGAAAGAGGCCGCAGCCGCTTTCAGGCGCCGCGGGCAGCTGCCACAGGCCGGAGCACCCGGTCCACGCCTGCATAGACATTGAAGCTGGTTCCCCGGCTGAAGCCTGCCACGGTCAATCCGTTCGCCTCGGCAAGTTCCACGGCCAGGCTGGATGGGGCGCTGACGGCGGACAGCACGGGGATTCCCGCCAGGGCGGCTTTCTGGACCAGCTCGAAGGATGCCCTGCCGGAAACCTGCAGGACCGTCCCGGCCAGCGGGAGCAGCCCCTCGCGCAAGGCCCACCCCACTACCTTGTCCACGGCATTGTGCCGCCCCACGTCCTCCCGCAGGCACAGGAGGCGCGCTCCGCCGTCGTCCTCAATCCTGAACAGGCCGGCGGCGTGCACTCCTCCGGTGTCGTCAAAGAGCCGCTGGGATTCGCGCAGCAGTGCCGGCAGGGATGCAAGGACCTCGGCGTCGACCGTCAGGGGGTCCGCCTGCGGACTGTAATGGGAGGACTTCCGGACCGCCTCGATCGAATCCGTTCCGCAGATCCCGCAGGAACTGGACGTGTACACCTTGCGCCCGGTGTCGGGGAGTGGGACGTCCGGCCGCAGTTGTGCCTCCACCACGTTGAAGGTCTGGACGCCGTTCTCATCCTCGCCGGCGCAGAACCGCAGCGACACCAGCTGTTCAGGAGCCCAGATAACACCCTCTGACACCAGGAATCCCGCCACCAGGTCGAAGTCGTCGCCGGGGGTCCGCATGGTCACTGAATAGGAGAGCCTGCCCAGCCGGATTTCGAGCGGTTCCTCCACCGCCAGGACGTCCTCCCGGTGCCGGACCGGGTACTCCAGGGCGCTGGGCGAACCGTCCAGGACATACTTGTGCACCTTCCGGCGCTGGGTTACGCGTCCCATGTTCCACCCTGCCTGTTCATAACTCCATCATGGCACCAACAGGGGGCGGCACCTCATCCGAGGAGCGCGCTCCAGTCCACGGGCCCGGCAGGCGCCGGCTTGGCCTTGGGCTGGGCGGTCTTTCCCGCGCCTCGGGGTTTCGGCTTGCCCGGCGACTCCGGCGGCGGGATGGGCGGCCCCCAAGGGAGGGCGAAGGCCGGCACGGGTTCGCCCAGCTGCACCCCGTGCGGAGGCACCACCAGGACACCGTCGGCAGAGGCCAGGCCGCGCATCATGCCGGGACCGGTGTGCTGGGCCGGGGATGCCATCCCGAACAGCAGCCGGAACGGCATCAGCCGCGTGCGTCCGGGGTCCGGCTCGATCATCGTTCCGCACGGCACTTCCTGCACCGCCGGCATGGCGGCGTGTCCCAGCGCGGCGAGCAGTGGAGCTCCGACCGTGGACAGGGCCATCATGGCAGCCAGCGGATTGCCGGGCAGGCCCAGCACGAATCGGCCATCGGGCAGTTCGGCCAGAACCGCCGGATGGCCGGGCCGCATCGCCACGCCGTCGATGAGCAGCCGCCCGCCCAACTCAGCCACGGCACGCCTGAGGTGGTCGGTTCCGGAGCGGCCGGTTCCGCCCGTAGTAATAACGACGTCGGCCGGCTGGCCGGGTGCATCCGGCGCCTCGGGTACCACGTCTTCGAGGGCAGCGAGCCACTCGGGGTAGGAATCGCCGATCCTCTGCCGGCCGCCCCGGATTCCTCCCAGCATCCCCACGACGTCCGGAAGCTGCGGGCCGAACGTGTCCCGGACCTGTCCGGGGGCCGGGGTGCCCTGCTCCACGACTTCCGAACCTGTGAACACCAGGCGCACCACCGGCTTGCCCTCGACGTACAGGTCGTCGTATCCCGCCACGGCTGCCAGGGCCAGGTGCGCCGGGTTGAGGTCCACGCCAGCCTTGACCAGGACGTCGGCCTCCAGGGCTTCCTCCCCTGCCTTGCGGATGTGCTCCCCCGCGCGCGGCTCCCCGGGCCGGGCGCTGCCTCCGGTCATCAGGAGGGGCAGCCCTTCATCGTCCTCGCCCATCAGGGCACTTTCGGTGCGGAGCACAGCCTTGGCACCGGGAGGAATAAGCCCCCCGGTCGCGATGGGGCTTGCCTGGTGCGGCGCCAGGCGCGTTCCGGGTTCCACGGGAATCCATGGACCGCTTCCGTTGACAGCCCAGCCGTCCATGGCGGAGGAGGCGTAGTGCGGCATGTCCTGCTGGGCCACGATGTCCCGGGCGAGTCGTCGTCCGAGGGCGCGCCCCAGGGGAACCGGCCCTGGAGGAATGGGGGTGGCTGCATCAAAGGCCGTCTGCCGGGCCTCCGCCCAGGTATGGGCAAGATGGTGGGGGGCGTGCTGTGGTTCAGTTGTCCCCTGCGGCGCCCCCGCTTCGCTGTGGGGTTCCTGCGTCATCCGCCGGGAGTCCCGGCGGATTCCGCATCATAGTCGGCGGCGAGCGAACGGGCCACGGCCAGGGCCGCCTCCATGGAGCCGCTGTCTACTTCGCCCCCGGAAGCCGCCGCCTGCCCGGCGGCAAAACCGGCAATAAAAGTCGTGAGGGGCGCGGCGGGCCGGACCACGGAATGGGCGGCGACGCCCGCGAGGGCAAGGACGGCGTTGATGTCCACCTGGACGTCCTCCAGGTTGTACGCCTGGAGCAGGGCCCTGCACCACTCTTCCAGTGTTTCGTCCTGGCTTTTCACGACTTGCCTCCCACGTTAGCTCCGCCCGCGCCGGTTCTGGGTTTCCGCCCCGGTCCCGGCGGCGACCCCCAGCGCGGCAGCATCATCCCAGGTATCGACGTCGGCGGTGGCACCGGCGGGGACTGTGACAAGCTGCACGTCCAGACTAGCAAGAAGCGCCCGCACCGAAGCGTTGACCAGCCTGTCACGGGCGGCCAGCTCGTCGGCGGCCTTTCTTAACCCATTCGTGCTATAAAAACCGGTGAGCGGCTGGGCCCTTCCGTCCGGGCCGCACGCCATGGCTCCCGGCGTGCCGGCGGCCGCCAGCAGGGCGGCATGCAGCACCGGGACGGCTTCGGACACCAGCGGCATGTCGCAGGCCAGGACCAGGGTGTAGGGGGCATTGGCCCCGGCTTCCGCCAAGGCGTACAGGCCCGCGGCAATGGCAGCGGCAGGGCCGGCATAGGCGGGTTCCTCACGGCACTCCAGCAGACCCGCCGGCAGGGTTCCGGCCGGAACGGACGTGGTGTCGCCCACCACCACGGTGCGGCCAGCGCCGGCTGCCGCGGCGAGGGACCGCTCCAGGAGGGACGAGCCTTGAAAGACCAGCGCCTGCTTGGGCACCCCGCCCAAGCGCGAGGACCGGCCGCCGGCCAGGATTACGGCATCAAAGTCACAGCGGCGTTCTTCCACTCCCCCACTGTAGCCACCGGCACGGTCCCGGCAGAAGCGACGGAGGCAGCGCGTTTAGGCAGCGCGTTCAGGCAGCAGGAAGGGATCCCAGGCCGGCGTCGGCTTCTCCAGTTCCTTGATCTGCCAGATGGTTCCATGCGGCGGTTCCGGGACAAACCGGAGTGTCCAGCCCATCTCGGAGGGGGTGTGGTCGCCCTTGACGTTGTTGCAGCGCAGGCATGCCGCCACCAGGTTTTCCCAGGAATCTGCGCCGCCGCGGGACTTCGGGTGGACGTGGTCGATGGTGTGTGCGGCTTTTCCGCAGTAAGCGCATTTGTGTCCGTCCCGGCGCAGCACCCCCCGGCGGCTCACGGCCGTGGAGTGGTTGTATCGGGGGCGGATGTAGCGGTTGAGGAGGATCACGGACGGGCGCCCCAGGACATCCGTGGGGCCCACGACGGGATCGTCGCCTTCGGCCACCACGCTCGCCTTGCCCGTCAGCACAAGCACCAGCGCCCGGCGGAACGTAACAACCGCCAGCGGTTCATATCCAGCATTCAGAACGAGAGTGCGCATGCACGTACCTCTTCACGGCCGCACCCGTCAGGGGCACGAGGGCCGGCTGCCCTCGGCATGTCCGGGCTATGGATCGACACCACAAGAGTAAACAGAGAAATGCAATATGAGGTAATCGGCGCCACATCCAGGGCGGAGGAGGGAACTGCATCCTGCACCGGTGCGCGGCCGGACAGCAGCGCTAAAACGCCAGGGACCCCCGCCTGGCGGCGGAGGTCCCTGGATATGCGGCGTCCGGTTTGTGGCCGGGACGGCGATCGAAAATGCTTAGCTGACGCGGATGAAGACCGGGCCGGATCCAACGTTCGCGCTGAAGACAACGGTCTGGTTGCCGTTGTAGCCCCCGTGGACAGCCATGCCGTTGCCGGCGTACACAGCGATGTGCGCCATGCCTGCGCCGCCGTCGGCGTAGTAGATGAGGTCGCCGGGCTGGGCTTCGGAGGCACTCACGGTGCGGCCCAGGGACAGGTAGCCGGCAGGCCAGTCGTGGAAGTGGATGCCGACGGCCGCCAGGGAGTTGGTGACCAGCATGGTGCAGTCCTGCATGACGCCAAGCTGGGCGTAGGCGGCGGACAGGATGGCCGCACCCTTGCCGCTGGCGGAACCCTGGGAAGTGGGGGCAGCAGCAGTGGAAGCCGTCTTGGCAGTGACCTTCGGGGCGGCCGGCGCAGCCGCGGCTTCCTGGACCTGTACCTGGGGCTCGGGCTCGGGCTCGGGCTCGGCCACGGGAGCAGGCGTGGTGGTCACGGCAGGCTTCTCGTAGCTGATGGCGATCGTAGAGGCTGCGGAGATCGGCGCGTCAACGACGGATTCGACTTCCAGCGCAGATGCGGGGGCGGAATCACGCTTGACGTTGGCGTCAGCAGCGTTGGCCGCGATGCCGCTGGTCAGGACCAGACCGGATGCGGCGGCGATGACCGCAGCCTGGCGGCCCATGCCGCCGGCGTTGTCGCTGACAGCCTTGGCAATGACAGCGATCGAATTGGTTTTGGTGACCTCGGCGCGGTGCCGTGCGGTAGCACGAGTCGTCATCAGTTCTCTCTTTCGTTTTTCCTCAGGACCGCTGTGGCTTGTCCGAGGGGTGTGGACGCGCCGGCATCTTGGGGGTACGCCGGCGCATCCCGAACGGGGATGTGGTGTTGAGCGAAAAGCTTGGGGGCAAAGAAAAAGCCCTTGGACCCGGGGGTCGAAGAACTAGTTCAGGGTGAAGAAGGAAGAGGAGCCGGTAGCCGTCACGGCGTGCAGCAAAGTTCCCTGCGAGGGGTTCAGCGCGCTGATCATCATGCCGTTGCCGACGTAGATGCCGACGTGCGCGCCACCGTTCTGCATGACAAGGTCACCAGGCTGCGGGGTGGAAGTCGGCTTCATCGCGGTCCACGCGTTCGTGCGGGGGATGCTGATGCCGGCCTGCGCGTAGACCCACTGGGTGAAGCCGGAGCAGTCCCAGCCCGTCACGGGGCTGGTGCCGCCCCAGACGTACGAGTGGCCGATGCCGGTGTAGGCGATCGCTGCAATTCCGGAGGTTGCTGCCGAAGAAACGGTCTCCGCTGCCTTCGCGGCTCCGGGGGCATCCTGTCCGGCGGTGCGGTCTGCCGCGGTGGACTGGGTCCGGATGGTTTCCACCTTGGGAGCGGCGGTGGTCTTGACCACGGGACGCTCGAAGGAAACCGTGGCGGTGGGCGCAGCGGTGACAGCGAGAGCGGTCTGTGAAGAGCCGGATTCGGTGGAGGCGGAGACACCAGCGGTGGTGTCCGCTGCGGTGGCCGGCAGTCCCATGCTCAGGATGAGGCCGGAAGCAGCTGCCACAACGGCAGCCTGGCGGCCTACGGTCCCGGCGTTGGCACTAACAGCCTTGGACACGGAGTCCAGGGGGTTATTGCGAACCGTTTGCGCACGGTGGCGCGCAGAAGTGTGGCGTGAAGACACGAAGGTAGCCTCTCCCAATGCCTGCGAGGTGAGCTGTCGGATTCGGATGGGAGTCACCCGGCCACACTGCTTCCTGCGAAGCTCGTGACTTAACCCCAAGGCCTTCGAAGTGAAGGCCAAAATTGGTTCCCCCGCCCCTGCCAGACGATGAAATGCGAACGGACCTTGAGCGGTGGCAGAGTTAGGCAATCCACTCAAGAGCGTCAACTTCGGAAAAGTTGACGCGAGTTAGACGGTACAGCAGTTTTGACCGAATGTCACATTCAGATCACGGACCGTGACCGGCAACTGAGAGTGGACGGTCATTTTCCTAGAGCCAGCCCATCGGGTCGACCACTTCGCCGTTGACCTGCACCTCAAAGTGCAAGTGGCAACCAGTGGAGGCGCCAGTGGTTCCGCTCAAGGCGACAACCTCACCGCGGGAGACGGTCTGTCCCACCTTGACGTTGAAGGACGAGAGGTGGTTGTAGGTGGTCTCAAGGCCGTTGCCATGGTCGATGACCACCCGGTTTCCGCCTCCGAACTCGTGCCAGCCGGCAAAGGTCACGGTCCCCGTGGCAGCGGCCAGGACGGAGGTCCCGCACTGGGCCACGAAGTCCTGTCCGCGGTGGAAATCTCCGGAGCCGCCCGTGATAGGGCTCACCCGGTAGCCGAACGGCGAGGCGGTGGCCAGGGAGGCCAGGGGTGCGGCAAGTGTGCCCGCCGAGGCGGCACGGCTGACGGAGCCGGCGGACTGCGCGCTGAGCAGCTGCTTGAGCTTGCCGTCAGGATCTGCCTGCGTGACAACGGCGGAGCGGCTGAAGTCGACCTGGGCGCCTATATCGGCGGAAATCTGGGGCTGCGGGCTGACCGCGGAAGCTGCAACGGGGGCGGCCCCCGCGGCGTCAGTGGCGAGGACGGGACCGGTGGCAGGCATGGCAACCGTCAGGGCGATACCGCTGGCGGCAAGGGCGATGCCGGCCTTCTGGCCAATTCCGCTGGCGGCGGCAAACTCCGTAACCTGCCGAAAGGGACCACGGCGGCGGCGCGCGTCGCGGTGCGGATCGCGGGGGCGCTCCGCGGCGACAACCTCGACGACCCGGGGTGTCGAAGCGGGGCCGGACGCGCGGCGGCGGCCCCGGGAGGTCTGCATGGTCAAGTGGGGTTCCTCTCTGGGTAAGCCTGCGGAGTTAGCTGTCGGATTCGGGTCAGAGAGTTCAAAGACCCGGTCCGCCGTAAGCAAGCTTCCGCACAGAGGTATCCCCGGAGGATCCTTCACTGGAGAGGCTTGCTGCTGACGGACTTCACCCCAAGGCAGTCCCCCGCTGCCGGTTGTGGTTCCCCCGCCTCTGCCAGTTACGACTCGTGCTCCTGATCCGCTGGCAGAGCTCGGCTCCGGATCAGGTAACGCTTAAGTATCAACGCTTGGTTCAACTATAGGGCCTTAAGTCCCTAAGTAACAATTCCGTTATCTTTGCATGGGCGCAGCCCGATGGGGTACGCCAAGCCTTCCCGAAGCAGTCCTACTGGAGGGCAACAAAGACGTGTGCTGCCACCTCCGGCGGCAGCTCCAGCGCACCCTCGATCCCCGGCACGCGCACGGAGATGTAATCGCCCACTCGTTCCAGGGCCACGACGGCGCCGGGCCGGATTCCGCCTTCGTCGAGCTGCGCCAGGAGTTCCGGTTCCACCTGGATGGGTTCTGCCAGCCGGCTGACGGTGACGCCGGAGGAGGGGCCGTAGTTCTTCATGGCTTCGAGCAGGCTGATCGCGCCGTCGGCAAAACCGGGAGCTGGCGGCCCGCCCAGTTCAGCTAGCCCGGGGATGGGATTCCCATAGGGCGATTCCGTGGGGTGGTCCAGCATTTCATAGATGCGGCGCTCCACCCGTTCGCTCATCACGTGCTCCCAGCGGCACGCTTCGTCGTGGACGTAGGCCCAGTCCAGGCCGATGACGTCGGCCAGCAGGCGCTCCGCCAGCCGGTGCTTGCGCATGACCTCGGTGGCGCGCTTCCGGCCCGTCTCCGTAAGTTCCAGGTGCCGGTCGCCGGATACCACCACGAGCCCGTCGCGTTCCATCCGGCCAATGGTCTGGGAGACGGTGGGCCCGGAGTGGCGCAGCCGCTCGGCAATGCGGGCGCGAAGGGCGACGATGTTTTCTTCCTCGAGTTCCAGGATGGTCCGGAGGTACATCTCCGTAGTGTCGATCAGATCCGTCATCCAGCTCAGCTCCTCGAGCGCAGTACCTTGCGTTGTCCCACCGTATCGCCTCTTCCCGCGGCGTGGTCCGGAGGACAGCTTAGCCTATTTTGACTTTGTCCGAATAGCCGTACCGGCACGTCTCATTGGCTGGACTATGACGGCCCCGGCTCCCGCCCCTACAGCTGTTCAGGCAGAATGGGGAGGGCCTGCGCTGCCACCCGGCGGCCGGCTGCCACCACCTGTCCGGCCCGATATCCCGGACTGAAGCTATGTCACCGCCGAATTGGAGCACCTGTGAGCGAAACCAGCATCACGATTCCCGCCGACCTCCTGCCCAAGGATGGGCGTTTCGGGGCCGGCCCGTCAAAGGTCCGGCAGGAACAGATCGATGCCCTGGCCGCAGCGTCCAAAACCATCCTCGGCACCTCGCACCGGCAGGCCCCGGTCAAGAACCTGGTCGGCTCCGTCCGTGATGGCCTGAGCCAGTTCTTCCGCGCGCCCGAAGGCTATGAAGTAGTCCTTGGCGTCGGCGGGTCCACGGCTTTCTGGGACGTCGCCAGTTTTGGACTGGTCGAGAAGAAGGCCCAGCACCTGTCCTTCGGCGAGTTCGGCTCGAAGTTCGCCTCTGCCACGAACAAGGCGCCGTTCCTGGATACGTCCTCCATCATCACGTCGGATCCCGGCACCCGCCCCGAAGCGGTGGCCGAAGCCGGCGTGGACGTCTACGCCTGGCCCCAGAATGAGACGTCCACCGGTGTTTCCGCGCCGGTCAAGCGGGTTGCCGGTGCGGATGACGGCGCCCTGGTGCTCGTGGACGCCACGTCAGCAGCCGGGGGCCTGGACGTGGACGTCGCCGAAAGTGATGTCTACTATTTCGCCCCGCAAAAGAACTTCGCGTCCGACGGCGGCCTCTGGCTGGGCCTCTTCTCCCCGGCCGCCATTGAACGTGCCGCACGGATCAAGGAAAGCGGACGCTGGATCCCGGACTTCCTGGACCTGCAGACCGCCATCGACAATTCCCGCCTGAACCAGACCTACAACACGCCGTCGCTGTCCACCCTGGTCACGTTGGATGCGCAGGTGCAGTGGCTGAATTCCAATGGCGGCCTGGACTTCGCTGCTGCCCGCACGGCCGATTCCGCGGGCCGGATCTACACCTGGGCGGAGGCCTCGGAGTTCGCGACGCCGTTCGTCTCCAACCCGGACGAGCGTTCCAACGTCATCGCCACCATCGACTTCGACGACTCGGTGGACGCCGCCACGGTGGCCAAGGTCCTGCGCGCCAACGGCATCGTGGACACGGAGCCTTACCGCAAGCTGGGCCGCAACCAGCTGCGCATTGCCACCTTCGTTGCCATTGACCCCGAAGACGTTTCGGCGCTGCTGTCCAGCATCGACTTCGTGGTGGGCGAACTGCGCAAGTAGTCCAGCATTAACGGACGACGGCGCCGCCCGGGTTCTCCCGGACGGCGCCGTTTCCTATTGCCCTGGGTCAGGCGCGCTAGGCTCCTGGCTGCGGGCCGTCGTCGTCCGTCGGCTCGCCGCTACCGTCAGCCGCCGGGGCATCTTCCGCAGCGGAGGCAGACCCCTCCGCATCCCGCGCTGTGGTTTCCCCTGCTTCGCGGACGTCCGATTCCTGCTCCTGCTCCGGTTCCTGCGCATCCTCGTTCTTCGCATCCTCGTCCTGCGCATCCTCGGGCCGGACACGTTCGGCCCACGGCACCCATTCCGGGGCCAGGATCGAATCCTCGGATGGCAGCAGCCCCAGCTCGCTGACCGTCACCGCTTTGGAGCGGGAGTTGCGGGTCAGCACCGCATACCACTGCCAGCCCACGTATCCCGGAAGCCGCGACTCGAACAGGTGCGTCACGAGGCGGTCCCCTTCGCTTTTGGCGGCGAGGTGCGGACCGATCGTGGCCGGCGCCGTGATGCCCTCAATCGCGCTGCGGGCGGTGTCAACGGCGGCGGCCAGGAAGGCATCAGGCTTTCCGGTGCGCCAAACGGGCACGCCAGCCTTGCGCTTGGCAGGAACCTTGGCCGCACTCCTGGCCGGAGTCTTGGCAGCCTGCTCCTGCGTGGGTGTGCCCGGCTGTTCAGCTTCGGGGTTCATGGGCGGCTAGACGTCCAGCTCGTCGGCAACCTTGCGAAGGGCGGCCGCGATTGCCTTGCCTTTGTTCCCGTCCGGGTACTTGCCCTTGGACAGTGTCCCGGACAGGTTGTCCAGGACGGTCACCAGGTCCTGCACCAGCGGTGCGAGGTCCTTGGCGCTGGGACGCTTGGCCTTGGCGATGGACGGCGTCTTGTCCAGGACCCGGAGCCCCAGGGCCTGGGCGCCCTTGCGGCCATCGGCCACGCCGAATTCGACGCGGGTGCCGGCCTTGAGCTCCGTTACGCCCTCGGGCAGCGACGACTTGGGCAGGAATACCTCCTGGCCGTCCTCGCCCGCGAGGAACCCAAAGCCCTTGTCCTTGTCATACCACTTGACCTTGCCGGTAGGCACGTAATCAACCTTCTTCGTTCTGCTGTCATGAGACACGGCCGGCTGCCACCGCGTCCGCCCTGTTGTGCGGGTTCAAGGTATGGCAACTTCAAACCGTGTTGGTCTGTATCCTTCAAGGTTACCTGCCGGGTGGGCCAATCACGCTTCCAGCCGCCCCGCTGAACGTTATCTGCACAGTTCAGCCTTCGGCCGCACTGCGCGGTACCGTTACGTCCATGACTCTCTCACGATACCGGCGGCCCCTAACCATCCTCGCCGCCGTGATTGCCGTGCTTTCCCTGGCAGCCGTGGGAGCGGTCATGGCTTATGCCTTCGCCGGGGCAGTGGCCCCCACCTGGGTCACCTACGCCGCGCTTTACGGCCTGCCCGCGGCCTTCGTGCTGATGCTCCTGTTGGTCCTGGACGGCGTAGCCGCCCGGCGCCGGGCGGGAAAGCCACAGCGGCGGTAACGTTGGACTGATGTCCCTTATACGCGCGCTTGGCAAGGACCTGGAGGCACGCAGCGACGATTCGTTGCGGGCGCTCTTCGCCGCGCGGCCGGACCTGATCTCCCCCGCCGTCCCGGACTTCCCTGCACTGGCTGCCCGGGCCAGTTCCCGGGTCAGCGTGCAGCGCGCACTGGAGCGGCTCAACCGGCCGCAGATGCAGGTCCTGGAAACCCTCCACCTGTGCACCAACACGGATACCGGGCACAGCGCGTCAGCGGAAGGCCTGCGCAAGCTGATCAAAGGCTCGTCCCTGGCCACCATCGAACAGATCCTCGGGTCCCTGCAGGAGCTGGCGCTGGTGCACCCGGCCGCTCCCCCGAACGGCACGCCTTCGGCGGGAGAAGTCAGCTACTACCTCCCCGTCGGGTGCCTGAAGGACGTTGTGGGGATTTACCCTGCCGGCCTCGGCCGCAGCTACACGGAGCTGGTCCGCCTGCAGCCGGCGTTCGCCCAGCGGGCCGTGCAGATCGTCTCGGAGCTGCACGCCAACGGCATGTCCATTCATGATGCCACCACGCCCATGGAAGCTGCCCTGGCGCTGCAGCACTGGACTTCCTCGCCGGAGGCCCTGCAGTCCATCCTCGCCAACGCCCCGGAACGGACGACGGCGCTGCTCGCCCGGTTCCGGAACTGGGCCATGGGTGCCGTCCCCCAGGCGCAACGCAAGGCGTCCGTCACTGCCGAGGGGTCCGACGTCGGGCCTATCGACTGGCTCCTTGCGCGCGGACTGCTCGTCCCGCTGGACGCCGCGCATGTTGAACTTCCGCACAGCGTGGGGCTTGCCCTCCGCGGCGGTGCCATCATCAACGATTTCACACTCGCTCCCCCGGTCCCGGAGCTCGGCTGGACCACGGCGGCCCTGCGCAGGAACGCCGCCCTGAGCTCGATCTCCGAAACCCTCCGGCTCGTAGCCGAACTGCTGCATGCCGTCCGGGAGCAGCCGCTGGCAACGTTGCGCAGCGGCGGGGTGGGAGTCCGGGAGCTGCGGCGCCTGTCGGAGCTACTCCGGATCGACCAGGGCCTGGCCGGGCTGCTGCTGGAACTGGCCGGCCTGGCCGGGCTGATCCGGCTGGACGTCGATTCCTCATCCTGGGTCCAGCCTCCGGAGCTGGAATGGCTCAACCTCCCGCGCCAGGAACAGTGGCTGTGGCTGGTCAACGCCTGGCTGGCCAGCGAGCGCGTCCCGTCACTGGTGGGCCAGCCGGTTCATGCCTCCCCCGGTGCCCAGGCCGCACGTTCCGCTTCCGGCAGCACCATTCCGGCGTTGTCAGCGGGGGCGCAACGTCCTGACGCCCCCGTAGTGCGCAAGCGCATCCTTGAGATCCTGCATGAACTCACCACTGAAGCCTCCGCCGCCGATGGCGCGGCGCCTGTACTCGACGCCGCAGCGGTCCTGCAGCGCGCCGAGTGGTCCCAGCCGCGCATGGCCAGGCGGTTCAGTTCCCTGATCCGCGGCGTCCTCGCCGAAGCCGGGATGCTGGGGCTCGTGGGTTCAGGGGCCCTAAGCCAGCTGGGCAGCGCCTTCGCCGAGGACCGCCCGGACGCCGCGTTGGCCATCCTGGGCGAGCACCTGCCGGCGGCCTTGAACCATGTGCTGCTGCAGGCGGACCTCACCGCCGTGGCGCCCGGCTATCTGGCGCCGGAGCTGACCGCGAAACTCCTGGTGATGGCCGACGCCGAAGGCCAGGGCCCGGCCACCATCTACCGGTTCTCCACCGCATCGATCAAGCGGGCGCTTGACGCCGGCTATGATGCCCCAGCCCTGCTGGAGTTCCTGCGCGGGCACTCCGCCACGGCCGTGCCCCAGCCGCTCCAATACCTCGTGGAGGACACCGCCTCCCGGCACGGCAGGCTGCGGGTGGGGCAGATGGCCAGCTTTATCCAGAGTGAGGATGAGGCTGCACTGCAGGAGTTGCTGGGCGGCCCGAAGGCTGCAGAGCTCGGCCTGGTCCGGCTTGCGCCCACGGTGCTGGCGTCGTCGGCGCCCCCGCGGGAAACTGCCGCGGCCCTGCGGAAGCTGGGACTATCGCCGGCCGTGGACGGCGCGGAACCGGCCGTGCACCTTCGGCGGCCTTCCGCTCCCCAGGACAC
Source organism: Arthrobacter sp. E70 (assembly GCF_058266945.1). Classification (NCBI taxonomy): domain Bacteria; kingdom Bacillati; phylum Actinomycetota; class Actinomycetes; order Micrococcales; family Micrococcaceae; genus Arthrobacter; species Arthrobacter sp. E70. The sequence continues at coordinate 19,076 of NZ_JBYQFR010000015.1, read as the reverse complement.
CCTCCGCCCCGTCTATACCGCGCCGCGGATGGCGCCCGGGGCTGAGGAAGTTGATGCCCAGCTGGACGTCCTGCGCAGGGCAGTCGACGCCGTGGGGCACCACCCGCCGGCGGCATCCGGTGGTGAGGCGGCCACCCAGTTGGGGCTCGAAGCGCTGCAACGCGCCATCCGCCTGAAACAGCGCATCAGCATGAACGTGGTGGACAGCCTGGGGAATGCCACCCTGGAAATCGTTGTTCCGCTATCTGTCAGCGGTGGCCGGGTCCGCGTGTTCGACCCCGCCAAGGAAACCGAGCGCGTGCTGTCCGTCCACCGCATCATCGATATCGAGGCCGCAGAGGAACTGCGCCAGTAAAGGACTCCCCCGCGTGAACGACGGACCCCTGATCGTCCAGAGCGATAAAACCATCCTCCTCGAAGTGGACCATGAACTGGCCACGGAGGCCCGGCACGCCATCGCGCCCTTTGCCGAGCTCGAACGGGCGCCCGAACACGTGCACAGTTACCGGCTGACCCCGCTGGGCCTGTGGAACGCACGCGCCGCCGGCCTGGACGCCGAAAAAGTCCTGGACGCCCTGCTGAAGTACTCCCGCTTCCCCGTTCCGCACTCGCTGCTGATCGACGTCGAAGAAACCATGTCCCGCTATGGCCGGCTGCGCCTCGAAAAGGACCCACGCCACGGCCTGGTCATGCGGACGGATGACTATCCCGTGCTGGAGGAGGTCATCCGGGCCAAGAAGATCGCCCCGCTGCTGGGGCCACGAATCGATGGCGAGACGGTGGTGGTGCACGCATCCCAGCGGGGACAGCTCAAGCAGCTGCTGCTCAAGCTCGGCTGGCCGGCGGAGGACCTGGCGGGCTATGTGGACGGCACCCCGCACCTGATCTCGCTCAACGAGGACGGCTGGGAACTGCGGCCGTACCAGCGCCTGGCCAGCGAAAACTTCTGGGCGGGCGGCAGCGGAGTGGTGGTGCTGCCCTGCGGGGCCGGCAAGACCCTGGTCGGAGCCGCGGCCATGGCCACCGGTTCCACCACCACGCTGATCCTGGTCACCAACACCGTGGCCGCCCGGCAGTGGAAAGACGAACTGCTCAGGCGGACCTCACTCACCGAGGACGAGGTGGGAGAATACTCCGGCGCGCTCAAGGAGGTCCGCCCCGTCACCATCGCCACCTACCAGGTCCTCACCACCAGGCGCGGCGGCATCTACCCGCACCTGGAACTGGTGGACGGCCATGACTGGGGGCTGATCATCTACGACGAGGTCCACCTGCTTCCCGCTCCGATCTTCCGCATGACCGCAGACCTGCAGGCCCGCCGCCGCCTCGGCCTGACCGCCACCCTGGTCCGGGAGGACGGCCGGGAAGGCGAAGTGTTCAGCCTGATCGGCCCCAAGCGCTACGACGCACCGTGGAAGGACATCGAAGCCCAGGGCTACATCGCCCCCGCGGACTGCGTCGAAGTGCGCGTGGAGCTGCCCAAGGACGAACGCGTGGCCTATGCCATGGCCGAGGACGCGGACAAGTACCGGCTGTGCGCCTCCTCCGAGTCCAAGACCCTGGTGGTGGAACAACTCGTGGCGCAGCATGCCGGCGAACAGCTGCTGGTGATTGGCCAGTACATCGACCAGCTGGACGATCTCGGTGAGCGCCTGCAGGCGCCGGTGATCAAGGGAGATACCTCCGTCAAGGAGCGCCAAAAGCTCTTCGACGCCTTCCGGGCCGGCGACATCCAGACATTGGTGGTGTCCAAGGTGGCAAACTTCTCCATAGACCTGCCCGAGGCATCGGTGGCCATCCAGGTGTCCGGCTCCTTCGGGTCACGCCAGGAGGAGGCGCAGCGGCTGGGCCGCTTGCTGCGCCCCAAGAAGGACGGCAGGGCGGCGCGCTTCTACTCGCTGGTGGCGCGCGACACACTGGACCAGGACTTCGCGGCCAAGCGCCAGCGCTTCCTGGCTGAGCAGGGGTACGCCTACCGGATCATGGACGCCAAGGACGTGCCGGCGTAGCGCCGCCGGCAGACGTAGGCCATGAGGGCACGAATCATCCCCGCCATCCCGGGCCCGGGCCAGGAATCGGTCTGGGACTACCCCCGCCCGCCCCGGGTCGAACCCTCCACCGAGCGGATCCGCATTGTCCTGGGCGGCGAAGTCATCGCGGACACCACTGACTCGGTGCGTGTTCTGGAGACCAGCCATCCCCCGGTGTACTACCTTCCCCTGGAGGCCTTCAGTCCCGGTGCCCTGGAGCCCGCAGCGGGCAGCAGCTTCTGCGAGTTCAAGGGGACCGCCCGCTACCTCACGGTCCGGGGCGGCGGCGTGGCTGCGGAGGGAGCCGCCTGGCGCTACCCGGAGCCCGCGGCGGGGTTCGAAGCTCTGGCGGACCGGGTGGCTGTCTACCCTGGGAGGATGGACTACTGCGAGGTGGACGGCGAACGCGTCCGGGCCCAGGCAGGCGGATTCTACGGCGGCTGGATCACCGACAGGGTTACGGGGCCATTCAAGGGTGAAGCAGGCACCGCTGGCTGGTAACGCACCCCCAAGAAGCTCCCAACCAACCTCCAGACAACTCCCAGTGTCTGGGAGCATGATGGGAACATGAAGAAGAACGGCCCAGAAGCAAAGCTCCTCGTCGTGGACGACGAACCCAATATCCGCGAGCTGCTCTCCACCTCCTTGCGGTTCGCCGGCTTTGAAGTCGTCTCCGCCGCCAACGGCCGCGACGCCTTGGCTGCCGCCGATACCCATACTCCGGACCTGGCCGTGCTGGACGTCATGCTCCCGGATATGGATGGTTTTACAGTCACGCGCCGGCTCCGGGCCGCCGGCAAGCACTTCCCTGTCCTCTTCCTGACTGCCAAGGACGACACCGAGGACAAGGTCACCGGCCTCACCGTGGGCGGTGACGACTACGTCACCAAACCGTTCAGCCTCGATGAAGTCGTGGCGCGGATCCGCGCCGTGCTGCGGAGGACGCAGCCCCTGCTGGATGACGACGACGCCATCATCCGGGTGGATGACCTGGAGCTCGACGACGACGCCCACGAGGTGCGCCGCGGCGGCACCGTCATCGAACTGTCCCCCACTGAGTTCAAGCTCCTGCGCTACCTCATGCTCAACCCCAACCGCGTCCTGTCCAAGTCCCAGATCCTGGACCACGTCTGGGAGTACAACTTCAACGGCGATGCTTCCATCGTGGAGTCCTACATTTCCTACCTGCGGCGGAAGGTGGACATCGATCCGGCCGCTCCTGCCCTGATCCAGACCAAGCGGGGCGTCGGCTACGTGCTCCGGACGGCAGAAAAGCGCTGACCTTGCTCAAGCGGTGGAAGGCGGCCTCGCTCCGGTCGCAGCTGGTGGCCATGATCATGGCGCTGCTGATTGTGGCCCTGACGGTCACCGGCGCCGGAACGCTGACGCTGCTGCACAGCTACCTGCAGGCCCAGGTGGATGACAAGCTCAATGCCGCGGTGGAATCGGCCAAGAAGCAGCGTTCATTCACCCAGCTGCAGGCGCCCAACCCGACCGTACCCACCGACTATTCCCTGATCCTCTTCGCCCCCGGCGAGGAGCCGTATCCTTTCGGCGGAGACCCGGACATCCATCCCGATATCAGTTCCATCAGCGTGGACCAGGCCCAGGCCCGCGGCGCGGTCCCCTACCAGGTCCGCGGAACGGACGGCGAAAACTGGCGGGTTGTGGCGGTAACGGTCCAGAACGGCCAGAGTACCGCCGTCGTGGTCATCGGCTTGTCCCTGGAGAGCGTTGACGACGTCCTCCAGCATGCCACCCTGGTGGTCACCGGGGTGGGGCTGCTGACGCTGCTGCTGGCGTCGCTCATTGCGAGCTGGACCGTTTCCCGCGCCTTCCGGCCGTTGGCCAGGGTGGAAAAGACTGCCGCCGCCATCGCCGCCGGGGACCTGTCGCGCCGCGTGGAATTGGAGAACCCGGCTACCGAACTCGGCCGGCTCAGCAGCTCGCTGAACGCCATGCTGGCCCACATCGAAACAGCCTTCGCCGCCCGCACCGCTTCGGAATCGAGGATGCGGCGCTTCGCCGCCGACGCATCCCATGAACTGCGGACTCCCCTGGTGACCATCCGCGGATTCTCCGAGCTCTACCGCCACGGGGCGCTGACCACGGACGAGGACGTGGCCACCGCCATGGGCCGGATCGAAAGCGAAGCCAAGCGCATGGGTTCGATGGTGGAGGACCTGCTCCTGCTCGCCCGGCTCGATGAACAGCGGCCGCTGCAGCAAAAACCGGTGGACCTCCAGCTGATTGCCCATGACGCGGTGGTGGACACCCAGGCCAGCGACCGTTCCCGGGTGATCTCGCTGACCGGGCTCGACGGCGGACCGGCTTCACCCGCCCCGGTGCTGGGTGACGAAGCCAAACTGCGCCAGGTGGTGGGCAACCTCGTCGGCAATGCACTGCGCTACACCCCGGAAGGCAGCCCGATCGAGTTGGCGGTCGGCGTCCGGCAGGCTGACGGTACGGCGCGCTCGGTGATCGAGGTCCGGGACCACGGGCCGGGGATTTCGGAAGAGGATGCGTCAAAGGTCTTTGAACGTTTCTACCGGGCCGACACGTCCCGCACGCGCGAGACGGGCGGCAGCGGCCTCGGGCTCGCCATTGTTGCGGCGATCGTGGGATCCCACGGCGGATCCGTGCGGGTGGAGAAGACCGACGGCGGCGGCGCCACTTTGGTGGTCAGCCTTCCCCGGCGGGAGGAGGCACGGCCGGCGGCCAGCGTGGATAGCACTGGTGCAGCGACCATGGACGACGGACAGGACGCCGAAGGCAGCGGCAGGGTTTTCCACATATAGTGACCCGCCGTGGCACGCTGCCACGGCGTGTCCCTAGGCTCGTGGCAGCAGCCCGGAACCGCCGGGCCGGGAAGCGGCTCCGCCCGCTAATCGAAAGGTACTGCCATGAGCATCATTTCCGTCGACACCGAACTGCTGCAGCTCAAGTCCGCCAACGTCCAGGCAACGGTGGACAGGATCAGCGCCGACGTGCAGGCCATGAAGTATGGCCTGGATGAGCTGCAGGGTTCTTGGCGGGGATCTGCCGCCACGAACTTCCAGGCGCTCATGACCGAGTGGACCATCACGCAGGGCCGGGTGGAGGCGTCCCTTGCATCGATCAACGCGGCCTTGGCCTCTGCCGCTGCCACGTACGCCCAGGCCGAGCAGGGCAACACGCAGCGTTTCAGCTGAAGGCCGGACTACGCCTCAGGGGTACCCTGGTGGAACCGCAGCCGCCAGCGGCCGCCGTCCAACACCCACAGGGAACTTCTCAGCGTGGTACCGGACCGTGCGAAGCTGCGGTAGGTCAACAGGACGGCGTCGGTACCTACGGGGTCCGCGCCCAGGATCTCTATCTCCGTCCGCTCCCCCGGGTCCTCTTCGAGGGCCATCATCATCGCATCGCGGGTCCACATCCGCCCGGAGCTGCCGATTTCCATGAAATCCGGGTGCAGAAGGACAGCCGTCCGGCCGATGTCCCCCCGCACCAGCGGGCCCAGCAGCTCGCGTTCGAGTTCTTCCACGAGGGCCTCCGGCGGAACAGCGCCGCCCTGCCGGGTAGCTTCAGCGACCTCAAGTGCTTCATCGTTCAATTCGCTGAACAGGTCGAGCTCATCGAAGGCCGAGACCGGTTCCGCAACGGCACGTGGCGTGCTGCCGGTTGCCGGCGGCAGTCCGACGCCTGAGGGGGCGTGCTCCGCCGCGCCGCCCCCGGCGGGGGCATGGTGGGCGCCGGGGAAGCCTGGACCGGACCGGGCCGCCACGCCCTGCTGGTAGGCCGTGGCTGCGGCCCTTGCACGTTCGTCGGCGGCCTCGTTCAGGTCGTGCCCGGCATGGCCCTTGACCCATTCGAACGTATAGGTCCGGCCCGCCAGAGCCCGGTCCAGCTCCTTCAGGAGTTCCACGTTGAGGACCGGCTTGCCGTCGGCTTTGCGCCAGCCCTTGCGCTTCCAGCCCGGCATCCACTTGGTGATTGAGTTGATCACGTACTGGCTGTCGCAGAGGATCCGCAAGTCCTCACCGGGGAGGTGCGCGGTGGCGCGCAGCAGATCCAGGACCGCCATCAGCTCCCCCTGGTTGTTGGTCCCGTGCGGCCAGCCACCGGCCCGCCAGCATTCGTCGTTCACATACCAGGCCCACCCGGCAGGACCGGGATTGCCCAAGGCCGAGCCGTCAGCCGCTGCAGTAATCGTCACCGGTCCATCCTGCCAGACCGGGACGACAATGGAAGGTTGCAGCGCCCGCAGGCTCCGGCGGGAACGAGGAAACAGCGCCGTTCGGCTCCGAAGGGAAAACGTTTACCGACATCTCTTGACGCCGCCATGCTGTTCGCGAAACAATCGCTGGACAAGCCAGAAAACGCTTTCTCAGGGCAGCGACATTACCGCTGCGCGGACGAAGACAACCCTTCCGGAAGGAACATCAATGACGATTCCAGTCGTAAGCCGGCGGAGATTCCAGCTGGGCGCCGCCGCCCTGGCCCTCTCGATACTGGCCACGGGCTGCGGCGCACCCGCCGGCTCGGGCGACAACGGCCAGGTCACCCTGCGCTTCGCCTGGTGGGGCAACGAATACCTGAACGCCCAGACCGAAAAGGTGATCGCTGCGTTCGAGGCATCCCACCCCAACATCAAGATCAAGACGGAGCCGGGCGAATGGTCCAGCTACTGGGACAAGCTGGCCACCAAGACTGCGGCCAACGACGCTCCGGACGTCATCCAGATGGACCAGAAGTACATCGCCGAATACGGCGGTCGCGGAGCCCTGATGGACCTCTCCAAGCAAAGCGGCATCGATACCGCCAAGCTGGACAAAGAAGCCCTGGCCTCAGGCCGGTACGACGGCGCGCAATACGGCCTCAGTACCGGCCAGAACGCCTACGTCATCATGGCCAACACCAAGGTATTCGAGGCAGCGGGCGTTCCACTGCCAAACGATAAGACATGGACCTGGAGGGACTTTGTCGACACGGCGGCGAAAATCAGCGCTGGCGGCGACGGGAAGAATTATGGAGCCGCCTATGGCAGCAACGAGGCGGACCTCATTATCTGGCTGCGCCAGCACGGCGAGAATCTCTACTCCCCGGAGGGCAAGCTCGACTTTGACACCGCAACGGCCGCGTCGTTCTGGGAACGGCTCAAGGAGCAGCGTGACTCCAAGGCCAGCCCGCCGGCGAATGTGGCCACGGAAGACTCGGGGGCGAGCCTCGAACAGAGCCTGTTCGGCACCAACCGCGTCGGCATGGCCTGGTGGTGGACCAACCAGCTCGGCTCGCTCCAGTCCACTACGGGAAGCAGCATCAAGATGCTGCGGGCTCCAAGCACCGAAGGCGCATCGGCCAGCAACGGAATGTACTACAAACCCACCATGTTCTGGTCCGCGTCCTCACGTTCCAAGCACCCTGCACAGGCCGCTGAGTTCATCAACTACCTCACCAACAGCCCGGAAGCCGGCGCCATCCTGATGACGGACAGGGGCGTTCCCACGAATGCCGAGATCGTCAGCGGCATCACCGCCTCATTGAAGCCGGCCGATACAACCGTTGTTGGCTTCCTCAAGGACATCGCCCCTGACATCAAGGACGCGCCGCCGGTGCCGCCGGTGGGTGCCGGCAGCGTCCAGAACGTCATCAAGCGCTACACCGACGAGGTGCTGTACGACCGGCTGACGCCGCAGGCAGCGGCGGAAGCATTCAAGAAGGAAGTCCAGGGGATGCTGGATTCAGCACGGAAGTAGCCGCCCGCCCTGGAACAAAATGCGTCCTGGAACAAAAAATGCGGCCCCCTCCATGGAGGGGGCCGCATTTTCATGTGTGCAGGGCAGGACCCGGCAGGAGGGCCTAGAAGCCGCCCATGCCGCCCATGCCACCCATGTCGTCGCCGCCTGCGGGGGCAGCGGCCTTCTCCGGCTTGTCAGCAACCACTGCTTCGGTGGTCAGGAACAGGCCGGCGATGGAAGCCGCGTTCTGCAGGGCAGAGCGGGTCACCTTGACGGGGTCGTTGACGCCAGCGGCCAGCAGGTCGGTGTATTCACCGGTGGCTGCGTTCAGGCCGTGGCCTGCGGGCAGGCCGCGGACCTTGTCGACGACGACACCCGGCTCCATGCCTGCGTTGAAGGCAATCTGCTTCAGCGGAGCGTCGATGGCGACGCGGACGATGTTCGCGCCGGTTGCTTCGTCACCGGACAGCTGCAGGTTGGCGAACGCCTTGGCACCGGCCTGGATCAGGGCCACGCCACCGCCGGCGACGATGCCTTCTTCCACAGCAGCCTTGGCGTTGCGGACTGCATCCTCGATGCGGTGCTTGCGCTCCTTGAGCTCAACCTCGGTGGCCGCACCGGCCTTGATGACTGCAACACCGCCGGCCAGCTTGGCCAGCCGCTCCTGCAGCTTCTCGCGGTCGTAGTCGGAGTCGGAGTTCTCGATCTCGGCGCGGATCTGGGACACGCGGCCGGCGATCTGGTCGGCGTCGCCTGCACCTTCGACGATGGTGGTCTCGTCCTTGGTGACGACAACCTTGCGTGCCTGGCCCAGGAGTTCCAGTCCGGCGTTCTCCAGCTTGAGGCCAACCTCTTCGGAGATGACCTGGCCGCCGGTGAGCACGGCGATGTCGGCCAGCTGCGCCTTGCGGCGGTCACCGAAGCCCGGGGCCTTGACGGCGACGGACTTGAAGGTGCCGCGGATCTTGTTGACGATCAGGGTGGCCAGGGCCTCGCCTTCGATGTCCTCGGCGATGATCAGCAGCGGCTTGTTGGACTGCATGACCTTTTCCAGGACAGCAACCAGTTCCTTGACGTTGGAGATCTTGGAGTTGACGATCAGGATGTACGGGTCCTCGAGGACCGTTTCCTGGCGCTCTGCGTCCGTGACGAAGTAAGCGGAGATGTAGCCCTTGTCGAAGCGCATGCCTTCGGTGAGCTCAAGCTCCAGGCCGAAGGTGTTGGACTCCTCGACCGTGATGACGCCTTCCTTGCCCACCTTGTCGAGGGCTTCGGCGATGAGGGCACCGATTTCGTCGTCGCCGGCGGAGATGGACGCCGTGGCGGCGATCTCTTCCTTGGTTTCGATTTCCTTGGCGGAGTTCAGCAGTTCGGCGGTGACAGCGTCAACAGCCTTCTCGATGCCGCGCTTGAGGGACAGCGGGTCGGCGCCGGCGGCAACGTTGCGCAGGCCTTCCTTGACCAGGGCCTGGGCCAGCACGGTTGCCGTGGTGGTACCGTCGCCTGCGACGTCGTCGGTCTTCTTGGCAACTTCCTTGACCAGCTCAGCGCCGATCTTCTCGTAGGGATCGTCCAGCTCGATCTCCTTGGCGATGGACACACCATCGTTGGTGATCGTGGGGGCGCCCCACTTCTTTTCGAGGACGACGTTGCGTCCACGCGGGCCGAGGGTGACCTTAACGGCGTCGGCGAGGGTGTTCAGGCCACGCTCAAGGCCGCGGCGTGCCTCTTCATCAAATGCAATGATCTTGGCCATAACGGCAGTAGTCCTTTCGGGACAGTCGTTAAGAATGAACCTTCGCTGCAGTGCCCGCGACGGACGATCCTTTGACGTCGGCCTCTGTATGCCTCCGGGCAGGGATCTCACTGAAGTGAGGTGTTTCCTTCGCTCCTCGACCGGTGCCCGCTCCGCCGGCCGGAACCAGGCTTTGCTTAGCAGTCGGTGCGTCAGAGTGCTAAGTCAATAATTAGCACTCCCCAGGTGAGAGTGCAAGCGATAAGGCGGTGCCGCGGCCTCTGGCGGGGCAGCTTCGCTATGGGCGATCAGCCCGCATGTCCTGCCGTCTCGTGGCCGGTGGGGGCGGGGTTGTTGTCCGCGCCGTAGGTGTAGACGGTGAAGGTTGCTGTGGTGATGTCGCCGTGGGCATCAAACGCGACCGGCCCGGACTCGCCGTCGTAATCTACCGCCGAGCCGGCGGCAAGGCCGGACAGGCACTCTTTGTACGCGCGGCACGGGGCGGATGGCTGCGCCGTGCCTGCTGCCGCAGCCCCGCGCGGTGTCGATGCGCCGTCTGAGGTAGCTCCGCCCGAGACGGCGACCAGGTTGGCCGCGATGGACCGCCCGGCATCGTCCTGGGCACGGGCCGCGGCGAGGGCCGCGAGGGTTACGGCGTCATACGTTTCCGCGGCGTAGGACACGTCCTTCAGGGACTTGTCAACGTCGAGCAGCCTCCCCTGGAACGCGGCAGTGGGAAGCTGGCCCGGGACCACTGCCCGTGCCCCGTCGAGTGCGCGTGAGCCGAGCCGGGACCCGTAACGCCCGAAGGCGCCGTCGCTGAGGAGGATCCTGGACCCGTTCAGGCCGGCGTTGCTCAGTTCCGCCAGGGCGCCCTGCGCCCCCTCGCGTGCTACCAGGACGACGGCATCGGGGTTGGCCTTGCCTGCCGCAGTTGCGGCAGGTGCGGCGTTGCCTGGTTTGAAGACGCCGCCCGGCAGGACTGTCAGCCCGGACTGCCGGGCTGCTTCGGTCACGGCGGCCGCGAGGTCTTTTCCATAGGCGCCGTCCTGGGACACCACGCTGATGGAGGCAGCGCCGGCGTCCTTGGCCAGTTTGGCCAGCACCGGCCCCTGGGCGACATCGGCCGCCGCGGTCCGGAAGTAGTACCCTCCGCTGTCGATCCCGGTCAGGGCGGCCGCAGTGTTGGCCGGCGAGATCAGCGGTGTCCGGGCCCGGGAAAGCACCTCGACGGCGGCGGAGGCATGGCTGGAGTCGGTGGGACCGATCACCACATCCGCCTTGGCCGCCACCAGGGCGCGGGCCTGCCCGGACGTGTCCTGGTCCTGGTTGACGGGCAGCAGTTCCACCGGCCGGCCCTTGTGGCCGCCTGCCGCATTAATGTCCTGGACCGCCAGCTTGGCGGCGGCAAGCTGGGGCGCGTTGAGGAAGGCGTTGCCGCCGGTGTTGTCCAGTATCAGGCCTACGCGGAGGATGCCGTCACCGGAGGCCTCCACCTGTTCAACCCGGGCATTGCCGCTCGTACCGGCGCAGCCCGTGAGTGCGAGAAGAACGGCCAGCGCGAGGGTGCCTGCCACCCGGGAAAAGGCAGCGGAGCGGAGGACCGGCATCACTGCGCGGGCCGGACGTTTTCCGCCTGCGGGCCTTTTTCGCCTTCGCCCACTTCCAGCTCCACCCGCTGGCCCTCGTCGAGTGCCCGGTAGCCCTCGCCCAGGATGGCTGACCAGTGGACGAAAATGTCATCCCCCGAGCCGTCAACGGTGATGAAGCCGTAGCCCTTTTCGGCGTTGAACCATTTGACGGTTCCCAGTGCCATAATGAACAACTCTTTCCGTTGGGACCGGGCGGGTCCGTGCTGTTGGGTGCAGTCCGGCCGGGCCGGCTGAAAGCCACTCTAGCCAATACCGGCGCCCGCCACGGGCCCGCACCATAATCGGTCGGCGAACGTTATGCAGGCGTGACTGGAGCTGCGGCTACCGGTACCCGGGGCCGAGCACCACCACCAGGGGCGACTGGAATTCGGAGCTGTTCACCACGGTGGGAACGTTCAGCAATGCTGCCAGCTCCTGGGCGCTTGCCAGCTGCCCTTCGCCGGCGTAGAACACCACGGAGGTCTTCTGCGGGGCACCTGCCCAGTTGCCTACCTGGCCCAGTTGCCAGCCGTCGGCCTGGACCGTTCCGCCCACCCGGCTCGCCAGCCCGCCAACACCTGTGGCGTTGTAAACAGACACTGCCTGCGCCTTGTTGACGACGGCCTGCCGGGTGGCCGACGCTGTGGGCTCCGGCCCGCTGCCGGCGGAGGACTCCGCGGACGCCGACGGTGCGGCGGTGGCAGGGGGCACGGAGCCGGCGGCTTGGGCTGAGGCGGTTGCTCCGGTCACCGCGAGGGGGCTGCCTTCCATGCTTGCCGACGCCTGGCTCTCGACTCCGCCGAAGCCGAGCTTCGGAAGGATGAGGAAGGACACCAGTCCGATGGCCAGCGCGGCCACGCCCACCGCCAGGATGGGCCACAGCCGTACCCGGGTCGGGGCCGACGCGGTCCGGTGGACACCTTGTCGCGACCCGGTTTCCGGAACCTTGTCGAATTCATCGCGGGCGTATTTGGTCATGGATGCATCCTTGGGAATTGCTGCGGGAGGCCGTGGCGGGGGGTCCTAGGCGTCGGACCCCAGGCGCCGGGCGGTACGTGCACGGTGGCGCGACGTACGTAGTCTACGCAATCTCTTCACCAGCATGGGATCGTGGGCCAGTGCATCCTCGCGGTCGATCAGGGCGTTGAGCAGCTGGTAGTAATGGGTTGCGGAGAGGTCGAACAGCTCCCGGATGGCCTGTTCCTTGGCCCCGGCATACTTCCACCACTGCCGTTCCAGGGCCAGCATCTGCTGCTCACGCTCGCTGAGGGAAGACTCACGGAGGGAAAAGTCTGCCAGAAGGGACTTCCGCGGCTCCTGCTCCGGCAGGTGTTCCCGGGCCGGTTCCGCCACGGCACACTCCTTCGCTGGTTACGGTCAATGTCTCACCCCTATGCTACGGGCGAATAACAGCCATGTCATTTGGCGGCCTCGGCCCGCCCAGCCCGGGCAGGGGAAACGCGCCTGCCAGAATGGAATGATGTTGGAATCCGATGCGCTCTTCGAACTGCAGCAGGACCCGGCGGACGCCCTGAGGTTCGTGGACCTCGCGGCGTTGCCGATGGCCGATCTCATGGCCCCCGACTGGGCGGAGGCGCTGGCGGGCATCGAGGGGAAGCTGCGCGCGGTCCTGGACTTCCTTGCCGCGGAAGAGACTGACGGGCACCCGCTGCTGCCGCCGCCGTCGAACGTCCTGCGCGCCTTCCGGCAGCCCCTCAAGGACGTGAAGGTCCTCATCGTGGGCCAGGATCCCTACCCCACGCCCGGCCATGCCGTCGGCCTGTCGTTTTCCGTCGAGCCGCACGCCCGGCCCCTTCCGCGCAGCCTGGTCAACATCTACCGGGAACTCGAATCGGATCTTGGCTTCCCCCCGCGCGTCCACGGGGACCTCTCTGCGTGGACCGACCAGGGCGTGCTGCTTCTGAACCGCGTGCTGACAGTCCGGGCGGGGGCGGCGGGATCGCACCGCGGCAAAGGCTGGGAGGAGATTACGACGGCGGCAGTCACCGCCGTCGCCAACCGGCGGGCGGCGGACGGGTCCAAGGTGCCGCTGGTGGCCGTCCTGTGGGGGAAGGAGGCGGAGGGCGTCAGGCAGTACCTGGCCGACGTCCCTGTGGTGGCGAGCGCGCACCCGAGCCCGCTGTCCGCCTCCCGCGGATTCTTCGGTTCAAAGCCCTTCAGCCGGGTGAACCAGCTGCTCCGGGAGCAGGGTGCGGTGGACGTAACCTGGGAGCTCCCGCCGGTGGCCTAGCTTAGGCTGGCCTTATGAGCATTGTTCCCGCCGCCACCAGCGCCACCAAGAAAAACCGGCCCCAGGTCAACCTGGCGGTACTGCGCACGGAGCAGCTCTCGCCGCACATGGTCCGTATCGTGGCCGGCGGGGATGGCTTCGCAGACTTCGTCAACAACGGCTTCGTGGACCGGTACGTGAAAATCGTCTTTCCGCAGCCTGGCGTCGAGTACCCCGCTCCGCTGGATCTTTGGGCCATCCGGGAGACCATGCCGCGCGAGCAGTGGCCGTTCACCCGCACCTATACCCTGCGGTGGGTTGACGAGGCCGCAGGGGAACTGGCCATCGATTTCGTGGTCCATGGCGATGAGGGCCTGGCAGGTCCATGGGCGGCCAAGGCCCAGCCGGGTGACGCCCTGACCTTTACCGGACCCGGGGGTGCCTACAACCCGAATCCTGAGGCGGACTGGTACCTGTTCGCAGGGGACGAGGCGGCCCTGCCGGCCATCGCCGCGTCCATCGAGTCGCTGCCCGCGCAGGCCAGGGGGCTGGCCTTCCTGGAGGTCGGAACCGAGGCCGACATCCAGGCGATCAACGCCCCCGCCGGCATGACCGTCACCTGGCTGGCCCGCAACGGCGCCCCGGCAGGTTCCAGCGACCTGCTGGCCAATGCCGTGGCGGACGCAGAATGGCCTGAGGGCACGGTGGACGTCTTCGCCCACGGGGAACGGGGCTACATGAAGGCCCTTCGTGAGGTCTTCTTCAAGCAGCGCGGCCTGGACCGACGGCAGGTTTCCCTCTCCGGCTACTGGGCACAAGGCCGTGTGGAGGATGTCTTCCAGGCCGAGAAGAAGCTGCCGGTAGGCCAGATCTAGCGGCGCCTGCCCCTGTGCTGCCTAGCGGCGCCGGGCGCGCCGCTGCTCATTGCTGGCCAGGCTCCGCGTCAACGGGCGGGCCAGCACGTCGCCCAGGACGATGCCACCGGCCGTTCCCAGCACAATGGCACCGGCGCTGAGCATCCCCCCGGCACCGGCCAGGATCTCAGCCTCCTCCACGGTCAGTACGTACATGGAGCGGAAAATCGTCAGGCCCGGCAGGAGAATCAAAGCCGCCGGGACGGCCACCACCAGCTGCGGGGCACCCATCCGCAAGGCCACCACCCGCGCCAGCAGGCCGATGACGACGGCGGCCAGGGCCGGCGAGAAGCGGTCACCGATCCCCAGCAGGCCGGCGCCCAGCAGCACCAGGTATCCCGCGACGCCTACGGCTGCCGTAGGCAGCAGGAGCTTCCATGTGGTTTGTTCAGTAATGCCGATGGCCATCACAGCGGCGGCAACGAAGAGAATGAGGACCCACAGGTCGTAGGCCGGCGGGAAGGTCTGCGTGACGTCGATGCGCTGCAGGCCGGTCAGCTCCCCCACTACGAAGGCCACAGCGATCCCTGCCACGATGGCGCCGAAGGTGAGCAGGGTCGAGAGGAACCGGCCGGCTGCCGTCACCGGGAAGCCGTTAATGGCGTCCTGCACGGAGGAAACCAGGCGCCCCGTGGGCAGGAGCAGCAGGATGCCGCCCACCACCACGATGGAGGGCGAGTTGGTGAGGCCGAACTGCCACAGCAGCAGGGCGAGCATGGTGACCACGAACGAACAGCTGGCCGTGATGAAGAAGTCGGGCATCCGCCAGCGCCCCAGTCGGCGGGCGAGCAGGCTGACAGCGATATTGGCCACGAACGCAATGGCAGAGGAGACCGGTCCCCCACCCAGCACGCCGACGAACACGGCAGCGAAGATGCCAAAGGCCACCGTGACCATCCAGCGCGGGAACGGTTTGGGGCTGGTAATGGCCTCGTTGAGCCGGCGGATGGCCTCGTCACGGCCCACGCCGCCGGCCACAATGTCCGTCACAAGCTGGTGCACCTTGGCCAGGCCCGCGTAGTTGTTGGTCCATGAGCGCACCACCCGCAGCAGGGCGATGGGTGTTTGGTCCTTGGGCGCGTAGTTGATGCCGACTGACTGGTTGGTGATGTCCACTTCGATGTTCTTCAGCCCCAAAGCTGCGGTGACGGCAATGATGCTGGTTTCCACCTCCAGGGCGCCTGCACCGTAGCGGAACATGGTTTCGGCCAGGTGCAGGGCGAAGTCCAGGGTCTTCCGGGCAGACGTGTCCACCCCGCCCACCTGGATGGTGGGGTTCGCATAGGGACTGCCGGCCAGCCTGTCCACGATGCTCAACGGTGCTGTGGGCGGGTTTTCACCCTGCACCAGCCGGCGCAGCATCCTCTTGGCGGCAGCATCCTGGCGAAGCTGCGCGGGGGTCAGCGGCTCGGTTTTGGGCAGGCCGTCAATCTTCGGCCTGCGGCCGGGGTGTTCTGGCCGGTCAGTCAAGGTCGCCTCCTCCCAGTGCGCGATGTACGTTCAGTCAGGCTTTCCGCTTCAGTGGCAGCTTGCCCAGGATGGTGCGGGCTGCCGCTGCGACGTTCCTGGCGATCCGGTTGGCGTGGAAGACGGCGGGCCGGACGGGCAGCACGAAGTCGCCCACCAGTTGGACCACCTCGCCGCCGAAGCCCTTCTTGAATTCGTACCCGCCATGGCCTTCCTCATCCTGTCCGGAGATGCCGAAGGTGCCGTAGAAGTTGTACCGCGGGTACCCCTTCTCCAGCGCGTGCAGCATCATCCCCCAGTAGAGGGAGGTGGCGCCGTTGAAGTAGATGTAGTCCTGGACGGTGCCGCCGATGACGCACACCACCTCGTCGCCGTAGCAGACGAAGTGAATGGCTGCGACGGTGGCCGTGCCCACGGAGTCAGGGAACCGTTCGATGTCCTTCAAGCTGCGCTCGTAGCTGTCCACGAGGTCCTGGACTACCTTGAGCCGGTTGGCTTTCTTCTTGCTGCCGGTTTCCTCCACCTCACGGCGAAGGTCTGCGGCGGTGGCAG
Organism: Arthrobacter sp. E70; assembly: GCF_058266945.1. Taxonomy (NCBI): domain Bacteria; kingdom Bacillati; phylum Actinomycetota; class Actinomycetes; order Micrococcales; family Micrococcaceae; genus Arthrobacter; species Arthrobacter sp. E70. The sequence goes on along the minus strand of NZ_JBYQFR010000015.1, from coordinate 2,800 downwards.
ACTCCGCGGCCAGGCGTTCGGTGATGGATTTACGGTAGGCCGGGATGTCGATCTTGGCCATCATGAGCTTGGTGAACTCGGGCGACGTGGTGCGGAGCAGGTGCTCGTAGTAGGCGCGTTCCCGGTAGACGAACCCCTTTTCGTCACCGGCCCGGCTCAGTGCCCCGTAGAAGTCGTCCAGGGTATCCAGGGTGGCCTGTTCCAGGAAGACGCCGTTCTTCTCCGCCTTGCGGATCGCTTTGCGGGTCCGGTAACTGGTGCCCATGATCAGTTCCTCGGCATCCTGGATGCCTGAGAGGTTCTTGATGAACATCCAGTTCACGTTGACGAAGTTCATGTCCAGTCCCTGGTGCCGGAACCCCAGGCGTTCCAGGTCCGCCACCAGTGGCCGGTTGTCCTCGATTTCGGGGTGTTCGGCTCCCTCGGCATCCCGGGCAATGTAGTGCAGGTTCGGCGAGATGCGCAGCTCCGCAGCTTTGCGCCCGGCAGCGTGCTTGCGGAGAAGTTCGACGACGGCGCCCACCAGTTCCCCGTCCGTGTAGTCCATGAGGGGGCCCTTGGCGCATTCGCAGACAGTGTAGCCGAGCCGGGTGGTGGTGTAGTTCAGCTTTCCGGCCGCCACAAGCTCGCCGTCGCGCCGGACTCCGAAGAGTTCCACCTGCTGCCCCCGCGCACGCTGGAACCGGGCGAAGTCGATGGACTGCAGGAAGCTGTTCTGCGGGTGCTTCAGGGCGAAGGCCTCGAAGTCGGCGTCGCTGAGGATGGCGTACTCGAGTTCGGTAGCGGCGGAAACTGTATTCAAGGAATGACCTTCTTTTCGAACTCTTCGCGGCCGGGCGGGCACGCGCTGGGCGGGACGTTGTTCGGGACGTTGTTCGGGACGTTGAGCGGGGGCAGGAGCCGGGCGGGCTGGCGGCACCGGCGGTGGCGCGCCGGCACCGAACGCCTGGCAGGACCTGTCAGTAGAACTGCTGGCCCGTGCGGGCGGTTTCAATCCGGCGGAAGACCTTTTCTCCGCCGTTGACCCAGAGCCGATGCTTGAGCGGTGCCAGGACGTAGTCGTAGCAGCCCACAAAGTCAGTCACTGTCTTGGTGAAGCTGGTTTTAAACATGCCCATGCCGTACAGGTTGTGGCTCTTGTCCTTGATGCGGGAGGACGGCGGGGTGCCGCAAAAGTCGTATTCAGTACAGCCGAGCTCCTGCATCCGGCTGATGGCCGCCCACTGCACCAGGTGGGAATCGCCGTACTGCTTGCGGTTCTGGGTTGAGCCGCCATCCTTGTAGGTTGCTTTCGCGCCGTAGTTGATCACGAAGGCTCCCACGCTGGGCTTACCGTCCTCGTAAACGAAGAAGAAGTTTCCCTGGCCGCGGTTGCAGAATTCGTCCCAGAAGCGGGCGTAGTAGTCGTAGCTGCGCAGGGGCATGGAGCCTTTGGCCTTGACTGTGTCAGCCATGAGGTCGTACAGGGCGCGGTACGTTTCCGGTCCCTGTTCCTGCCGGACCACCTGGCAGCCCTCGCGCTCGGCGCGGCGGATGGCGTTGCGGGCCCGCGAGGAAATCGCTTTGAAGACTTCCTCCCCGGTGCCGGAGATGTCCAGCAGCGCGGTGGAATCGTTGGACTGGATGTTGGGGGCCTTCACCAGGTGGGCGGCCGCGAGCCGGGCCCGCGCGTCCTCGGAGTCCACGACGTCGGGCTCGATCTTGATGGTGAAGACGTTCAGCTTCTGGCTGCGGACGAAGGCAGCGCAGGCTTCAAGGGCGGGTTTCAGGTCCGCCGCGGACTGCAGGTCCGGGCCCTTGATGAGGTACCACAGGCGGCCGAGGACCGGGAACTTCTTCTCCAGCACCAGGTTGTAGCTGGTGCTTCCCTCGCTCTCCAGCACCAGGAAGCGGACTTTCCAGCCGCTGCCGTTCTTGACGGATGCGTAGGCCGCGGACTGCAGCATGTTGCCGCCGTTCGGGTTGGCCGTGACGTGCTTGTCCCAGTTCTCAATTTCCTCGGCTGTGGCAAAACGTGCGGTGAATTCTCGCAAGGGGGCCGTGTCCAATCGGGTTTGTGCGCGGTTTCGGTGGTTCTGGATGCGTGCGGACATGCAGCCTCAAGTCTAAAGCCTCGGCCACTCCAGCCTTCTCCCCCGGGCGCTTTTGGCATGGCGCCGGCTGTCCGCGGAGCTGCACCTTGACGGGGCTGACGCGGTTCGGCAAGGGTTGGAGCATGAGGCCCGACGGGGAACAGAGCACTACTTCCGTGCAGAGCGGGCGGCCGTACGGTGCCGGGGCCCAGGCTGCCGCACTTGCCGCGTTCCTGCTGGCGTCCCTGGTGGTGGCAGGACTGGGTGGGCTGGCGTCGGCCAGCAACGTCAACGGCTGGTACGCCACGGCGGACAAGGCGCCCTGGTCCCCGCCCAACACCGTCTTCGGCCCGGTCTGGACAATCCTTTATGCGGCAATGGCGGTTGCCGCATGGCTCGTGTGGCGCAAGCGGTCAGGGACCCGGCGGGCGCTGGCTGTTTACGGGATCCAACTGGCGCTCAACCTCGCCTGGACCCCGGTGTTCTTCGCCCTCTACCCCGCGCTGGGAGCCGCTGCACTGTGGCTGGGGCTTGCCATCATCCTCGCCCTCATCGCCGCAGTCAGCGTGACTGTCCTGTACTTCGGTCCCATCAGCCGCACCGCCGGGCTGCTCCTCCTGCCGTACATCTCGTGGCTGGTGTTCGCCGCCTCCCTGAACTGGTGGGCGGCGGCCCACAACTAGGTGGCCTGCACCGGCCCCCGGGAACCGGCCCCGCCCAGGGCTTTC